>CAIQBY010000273.1 GCA_903870175.1 uncultured Bacteroidota bacterium
TGCTTCCAATTGTTTTAATGGTTGTTATCTGGATTATAATAATGCGCCGAATGGGTGGCGGCGGCGGTGCCGGACAGATTTTCAACATTGGAAAATCCAAAGCTACTTTATTTGATAAAGATACTAATGTTAATATTACTTTCAATGATGTTGCTGGTTTAGAAGGTGCAAAAATAGAGATAAAGGAAATTGTTGACTTCCTTAAAAACCCAAAGAAATATACTGTGCTTGGTGCTAAAATACCTAAAGGTGCATTACTCGTTGGCCCTCCGGGAACAGGTAAAACACTTTTGGCAAAAGCTGTTGCAGGTGAAGCAAAAGTTCCTTTCTTTTCATTATCAGGTTCCGACTTTGTGGAAATGTTTGTTGGTGTTGGAGCATCTCGTGTTCGTGATTTATTCCGTCAGGCAAAAGAAAAAGCTCCGTGTATTATTTTTATTGATGAGATAGATGCCATAGGTCGTGCACGTGGAAAATCTCCTGCACAGGGAGCAAATGATGAGCGTGAAAATACCTTGAACCAATTACTGACAGAGATGGATGGCTTTGGTACCAATAGCGGTGTAATTATTTTGGCCGCTACTAACCGGGCTGATATTCTTGACAGAGCATTGATGCGTGCCGGTCGTTTTGACAGACAAATATATGTTGATATGCCTGATTTGAATGAACGCAGGGATATTTTTAAAGTACATTTAAAGCCATTGAAATTAGATGCTTCCGTTGATGTGGAGTTTTTAGCTAAGCAAACACCGGGTTTCTCGGGCGCTGATATTGCTAATATTTGTAATGAAGCCGCATTGATTGCTGCACGTCAGGATAAAACAGAAATTTACAAACAGGATTTCCTTGATGCTGTTGACCGTATCATTGGCGGATTGGAAAAGAAAAATAAAATTATTTCAGTTCATGAAAAACAAGTGATTGCTTATCATGAAGCAGGACACGCTGCAGTAAGCTGGTTGCTGGAGCATGCTAGTCCATTGGTAAAAGTCACTATTGTCCCTCGTGGTCGTTCTTTGGGCGCTGCTTGGTATTTACCTGAAGAACGCCAGATAACTACTACCGAACAATTGATGGATGAAATGTGCGCAACACTTGGCGGACGTGCTGCAGAAGAAATTGTATTTGGTAAAATATCAACTGGAGCATTAAGTGATTTGGAAAAGATTACCAAACAGGCGTATGCTATGATTACCATTTATGGCTTGAATGATAAGATAGGTAACATAAGCTATTATGATAGTACAGGCGCTAATGAATATGGATTTACTAAACCTTACAGTGAGCGCACTGCTCAGACGATAGATGAGGAAGTTAGTAAAATGATTGAATTAGCTTACGTGAGAGCTAAAGATATTTTAACTAAAAACAAACCTTTACTAAAACTATTGGCTGAAAAATTACTTGAAAAAGAAGTTATTTTCAAGGAAGATTTAGAAAGTATTTTTGGAAAACGCCCTTATGATAAAGATGAAGTTCCTTTGCTGAAAGTTGTGGAAACATCTGCTTCAAATGGTGAGGCAAAGACAGAAGAAATTAGCGAACAGGCAAAAGAGTTGACTGAAATAATTGCTGAAGTTAAGAATCAGGAAAAAGAAGAAGAAATAAAAGAAGATACAACTTCAACAACTAAAGAACCTGAAAAACCAAATGACACTTTGTTTTAACAAATGACGGACGTAACTTCAAGAGAAAAAGTTTTAAAGAAAATAAGAAAGGCTTTAACTACCAAGTCAACTCAAGAGATTGGCGATGTTGATTTAGAGTCGGAAATTTTTACTGCTTCTGAAGAACCGCTTGAAATACAATTTGCCCAAAACTTTTCAGCACTTAATGGTAAGTTTGTTTTCTGTGAAAATGAAACTGAGTTTATAGAAAACTTTGATTTTTTTATAAAAGATAATAACTGGAAAAATATATTTTGTCTTGAACCTTCCATAAAAGACGTTCTTGCTAAAGGAAAAATCAAATTTTCAGATAAAGAAGAAGATTTTATGTCAACTGATATTGGTGTAACTCTTTGCGAATGTTTGATTGCACGTACAGGAAGTATTATGATTACTTCGAAACAGACTTCCGGCAGACGTCTTCCTGTTTATTCAAATTATCATATTGTTATCGCTTACACTTCTCAACTTTTGAATAACTTAAAGGATGGATTAAAATTTATCCGTAATAAATATGGCAGTGCTGTTCCATCAATGATTGCAACCATTTCGGGGCCTAGTAAAACTGCCGATATTGAAAAAACGCTTGTACAAGGCGCACATGGCCCGAAAGAAATATTTGTATTTTTAATTGATGATGTTCCATTGACTGATTAAAACTTCAATCGTTTGAAAAACTTTTTTACCCGAACACTTACCTCTGGTGCATTTGTAGCTGTTCTACTTGGATGCACATTTTATAGTCAGATATCGTTTTCTATTCTTTTTTTCATTATTACAGTACTTGGCTTATGGGAATTTTATTCTTTAGTCGAGAAAGGGGGAAGTTTTCCCCAGAAGATTATGGGAACGATTTATGGTTCCGTTCTATTTATTGGAAATGTGCTGGTTTATTATGCATATAAAAAATCGGATTTTCAATCAAGACATCCTGGACTACTAATACAGTCACTTATATTATTTATATTCCTATTCATTTTCCTGATTTTTATATTTGAATTATTCAGAAA
>CAIQBY010000274.1 GCA_903870175.1 uncultured Bacteroidota bacterium
GCTACTTATTATATTTATGTACTTCTTCAAAAAGCTGGTATTATATGATTTCAACGACTTTTTCGGTCTTTCTTTTCATGCTCCCAATCGGAATTACGAAATCTTTGTATCCTTCTGTAATCAATAACTCCTCAAATTCTTTTTTCGAATCAGGGTTCACCGAAATTAATAATCCACCATTCGTTTGCGGGTCGCAAAGTGTAAGTAAAGAATTGCCTGTGATACCGGAAACCTTAGGATCATAGCCACTCCAATTTCGATAACTGCTATCGGGAACACACATTTTATCAAGATAATATTGTAAGTCATCAATCAATGGCACTTTTGAATAATCTAATTCTGCTGTTAAATCGGCGCCTTCAGCCATTTCAATTAAATGACCTAACAATCCAAATCCGGTAACATCAGTCATCGCTGTAACGCCCTTCATTTTTGCAGCTATCTCTCCAAATTTATTTAACTTCATCATTTGTTTGGCAGCTACTCCTTTATGTTCTTCCTTTAGCAACCCTCTCTTTTCAGCAGTTGTAAGCATACCAACGCCTATTTTCTTTGTAAGATAAATTAAGTCTCCTTCTTTGGCAGTATTATTTTGTTTCAGGTTTTTTAAATCTATTATTCCTGTAACGGCCAATCCAAATATTGGCTCAGGACTATCAATACTATGGCCGCCGGCAAGTGGAATCCCTGCTTCTGCACAAATTGTTCGTGCGCCTTCTATTACTTTTTGAGCAAGCTCGACAGGCAGTTTATTAATGGGCCAACCCAATATAGCAATTGCCATTAGCGGTTTTCCACCCATTGCATATACATCACTTATTGCATTTGCAGATGCTATTTTTCCAAAATCAAATGCATCATCTACTATCGGCATAAAAAAATCGGTAGTGCTGATTAGCCCTTGTCCATTGCCAATATCATATACTGCGGCATCATCTTTCGAACTGTTTCCTACAATCAGTTTATCATTTACAGGAGCTGTGAATTCTGATTTTAAAATTTGTTCCAACACGTGAGGCGCTATTTTACAACCGCACCCGGCACCATGACTGTATTTTGTTAATTTAATTTCTTCCATTTTAAAAGTTCATTTGTTATTTCTGATTCATTTAATTTGTCAAAAGAAAAGAAAACTATCTTTTCTTTTTCCCTTTGACTCATCCCATAACCATACGTTTTATCATAGTAAGAAAGACTTATTTCACAAGCTGTTTTCAAATCACCGTTTACTATTGCCTCCAAAGCCAGTTTTGTGTTTAAGCCTCCCAATCGTCTGCTTATACGGTCTATAGCCGCTGTCAATTCCGCCCTTGTAAATTTACCATATTCATTTACAAGATAATTTACACGCGCTTCTATTGCCAAATCTAAAAACATAACTTTAGCATTTCTCATTTGTTCCCATAATCCATCTGGTAAAACATTCCTTCCAATCTTTCTGCTTTCGTCTTCCAGCCAGCATTGCTTTTGAATATCAATCTTTGAGAATTGATACCATAATTCATTTTCAAATTGTTCCTGACTTAATTGTTTCTCTTCTCCCAACGCACCAAAAGAAGAGCCTTTGTGGTGTGCCAGTTTTTCCAAGTCGATTATTTGTTCTCCCTGTTTTGACAATTCCTGAAGTACCAATGTTTTTCCGGAACCTGTTCTTCCTCCTAAAATTACAATGTTTTTTTGTTCATTAAAACTATCAAGAACATTTCTTCGAAAATTTTTATAGCCGCCTTTTAAAGTGAAACACTTAAAACCATATACCTCAAAAAGCCAAGCCATACTTGCGCTTCGCATGCCTCCGCGCCAGCAATGAAGAAGGAATATTCCTAAGTTATTTATTTTGTTTGCTTCAATAATAAATTCATGAAGCTTGGAACCGACAAGCTCCAAGCCTTTTAATACGGCAGGTTGTTTGCCTTCCTGTTTATAAATAGTACCTATTATTTTTCTTTCTTCATTTGTAAATAAAGGAAGATTTACTGCACCGGGAATATGTCCCTGTTCAAATTCTGCACTTGTGCGAACATCTATTATCGGGTGGGTTTCCGAAAGCTTTAAAAATTCATTTATGTGTACTGGCGTTGGCACAATTTATTTGACTTCCTGCATCAGTTTACGAACAAGTGGAGAAATAACAATCATCACAACACCTGCAATTAATGCATATATCGCAAGCTGTTTATAGCCTTCAGTATAGCC
>CAIQBY010000275.1 GCA_903870175.1 uncultured Bacteroidota bacterium
CCTTATGGAAATAAATAATTTCTGACGGAAATTAGTTTTTACCTCTTGGTAAAAGTGTTTTACCTTAAGGAGAAACATTTTTATAACCCCGCAAAACTTTTTTTACTCTCCTCTTCACTGATTTTAAAGAACGTATTGCTAAAGTTTCTGCTTTGTAAGATAGCGTTAATCATTTAACGCAACAAATTTAAGGGCAATAAATGCACTAAAAGGACTAATAAATGGAAAAGTGAATCGGCGGAAAGTGCCTGAAAACAAGAGAAAGCGAAAAATAAAAGTTACCGCCAATTACAGGTGAAGCATCTGAAGAGCAATGTTTTCATCGGCAACCCCAAGAATTTCGAAAATATTTTTTAGCAGGGTTTTCAGGTTCGACGGGCTAGTGAACAGCAAAAGAGCAATTCGGGGTCTCGAATAGTTCGATTTCAGCATACACATAATATCAATCTGCCTTAAATTATCAAGCAAATCCGAACAGTTTTTCAGAAACACCTGAGCATGCACTCCTTTAATAATATATTTATTAAAATATACTCTGCGGTCGGGACACGCCAGTCCGCTGCCTTTATTAATGGCAGCCATCATTTGCCTGTCCTTTTTATATGTCAAAATAAAAATAATACTATCCGCCAACTCTTTGTTGGTTCTTCCTCTTGCCATACGTGTTATTTTTTTGCCGCCACTGTTTATTGCGGTTATCGGCTGTGTCATCATTTTAGGTTTTGGCTGAGGTTTCATAAATTTGGTTGTTTAGTAAATTATAGTTTGCTGAAATTACTCATTATTATATAGCAGCATAAATAAAAGAATTTGTGGGTGAGGATTAATAGTATTTTTGTGGGGATATGTATGATGAAATATTAAGGATTAAGAAAGGGAAATACTACAATATAATAGTGGGAATATTTATATTGGTAGTGGGGATAATATTTGTTTGCGTTATAGGGTTCTCAATTAAGGCTAACAAACAAGTTTTTTATACTGATGAATATAAAGGTATAGTTACAAAACTTAGATACAATCAAAGAAAACAAATAGAAATAAACGTAAATAATAAATGGATTCCATTAGCATCTTATAATTTACTATTGAACCAAATAGATAAGGGAGATTCTGTATATAAAATAAAGAATACATATTGTTTAACAATTTACAAATTGAAAGACAATAAAGTTAAAAGACTGTGCTATGGAGGCTCTGTTGATAGTACTTCAACAACCAATAAATAGCAACCAACAAAAAGGAAAGAAAATAAAAGGGATGAAGAAAGGCGTAATGATAAATAAGTATACATTATCGCAAAAACTGATTGACGCAGGGAAAACATCCTTAAGACTTCCAATCAATTGAATTCAAAATTTTGGAAGTAGCCCCAACTCTACTTTGGACATACTGTTTCGACTGGTTAGAAGCGGTTTTCAAAACTGATTTATCGTTTAATAACTGCATTGTTTTTTCAAATTCAGCATAATTGGCAATAGAAAATGAACCTCCGGCATTTATCAATTCTTTGGCTTCGTTAAACTTCAGGTAATTTGGTCCGAAAATAGTTGGCAAGCCAAATGTGGCAGCTTCCAGAATATTATGAATTCCTTTGCCGAAACCTCCTCCAATATAAGCAATAGTACCATATTGATAAAGCGAAGATAACATCCCGATATTATCTATTATTAATACGTCTGTAGTTTTTACATTTGCTTCATTCGCCTGCGAATACCTTACAATTGTTACGCTTTTAAATAGTTCGAGTATGGATTTAATATGGTTTTCATCTATCTCGTGAGGCGCAATAATTAACTTATAGTTGTTCTCTTTCTGTTGTTGTCCTTCGACAAGCTCAGGATGACGACCGGAAAAATAATGGCAAATTATTTTTTCGTCTTCCGCCCATGTACTTCCGCAAATAAAAACATTTTTATCCTGTTTGAATTGTTCAATCAAAGGAAACGATTTTACATTTGCAGCAATGTCAGCTACTCTGTCAAATCGAGTATCTCCGGCAAAAGTAGTATTGGTGTAGCCTATTGTTTTTAATAATTCCATCGACTTTTCATCCTGCAAAAAGAAATGAGTAAAACATTTCAATTGCCTGCGAAACCAGTTGCTGTATGCTTTAAAGAAATAATGATTCTCTCTGAAAATACCGCTTACCAAATAAGTCGGAATGTTTTTACGTTTTAATTCCTGCAAATAATTAAACCAAAACTCATATTTTACAAAGAAAACTAAAGTAGGATTAATCGTTTCAATAAACTTTCGGGCATTTGAAGGAGTATCAATAGGCAGATAAAATATATAATCGGCATATTGATAATTCTTCCTGATTTCGTATCCCGAAGGGGAAAAGAAGGTTAATACGATTTTTAAATCAGCAGGTAACTTTGAACTTTGAACTTTAAACTTTAAACTTTCTATTAATGGTCGCGCCTGCTCAAACTCACCAAGTGAAGCACAATGAAACCAAATGATTTTTGATTTTGAATCATTACTTCCGATTGTCATCCTGAGCTTGTCGAAGGACAACTCCTGATTCTTCCTTCCACTTACCCATAATTTTGCTTTGGAATTAAAAAGTGAAGCAATGCGGATAACTAATAAATAAAGGTAAATGGATAAATTATAAATTATCTGCATTTCTAATGTTTATTATTATTCACTATTGGCAATGCTTTCAGAAGGAGATTTTAATGAGTATAAAATTCCGCAGGAGCTTTTTTGTACAATGGTAAAATCCAGGCTACACGGGCACCGTATAAAATATCCAAACGTTTTTTTGAATCATGACTCATTAAGTCAAAATCGTAACTTCTGCGATTTTGAGTAAATCCTTCCAGACATTCGAACCCGAAATAAAAGTTCAAAAGCCTATTGTTGCTCATGTACATATAACCTAAATTTTGAGTAAGCAAAAATCCGTTTGTTAATCTATCATATCCTTTTTTATACTGTTTGTCAAGTTCGGGAACATTATTGCCTATAACTTCAATCCGTATTTTATGCTGAATAAAACCAAACCCTTCACTAAAAACAATTCCGGAATTAGGATTTGGTTTCTTGAAATGAATCATTCCACCAATGGTTCCTGAAATTGTAAAACCTCGCTCATACATTGGAACATTGGCATATTGCCCGTCCTGCCCTATTATACCGCCATCTTTAGTAGAAATATTTGCCAACACATTTTCCTTTACAGTGTTTCCAAAGAAATAACTTCCATTAATTCCAAGCATTAAATAAGAGTGGCTCTTGAAATCAAGATTCATTTGAGTGGACGAACAGTTGCCAAATCGTTTAGCCATATCTCCTCCCGGTAACTGATAAGCATACGAAACACTGATAAGAGGAGTTGTAATTGATGAATCCTTGATACTTACCTGCGCCGAAAGAAACTGGTTGCAAAGGATGAAAATAAAAATTATAGCTTTCTTCATTGATTTTAAAAGTGCGCTAAATTACAATTTAATATGCAATAGATTAAACAATAATACCCAATAGCGTTTACATAATTTTATTATCTTCGCAACCTTATTTAATAGAAAGATAAAAATGGAAAAAGTAGCAAGGAAGATTCAGATGGTTGACCTTAAAAGTCAATACGAAAAAATAAAAACAGAAGTTGATTCAGCAATTCAAAATGTAATAAATAATACTGCATTTATTAACGGACCTGAAGTAAAGGAATTTCAGAAGGAATTGGAAGTATATCTTGGTGTTAAACACGTAATACCTTGCGCAAATGGCACAGATGCGCTTCAGATTGCGATGATGGCATTGGATTTAAAACCGGGCGACGAAGTGATTACTGCCGACTTTACTTATGTGGCAACTGCTGAAGTTATAGGTTTATTAGGCTTGAAGCCAGTATTAGTTGATGTAATTCCAGATACTTTTGACATTGATGTTAAGGCTATCGAAAAAGCAATTACTCCTAAAACTAAAGCTATTGTACCAGTTCATCTGTTTGGGCAATGTGCTAATATGGAAGCGATAATGGCATTGGCTAAAAAACATAATTTATATGTAATTGAAGATACAGCACAGGCAATTGGCGCTGAATATATTTTTGCTGATGGAACAAAGAAAAAAGCGGGAGCAATCGGTACAGTAGGCTGTACATCATTCTTCCCTTCAAAAAATTTAGGATGTTATGGAGATGGGGGCGCTATTTTTACAAATGATGATGCATTGGCAGCGAAGATCAGAATCATTGCAAACCATGGGCAGACTGCACAATATATTCATGATTTAATTGGTGTTAATTCTCGCCTTGACAGTATTCAGGCTGCTATTTTGAGAATTAAATTACGTCAGCTTGATAATTATTGTGCAGCTAGAAACAAAGCTGCAAGTTATTATGACAAGGCATTTGCAAACAATCCAAAATTGAAAACACCTGCACGTGCGGCATATTCCAATCACGTATTTCATCAATATACATTGCAGTTAAACGGAGTTGACAGAAATGCACTTCGTGAGTTTTTAGCAGTCAAAGATATTCCTGCGATGATATATTATCCGATTCCATTGCATTTACAAAAAGCTTATTTGGATGATAGATATAAATCAGGAGATTTCCCTGTAACCGAAAAGCTTTGCGCTTCTGTAGTATCGTTGCCAATGCATACTGAGCTGGACGAGGAGACATTAAAATACATTACAGATTCGGTTCTTGAATTTGTAAATAAATAATCAAAACTGAAATTTAAAATTAAGATATGAATATAGCAGTAGTTGGAACTGGATATGTAGGATTAGTAACCGGTACTTGCCTTGCAGAAACAGGGAACCATGTAATTTGTGTTGATATTAATCAGGAAAAAGTAAAGAAGATGCAGAATGGTGAGGTGCCTATTTATGAGCCTCATTTGGATGTATTATTTGAAAGAAACATTAAACAGGGAAGATTGACTTTCACCACCAATCTTGCAGAAGCGATTGAAAATGCAAAAATCATTTTCCTTGCATTGCCCACTCCTCCGGGCGAAGATGGCTCGGCGGATTTAAGTTATATACTTGGCGTAGCCGATGATTTAGGAAAGATTATTAAGGATTATAAAGTTATTGTTGATAAAAGTACTGTACCTGTGGGTACTGCAGAAAAAGTGCGTGTTGCGGTAGCTAAAAACGCAAAAGTTGATTTTGACATAGTTTCAAATCCCGAATTTTTGAGAGAAGGATTTGCTGTTGATGATTTTTTAAAACCTGATAGAGTTGTGATTGGTACAAGTACTGAAAGAGCTCGTAAAACGATGGAAGAACTTTACAAACCTTATGTTCGCCAAGGGAATCCAATTTTATTTATGGATGAAAAATCAGCTGAACTGACTAAATATGCTGCAAATGCATTTCTTGCAACCAAAATTACTTTCATGAATGAAATTGCAAACCTATGCGAAAGGCTGGGTGCAGATGTTGATGCTGTAAGAATTGGAATTGGAAGTGATGACAGAATTGGTAAACGCTTTTTATTCCCTGGCATTGGTTATGGAGGAAGTTGTTTCCCGAAAGATGTGCAGGCATTGGCTAAATCAGCAGCTGAAGTGAATTATGATTTCAAGATACTTGATTCGGTAATGGACATCAATGAAAAACAAAAGACTATAATTGTTCCAAAAATCAGAGATTATTTCAAAGGAAATTTAAAAGGAAAGAAGATAGCAATCTGGGGTTTGGCTTTCAAGCCTGACACAGATGATATTCGCGAAGCTCCTGCTTTGTATATCATTGATGAACTGGTGAAAGAAGGTGTTATTATTTCGGCTTACGACCCTGAAGCGATTAATAATGTTCGGAAATTAATCGGTGATAAAATTATTTATGCAAATGATGAATATGAAGCATTGAAAGATGCGGATGCTTTGCTGATAGCTACAGAATGGAGCTTATTCCGAACTCCTGATTTCGATAAAGTATCATCATTATTAAAAAACAAAACCATATTTGATGGCCGTAATTTATACAGCAATCAGCAAATGAAAGAACTAGGATATTATTATTGTTCAATAGGTAGAGAAATCGTAAAATAAATATGAAAAGAGTATTAATTACAGGTGCTGCAGGGTTTTTAGGTTCTCACCTTTGCGATAGATTTATTAAAGAAGGATACCATGTTATCGGTATGGATAATTTGATTACCGGCGACTTAAAAAACATTGAACATCTTACTAAACTGGAACATTTTGAGTTTTATCATCACGATGTTTCCAAGTATGTGTTTGTTCCCGGCAATCTGGATTATATTCTGCATTTTGCTTCGCCTGCTTCCCCTATTGATTATTTAAAAATCCCGATTCAAACATTAAAAGTAAGTTCGCTCGGCACACATAATTTACTTGGCTTGGCTCGTGCCAAGAAAGCACGTATTCTTGTGGCTTCCACTTCCGAAGTTTATGGCGACCCTCTGGTTCATCCGCAAACAGAGGAATATTGGGGAAATGTAAATCCTGTGGGTCCTAGAGGAGTTTATGATGAAGCGAAACGATTTATGGAAGCGATGACAATGGCTTACCATACTTATCACGGATTGGAAACCCGTATTATTCGTATTTTTAATACTTACGGACCGAGAATGCGACTTAATGATGGTCGTGTATTACCTGCTTTTATTGGGCAAGCACTAAGAGGCGAGGATTTAACTATGTTTGGTGACGGCTCTCAAACCCGTTCATTCTGTTATGTGGATGATTTGGTTGAAGGCATTTATCGTTTGCTGATGAGTGATTATGTACAGCCTATGAACATTGGCAATCCAAGCGAAATAACGATAAAAGAGTTTGGAGAAGAAATAATTAAACTGACTGGTACAACACAAAAATTAATTTCGAAACCTTTGCCGCAGGATGACCCGAAACAGCGTAAACCTGATATTACAAAAGCAAGGGCAATTTTGGGCTGGGAAGCAAAAGTTAGTCGTGAAGAAGGATTAAAAATAACGTATAACTATTTTAAATCTTTATCAAAAGACGAATTGAATAAAACGGAGCATAGGAATTTTGGGTAATCAATAAAAAAGTTAAGAATTGAAATGTTATTAATTAACCCCAAAAATACAGGAAGAACCGAAATGGCTTTACATATTGATAAGACAAATGAAATTCCACTCGTTTTACCAAAAATTCTCCTCGTTTCTTTGAAAGTTCCACTCGTTTTAATGCGAATTCCACTCGTTTTAATGAAAGGCACACTCGTTTTAATGAAACATTCACTCGTTTTAATGAGAATTACACTCGTTTATTTAAGAATTACACTCGTTTTAATGCGATTTACTGTTTTGCTTTTCGACTTTTTAGGTGATTTTTCAGAAAAAAATTGGAATAGAAACAGCAATCATTTAACATTTTCCAATTCATGGGCATAGATTATCAGGTGCACGATACAGCGGTTGCAGATGCCGGCTGTAAGATTGGAAAAGGAACAAGGATTTGGCACTTTTCTCATATTATGCCTAACAGTATTATTGGTGAAAATTGCAATATCGGGCAAAATGTGGTTATTTCTCCTGATGTGGTTTTAGGAAATAATGTGAAAGTGCAAAACAATGTTTCGATATATACCGGAGTTATTTGCGAGGATGATGTTTTTCTGGGTCCTTCAATGGTTTTTACGAATGTAATAAATCCACGAAGTGCAATTAGCCGTAAAAACGAATATGTTAAAACTCATGTTGGCAAAGGAGCTACAATTGGCGCAAATGCAACTATTGTTTGCGGACATACTATTGGGGAATTTGCTTTTATTGGTGCCGGAGCTGTTGTTACAAAGGATGTTCAACCGTATTCGTTATGGGTTGGCAATCCTGCAAAACAAATTGGCTGGGTGAGCGAATATGGTCATAAACTGGCTTTTGATAAAGATGGACTGGCGGTTTGCAAGGAGAGTAAACAGAAATATAAATTAGAAAGCGGGAAGGTTTGTAAATTATAGATGGGGAAGATAAAGTTTGCAATAATCGGGCAGGGACATATTGGGCAACGGCATGCAGAGATGGTGAGGAGAAATTCGGAAGCTGAACTTGTAGCTGTTTGTGATCTATTGCCGAAGGAAGATTTGGGGCTTGCCGGCATTGATGAAAAATATTATACGTCAATTGATGAGTTGCTTGCTGCCAATAACGATTTAGATGTTGTTACAATTTGCACCCCAAACGGATTGCATTGCGAACATGCATTATTGGCTATTGATGCAGGAAAAAATGTGGTGGTTGAAAAACCAATGGCTTTGACAAAAACAGATTGTGAAACGATAATTAATAGTGCTTCAACAAAAAACAAAACCGTGTTTTGTGTGATGCAGAATCGATATTCTCCGCCTTCTGCCTGGTTGAAAAAGATTGTTGAGGAAAAAATAATTGGAGATATCTTTATTGTTGAATTAAATTGTTTTTGGAACAGAGATGAAAAGTACTATAAACATGGAGGTTGGAGAGGTACACAAAGTTTGGATGGCGGAACTTTATTTACTCAGTTTTCTCATTTCATTGATATAATGTATTGGTTATTTGGCGATATAAAGGATATACATGCTTTATTCAAAGATTTTAATCATAACAAGCTTACAGAATTTGAAGATAGCGGATTGGTAAGTTTTAATTTAGTAAGCGGAGGAATGGGTTGTATTAATTACTCTACAGCTGTTTGGGGAAGTAATTTAGAAAGCAGTATTACTGTAATTGGTAGTAAAGGAAGTGTAAAATTAGGCGGACAGTATCTTGAAAAAGTGGAGTATTGCAACATTAAAGAGTATACAATGCCGGAACTTGGCCCTACAAATTCGGCTAATGATTATGGGACATATAAAGGGTCGGCAAATAATCATCCTCAGGTAATCACCAATGTTATTAATACTTTAAAGGGCAAAACAGAAATCACAACAAACGCAATGGAAGGGTTAAAAGTTGTGGATATTATTGAACGGATTTATTCATTAAGAAAAGAGAATAGAAAATCATGATTAAAAAAATTAAAAATAAAGAAGCGAAAATCGCAATCATTGGTCTTGGATATGTTGGTTTACCAATTGCCTTGGCATTTGCAAAAAAAGTAAAAGTTATCGGCTTTGATATTAATGAAGAGCGGGTGAAAATGATGCAAAACAATATCGACCCTTCGCAGGAACTGGATTCTAAAGAGTTTGACGGATGTGATATTGAATTTACTACTTCGATTGATGTTTTAAGACAAGCCAACTTTTTTATTGTTGCTGTACCTACACCAATAGATGAGCACAACTTACCGGATTTAAAACCATTGATTGGAGCATCCACATCAGTTGGAAAAGCACTGAAAAAGGGCGACTATGTAGTTTATGAATCTACTGTTTATCCAGGCTGTACTGAAGAAGATTGCATACCTGTACTCGAAGAAGTATCAGGTTTAAAATTCAAAACAGATTTTAAAGTAGGCTATTCTCCGGAGAGAATAAATCCGGGAGATAAGGAACATACCATCACAAAAATTTTAAAAGTTGTTTCTGGCTGCGATGAAGAATCATTGGAAGTAATTGCTGAAACATATAAAATTATTGTGGAGCCCGGTGTACACAAAGCGCCTTCTATAAAGGTTGCTGAAGCTGCAAAAATCATTGAGAATACTCAAAGAGATGTAAATATTTCTTTGATGAATGAACTCTCCATTATTTTCAGCAGATTAGGAATTAATACATTTGATGTGCTGGAAGCCGCTGGCACTAAATGGAATTTTTTAAAGTTCTCGCCCGGTTTGGTTGGCGGGCATTGTATCGGTGTTGACCCATATTATTTAACGTATAAAGCGGAAGCATTGGGTTATCATTCTCGTGTTATCAATTCCGGCAGATATGTAAACGATTCAATGGGATTTTATGTAGCCAAACAAACTGTAAAAAACATAATTGCTGCAAAGAAAAATATTTCTGAGTCACGCGTTTTGGTTATGGGTGCTACATTTAAAGAGAATGTTAGTGATATACGTAATTCAAAAGTTGCGGATGTAATAAAAGAATTTGAATCCTTTGGTGTTAAAGTTGATATCGTTGACCCTTATGCTTCTTCTGAAGAACTAAAACATGAATATGGTTTTGGATTAATTGAGAAAGCTGGAACAGGATACGATGCAGTTGTTGTCTGCGTTAATCATAAGGAATATTTAAATTTAGATGAACAATACTACAAATCTATTCTTTCAGAAGGCGGTGTCGTAGTTGATGTTAAAGGAATACTAAGAGGAAAGATTAAAGAATTAAATTACTGGAGTTTATAAAGTTCAGATAACTAATTATACGAATTTACGAATCAAGATCAAGGGAATGAAAAAGATATTAATCACTGGAGGAGCCGGTTTTATTGGCTCACACGTTGTAAGATTATTTGTAAATAAATATCCGAACTATGAAATAGTTAACCTGGATAAATTGACTTATGCAGGAAATCTAGCTAATTTAAAGGATATCGAAAACAAATCAAATTATAGTTTTGTAAAAGGTGATATTGTTGATGCTGCATTTATAAATGAATTATTTTCAAAAAATAAATTTGATGCAGTAATTCATTTAGCTGCTGAAAGTCATGTGGATAGAAGCATTACAAATCCTTTGGAGTTTTTAATGACAAATGTTATTGGTACGGTTAATCTTCTGAATGCCGCTAAAAATGAATGGAAAGATAACTTTTCTGCTCATCGTTTTTATCATGTATCAACTGATGAAGTTTACGGAACATTAGGAGAAACAGGTTTGTTTACTGAAACAACTTCATACGACCCTCATAGTCCTTACTCGGCATCGAAAGCCAGTTCGGACCACTTTGTGAGAGCGTATCATGATACTTATGGCTTGGATGCAGTAATTTCAAACTGTTCTAACAATTATGGAAGCTATCATTTCCCTGAAAAACTTATTCCTTTGTCAATTTACAATATCAAGAATAATAAATCAATTCCGATTTACGGAAAAGGTGAAAACATTCGTGATTGGTTATTTGTAGAAGATCATGCAAGAGCTATTGATGTAATATTCCATAATGCAAAAGCAGGAACTACTTACAATATTGGCGGACATAATGAATGGACTAACATTGACTTGATTCATTTGTTGTGCAAGATAATGGACAAGAAATTGAATCGTCCGGAAGGTAAATCTGCAGAACTTATAACATATGTAAAAGACCGCGCCGGACATGATATGCGCTATGCGATTGACAGTTCCAAACTTCAAAAAGAATTAGGCTGGACACCTTCTTTACAATTTGAAGAAGGATTGGAGAGAACTGTTGACTGGTATCTTGCCAATGAAGAGTGGCTGAACAACGTTACTTCAGGAGATTATAAAAAATACTACGAACAGCAATATGTAAAAAGATAGTTATAAGTTATAACTAAAATATGTACGATACTCCATTTCACACTATAGATATTTCAACAAAAACCTTTTTAGTTACGGGAGGTGCCGGCTTTATTGGTTCCAACATTGTAGAGTATTTATTTAAAAACAATGCTAAAAAAGTAATTGTACTTGATAATTTATCAACTGGCTTTGAAGAGAACATCCAGCCTTTTTTATCGAGAAATAACTTTCAGTTTATTAAAGGTGACATTTGCAATATTGATGATTGTAATTCTGCCTGCAAAGGCGTCGATTATGTTTTTCATCAGGCTGCGCTGGGCTCTGTGCCAAGGTCAATAAAAAACCCTATTGCTACTCATAATGTAAATGCTACCGGATTTTTAAATGTATTGATTGCTGCTCGCGATGCGAAAGTTAAACGTGTGGTGTATGCAAGTTCATCTTCAGTATATGGTGACAGTAAAATATTACCGAAGGTGGAAAACCAGATTGGGAAGCAGTTGTCGCCGTATGCTGTTTCGAAAATGACGAATGAATTGTATGGCGAAATATTTGCGAAAACGTATTCAATGGAAATTATTGGCTTGCGTTACTTTAATATTTTTGGTCCGAGACAAAATCCGCAAGGCGAGTATGCTGCTGCAATTCCTTTATTTATTAATGCTTTGCTTCATAATGAAGCGCCGGTATTAAATGGTGATGGAGAGCAGACGCGTGATTTTACTTTTGTGGCAAATGCTGTGCAAGCTAATGTTAAGGCTATGTTTGCAGAAAATATAAATACAAATGGCGATGTATTTAATATTGCGGTGAGCGAACGAATTTCATTAAAACAACTGGTTGATGTTTTGAGAAAGATTACAGGAAGCAGTATTCAACCTGCATTTAGAGAAGAACGTGCCGGAGATATAAGAGATTCGTTGGCGGATATTTCGAAGGCAAAAAATATTTTAGGCTATTATCCGCAGATTAAAATAGAGGAAGGATTGAAATATACTTTGGAGTGGTTTAAAACAAATTATAAATTATAAAAACAGGTGGGATTATTCGATAGATTTAAAAAGAATAAAAGGTTGGAAACGCCTGTGGACTTATCTTATGTAGGTTGTGATATGCATTCGCATTTTATACCGGCGATTGATGATGGGTCGAAAACGGTGGAGGAAAGTGTGGAAATGATTACTGAAATGCATAACTTTGGTTATCGGAAGGTAATAACGACGCCACATACGATGAGTGATTATTATAAGAATTCGTCGGCTACGATATTAGCCGGGTTGGAAGATGTGAAGGCTAAAGTGACTGAAAATAAGATGCCGATTATTGTGGAAGCTGCTTCTGAATATTATCTGGATTTTGACTTTGAACGAAAACTGGATGAAGAGAAATTATTGACTTTTGGTGATAAGTATTTGTTGTTTGAAATTTCATATATGAATCCTCCGGATAATTTGTTTCATATTATTTTTAAAATGCAAATGCTGGGTTATAAACCTATTTTGGCGCATCCTGAGAGATATAATTTCTGGCATACTGAATTTCAGAGGTATGAGGATTTTATTGATAAAGGTGTTTATTTGCAGATGAATATTAATTCCCTTTCGGGATATTATTCTTTGGCTACTAAGAAGGTGGCTGAACAATTGATTGATAAAAGGATGATTTCGTTTCTTGGTACCGATTGTCATCATATCGGGCATTTAAAATTGATGAAGGAAACCATTTATGAACCTTATTTGAAGAAGTTGATTGAGAGCGGAAAATTGCTCAATGATACTTTATAGGGTGTTTTTGACACTTATTCCTAAGATTATTATTTAAACTTTTCATCGTCTCACTTCATGCCCCTTTCCAACGGAGAGGGGAGTCTGTATCTGAAAACTTGGAGGTTGGCTGGTTAAACTTAGAGATTGGCTTGCAAAACTTGAAGGTAGGCTGGCA
Organism: uncultured Bacteroidota bacterium; assembly: GCA_903870175.1. Lineage (GTDB taxonomy): Bacteria > Bacteroidota > Bacteroidia > 2-12-FULL-35-15 > 2-12-FULL-35-15 > 2-12-FULL-35-15. Next base: position 13,258 of record CAIQBY010000275.1, read on the forward strand.
ATACTTGGAGGTAGGTTGGCAAAACTTGGAGATTGGCTGGTAATACTTGGAGGTTGGCTGGCAAAACTTGGAGATTGGTTGGCAATACTTGGAGGTTGGCTGGCAAAACTTGGAGGCAGGCTGGCAAAACTTGGAGGCAGGCTGACCAAACTTGGAGATTGGCTGGCAAAACTTGGAGGCTTTGTTATTGTAATTGGTTGATTTTGGTGCTATTGACCTTTGGAGGTATTGGGTATTGGTTGATTGTGGAAGGAAAACTTGAGGAGGACGATGAACTTGCGGCTGCGCCCGACCCGCGTGAAGTATCCTTTTTTTGCCATTGCCGCGCAGCGAAAAAGTTAAAGAAAAAAAGATACCGCGTGTGGGCGGGGAGGAACTTGCAAGGATGCTGGCTGGAAATTCGCCCAAATAATTTGGCTTATTGTATGGAGAAATGATTTGAGTTGTTATTCGGATAATCTATCTACTTTTGTATTATGAATTTAAAAATAGGTGATAATGTGAGGTTTCTGAATGAAAAACGGGAAGGAACTGTGAGTAAAATTATTAATAAAACGACTGTTAGTGTAACAATTGAGGATGATTTTGAGGTTCCTGTTTTGATTTCGGAGTTGCTGTTAGTTGAGGATAATGCTGTGGAGAGGGTTGTTTCGAAGACTGTGGTACAGACAATTGAGCGAGTTGAAAAGCCGGTTTTCAGGGAGGATAATTTGAAACAGGATGGGATTTATATTGCTTTTTCGCCGGAAAAAGAGAATGATATTGAGCATTCGAATTTGAATGTCTGGTTTATTAATCATACTGCTTACAAAACGATGTTTACGTTTTCTGTGCTGAAGAATCAGAAAACATTGACTTTGGAGGCGGGTGAAACGGAAAGTTATACGACTGTACTTATTGAGACTTTTGAGAAAAAGCATATTGAGCAGTTGGCAAATTTCAAGGTTGATGTTTTGTTTTTTGATACGAAGGAGCATTCTTATCAATATCCGGTGAGTGAAATAATAAAGTTTAAGATTGTAAAACTTTATAAGGAAAGGGCTTTTGAGGAGAATTGTTTTTTTGATGAGAAGGCTTATGTTATTAATATTTCATTGATTGATGATTTGTCGGAATCGGAAAAAGATGGGTTGATAAAAGGAGATTTGAATCAACTTTTATTGCAGAAGAAAACGACTTCGGCTTCAAATGTTAATTCGAAACCGAATGCAGTGAATAATCCGGCTTTGGAAATGGAAATAGATTTGCATATCCATGAATTGCTTGACCGGTATTCGCATTTATCAAATCATGAAATTGTGCAGGTGCAGTTGAAACATTTCCAAAATGCGCTGGATAAAGCTATAAATGAGCGTTACAAAAAATTAATTGTGATACATGGAGTTGGTAAATTAAGATTGAAACAGGAAGTTTTGAATTTAATTTCTTCTTATGATAATGTAAAAGCACATGACGCATCGTACTCGAAATACGGCTTTGGGGCTACGGAGATAGTGATTAGTCATTAGTTTATTAGTTTATTGGTTTATTGGTTTATTAGTCTGGATGTTATTTGTAGCAGGTTCTTTTTTAGGTATAGACTAATAAACCAATAAACTAATGACTATCTTTGCACCGCAAGCCGTTCTATCGCTGCTCTTCGGAATACTGAAGGGGGGAGGAAAGTCCGGGCAACACAGAGCATCCCACTTCCTAACAGGAAGGATTTGTAGGAATACAAAGACAGCAAGTGCCACAGAAAATTACAGCCGTGCAGCAATGCGCGGTGATGGTGAAAATGTGAGGTAAGAGCTCACGGAAATGATTGGTGACAGTTATTTCGGGTAAACCTTGGGAGTTGAAAGACCAAATAAACCGAAGCTTAAGAGCTGCTCGCTCAATTTCGGAGGGTAGGTTGCTTGAGCTTGTTGGCGACAACAAGCCTAGATAAATGATAGAAGTTCTTCTTCGGAAGAATACAGAACCCGGCTTATAGGCTTGCCTTTTTTTTTAGATTGATTTAGTTTTACTTTGAATAAAAACTATTGATATCAAAACTTATTGAAAAATTATTGCTTGCCCCTGCCATAAGATAATTGGCTCTTCCGTAACTGAAATGGAATTTATATGCCTTGAATCCGAAACCATAGGAGAATCCAGCTTCTCCAGGCTTTACAGGACTTGAATATTCTTCTCGACGTTTATAATTATAACCTATTCTTATAAAAAGATTTTTGGTAATAATAAACTCCCCTCCTATTACAAAATGACGCATTAGCTTATCGCCAAAAGCTTTGTATTTATTGGGCTCGATTATAACTCCATTAGCGTCTCGTTTATAAGGAGCCATTGGATCCTGATATGTTAAATCCCATCTTTCAAGATTTTGATATTCGACGGAAAGACGAAGAGGAACATGTTTTGGTTTATAGGAACTTCCTATTTGAACTTCGAAAGGGAGTTTTTCTTTTGTGACATCATTATATGAATACCATTGAGTTCCCACGTTTTTTATAACAGCTGCAAGTCCAAAATTTGTTTTGGGATTATAATAAGTTGCACCAAAATCGATGGCTGTTCCGAGTGATGTATAAACATCCATAACCGAATAGATTGTTTTTAAATCGACACCGATTGCGAAGTTTGAATCTAAAACCGAATGAGCATAGGATAAGTTAAAACTCATTTCGTTGGCTCCGAAAGTTCCAATGATAGCGCCGGTATTGTCGGCTCTTGTGATTTTTCCGTAATCGAGATAATAAACTCCGGCACTAAAATTTCCTGCTTTTTTAAAATGTTTGCCGAAGGCGGCATATCCATATTTGGTACCTGCTATGTAATTGATGAAACTCAATGCTACATTATTGTTCATCGAATCGGAAAGCAGAGATGGATTGAGAAGGGCGACATTCAAATCGTTATCTTTAACAGACAGCAAATTGCCGCCAAGAGCTGTTACACGGGCTGATATCGGAAGATTAAGAAACTGATACGTGCTGTTGCCGCCGGGTTGTGAATAGCCAACCAGACTGAACAGAAACAATGTAACGATAACGGATAATTTTAATTTCACCATTCAAAGTAAGTCAAAATACAGATAGGATAACTGATAATTAAATAAAATATTGTTTGGAAGTAAGTATTTAATTAGAATAAGGACGAAATTAAATTTCAGGACTGGTATATTTTGGTTGTAAACGATTTTGCTTATTAGACCTCACCCCCTGCCCCTCTCCTTGAAAAAAGTAGAGGGGTGACTATGTGTGAAGCACTGTGTATTTTTAAATATTTAATTTTAGGTGTTTGGAATAATTGTGTTTACTAAATTAATTTACCTTTGCCTGATTCCTAACTAGTATATTCAGAATTAATACGAAGTTTGAATTTGAAATTATATTTGGCGAAGCCGAAAAGCCTTATGAGTAGGATAATTTAATAAGAATAAAAATAAAATGAAATCATTAAAATTAATTGCGATTACGGTATCATTATCTGTTGTTCAGCATATTGCTGTAGCTCAAAGTGTATCGAGTAAACTGGATGAAAAGTCAGGTTTGTATGGCTTTGTGGATGCTGACGATAAATATGTGGTGAAGCCGATGTATAAAGAAGTTGATTTTAATTTCGGTTATAAACCCGGATTAAGTAAAGTGATTAATAAAAACGGGAAGGCTGGTTTTGTGGATGAGCAAGGCAAAGAAGTAGTAAAATGCAAATACGATGAAGTAGAATCGTTTGAAAAAGGATATGCAATCGTGAAAATAAAAACAGGTGAATTTGATTATAAACATGGATTGCTTGACAGTACAGGCAAAGAGATAATAGCGCCTAAATACGGAAGAATGGAATATTATCCGAATGATAAAGTATTGATTGTAGGTGATGAAAATGCTTCGAATGTAGGGGTGATTGATTTAACAGGAAAGATGATAATTGCTCCTCAATATGAGTTCTGGTCGAAAAGGATTTCGAAAGGAATATGGCCAGTAGGAAAGAATAATATTTGCGGTGTTGTGAATTTGAAAAATGAAATTATCGTTCCGTTTACTTATGAAATGATTGAAAGTTATTCGGATGATTTGAATGTGGCACCTGCAAAAAAGGATGGTAAATTTGGATTAATTGACAGAAAAGGAAAAGTAGTAATTCCGTTTATGTATGCTGATGCCTGGCCTTCAGGAGATTATATCGCAGTAAAAAAAGATAATAAATGGGGAGTGATTTCGGTGGACAATAAAATTATTCTTCCTTTTGAATATGCTTCCATTTCTTCTGTTGGTAAAAAAACCGCATGGGTAGCAAAAAATGAAAATGAATCGGTTTATGAAATTGATTTGGCTACGAAACAAAAGGTTGGTAAATAATAAAATTAACTTATAAATAATGTCTGAAAACATAAAACAACCCCTGCGCTTTACTGACGAAGAATGTGCCTTTATAAAAGAAATGACGAAGGAGAATTTTTTAAAATTAGAGGTGACGAAAAATGATTTGGTAAAGGTAAAAACCGACCAGAATAATGAAATGAATATTTCGGCAGCATTAAAATTTACTGAACATGTTTCGGCAAGTATGCAGTGGCTGATGAACGACCCGAATGCAATATTCGGGAAGGTGGAAGACGAAAATGCGTTTATTGTTATTACTCTTTTGCGCGATGTGGAAGAGCTGGATAACGGAATAGATGCAAAAATGAAAATGTCGATTATGGAAAAAGTGGCGGAACGATTGCAGGAAGAGCCCAGATTGAAACCGCATTTGCCTTTATAAAATTAATTAACACTTGAAAATAATATTATGAAATCGAGAACAATACTGGTATTTTTATCGTTGGCATTAATGTCGGCATGTAATGCAAAATTAATGGATTTGACACAGACAGATGTGGAAAGAGGCAACACCAATTATAAAGGTGTTACTTTGGAATCGCTGAATGAAGGAAAGAATTTATACCAGCAGAATTGCAGTGAATGCCATAATCTGAAGAGACCATCGTCTGAAACAATTGAAAAATGGAATAAATTAGTTCCTGCAATGGTTAAAAAACTGAATGCTAAAATGGAAAAAGAAGTGATAGATGGCAGGAAACAGGATTTGTTGCTTCAATATCTGGTAACAGCAAGCACTGCTCCAAAGAAATAAAGGTCTTCCCTTTTATTTACTTTTGTTGTATTCTATTTATTTTATAAGCTAGGCTTACTTTTATTGCCTGTAAGTAAAACTTACAATTTATATACACACTAAGCGCCTTCACACTTTCCTTCCTCCGTCAGCTTAGAGCGTATTGGGAGATTTCGGTTTATCTTTTATCATTTCTTTTTTTACAAAGCTACTTTTAATAACAAGGCACTTTCAATAAAAGATTTATTTGGTTGGAAAATGGTAGCAATGGAAGTACTTTGTGTAGTGGTGAGGACACCACTTAATAATCGGCACGAGCGGAAAAGACGCTCGCGCCAGCCGGGGATTCTATTTACTTTTAATCTGTGTTAATCTGAGAAATCTGTGGTGCAGAAAAAAAAATCAAGAAATAGGAGGCTTTTATTTACTACAGATTTCACAGATTTACTCAGATTCTATATACTTTTAATCTGTGAAATCTGTGGTGCCGAAAAAAAAATTCAAGAAATAGGAGGCTTTTATATTATCTCTGTGAAACTCTCACTTTTTCTCAGTGTTCTCTGTGTTGAAAAAAAAACTACTTTTGATATTTATATATTTCACATTGATTCTAAACATTGATTATTAATTAAAGTATGAGCAAAACTATAGCAGTAACAGGTGCAAGCGGTCATTTAGGAAACACAATATGCCGGTTATTAGTAGAAAAAGGATACCGTGTAAAAGCTTTTTATAATAAAATGGATGAAAGCCTGAAAGGTTTGCCGATAGAGACAATTCAGGGTGATGTGCTCAATAAAGAAGATTTATCAAGGTTGATTGACGGCTGCGATTATGTTATCAACAGTGCTGCTATTATCAGTATCAACGGCGACCCTAAAGGCATTGTGTTTAAAACAAATACCGAAGGACCTAAAAATGTGCTGGAAGTGTCGAGAAGCAAAGGAGTAAAAAAAATAATACATATAAGCAGCACGCATGCTGTAATGGAAGAACCGCTTACCGACCCGTTTGTTGAAAACAGAACTTACAAAACAGCCACAGGGTTTACGTATGATTATTCGAAATCGACTGCGGAACAGTATATGCTCAAGGAATCGGCAAGTAAAAATCCGGAAATAACTGTACTTCGTCCGAGTGGTATTATAGGACCAAATGATTTTAAACCTTCCGAATTTGGGAAAGCTCTTATTAAGTTTTATCATCGTAAAATACCGGTGATGCCCGAAGGCGGTTATAATTTTGTGGATGTGCGTGATGTGGCCGAATCGGTTATAAATGCTATTGATAAAGGGAAGAATGGCGAAGTATATCTGGCTACGGGCAGGTATTTATCAATGAAAGAAATAGCGGATGCGATACAAAAAGTAACCGGCAAAAAAACACCGAAGAAAATCATTCCTTATAAAGTACTGAAATCATTATTGCCTTTAATTACCTTTTACAGCAAAGTAACCGGCACTGCACCTCAGTTTACTATCGAATCGATAAAGGTGCTTAAATTAGGGCATCCGAATATGGATAATTCGAAAGCCAGAAATGAACTAGGTCACAATTGCCGCCCGTTTGAAGAATCAATTGCCGACTTTTACGAATGGCAGAAATCAACCAACAGACTTAAATAAATATGAATTTACAAACCATTACCGTTATAGCCTACATCTGGCTTGCAATTGCTATTGTTGTTCATATAACAATGTTTTTTGTAACAGCTCCATTCGGCCGACATACTACTGAAAACTGGGGAATATCAATCAACAATAAAACGGCATGGATAGTAATGGAAATGCCGTCGCTATTAATCATGCTTTGTTTTCTTTTCAGAGGTCATAATTCATTCAACTCTTATGTCTGGATATTATTTGTACTCTGGATTATTCATTATTTCAACCGCACACTCATTTATCCGTTCCGAATAAAAGCTACTCCCAAAAAGATGCCTTTGGTAATAGCATGCAGCGGTGCATGGTTTAATCTGGTGAATGCCGGACTCAATGGGTATTATTTATCCGAACTGGCTCCTTCGGATAAATACAATGCAAGTTGGCTGACGAGTTTGCCATTCATTGTCGGAATACTATTATTTTTCTGCGGATTGATTATTAACTGGAAAGCAGATACAATACTTATAAACCTTAGAAAACCAGGCGAAACAGGATATAAAATTCCGCAGGGATTTTTATTCAAATACGTTTCTTCGCCTAATCTTTTCGGTGAAATAATGGAATGGTCGGGCTTTGCTTTGATGGCTTTCAATCTTCCTGCACTCACTTTTATGGTATGGACATTTGCCAATCTGGTACCGCGTGCCAAGAATCATCACGACTGGTATCTCAAGCATTTCCCTGACTATCCAAAGGAAAGAAAGATTGTTTTCCCCTTTCTGTTTTAATTCGTTGATGAAACGAATACAACATCTATTCAACTGAAATCAAATATTTACCATTCATACTAAAAGCATAGAATATCTGACTAAGAATATTACTTTTGCTATCGCAAATTTTTTAAATACAATAAACAATAATAATAAAATGAAAAAAACAGTACTTACACTTTTAGCTTTTAACATTCTTGCTTTAAATTTTATGAAAGCAGATGAAGGAATGTGGCTGCCAATGCTTCTTAAAAATAATTATGCTGAGATGCAGCGACTGGGGCTCAAACTTACTCCTGAACAATTATATGATATTAATAATGCCAGTCTGAAAGATGCCATAGTATGGTTCAATGGCGGATGCACTGCAGAAATTGTGTCGGACAAAGGATTATTATTTACCAATCATCACTGCGGATATGCGTCGATAGCAAACCACAGTACCGCTTCGGATAATATTCTTGACAATGGATTTTGGGCTAAATCATTTGCTGAAGAAAAAGAAAATTCAAATATGTGGGCATCAGTTCTTATTCGTATGGAAGATGTTTCCGATAGAGTTAACAAAGCTTTGGCAGGTGTTGACATTAAAAAACAGGACTCTGTAAAACAAGCTACTTTCAAAGCAATACAAAAAGAAGCAACAGAAAAAACAACGTATGAAGCTTCCGTTAAATCATTCTTCAAAGACAATGCCTATTATTTATTTGTGTTCGAAAAATTCACTGATATTCGTTTGGTTGCTGCTCCTCCACAGTCAATTGGTAAGTTCGGCGGAGATACTGACAACTGGATGTGGCCGCGTCATACAGGCGACTTTTCTATCTTCCGTATTTATGCAAATAAAGATAATAAACCTGCTCCTTATTCAAAAGATAATGTTCCTTACAAACCAAAGAAATTTTTAAATGTTTCTATTAAAGGATTGCAGGACGGTGATTTTACAATGGTTTATGGTTTTCCGGGGCGCACAAATCGTTACGAAACTTCTTTTGGTATTCAGCTAGCCGTTGACAAAACAAACCCTGCAACTGTCGAACTGCGTGATATCCGGCTAAAAGACTGGAAAGAACAAATGGATAAAAGCGATAGTATTCGTTTGTTGATGTCCTCTAAATATGCAAGCATTGCCAACTATTGGAAATATTATATCGGTCAGACCGAACAGTTAAAACGCCTGAAAGTATTTGAAGAAAAACAAAACATGGAACAGAAATTCAATCTGTGGGCTAAAGACAAACCTGAATATTCAAAGATTCTGCAAACCATACAGGAAGCTTATGGCGACTATAAAAGATATGCTGTACACCGCACCTATATTAACGAAGCTGTTTTTGGAAGTGCAATTGAACTTTATGCTTTAAGTTTTGCTGATTTGGAAAAAGCTTTGAAAGCAGAGAAGCCGGATACAGCAGCAGTAAGGAAAGCAGTAGCTGAAATCAGGAAAGACGAGGATGATTTTTATAAGTCATTTAATCTTGCCTCTGAACAAAAAATACTGGCTTCGTTCACAGAAATGTTTTATAAAAACATCCCTGCTGACCAGCATCCTGCTTACATGGCAGAGATTGTAAAAAAATACAAAGGCAAAACAAATAAAGAAACATTTGAAAAGTTTGCTGCTTCTGTTTTCAAGAAAAGCTTTTTGATTCATAAAGCTGATGCGGAAAAATTCCTTTCGAAGCCTGATTTGAAAGAACTCCAAAAAGATCCTGCTTACGCGTATGCAATGGCTTTTTATAATAATTTCCTTACCAATATCAAACCGCATCTTGATGCCTTCGCGGTGATTAATAATACACAGGGCAGTAAATATGTCAAGGCATTAATGGAAATGAATCCTGATAAGAAATTCTATCCCGATGCGAACAGTACTTTACGATTGACTTATGGAAACGTAAAATCATATTCTCCAAAAGACGGCGTTGATTATAGATATTACACCACTCTTTCAGGCGTGATGGAAAAAGAAAACCCTAATGATTTTGAATTTATTGTTCCTCAAAAACTAAAGGATTTATATAAAAACAAAGACTTTGGAATGTATGCCGATAAAAGCGGAGATATAAACGTAGGATTTATAACCAATAACGATATTACAGGCGGCAATTCCGGAAGTCCTGTAATTAATGCAAATGGCGAACTGGTAGGTTTGGCATTTGATGGAAACTGGGAAGCAATGAGCGGTGATATATATTTCGACAGTAAGTATAAGCGTACCATCTGTGTGGATGTTCGTTATGTTTTATTTATGATTGATAAATTCGGCGGCGCAAGTAATCTGATAAGCGAAATGAATATCATTAGATAATTCTCGAAACTAAAGTAATAACTTATGTTTTGATAAAAAAGTCCTGAAATGATTCGGGACTTTTTTATTTATCGAATTGTTAATAAATTCTTTATTGTTAACAAAACAATAAAAGCACTTACAGTTTTCTTTGTTATTTTTGTCGGAAATTAAATTTATTCTATTAAAAAAGAAATAATGATTATAAATATTTTAAATAAACCTCTGTTTTTATTAATTGGATTTATTTTTCTTTCCGGTTTTACATTTGATCAGAAAGTGAAAGAACAAAGTAAATCTTCTGAACACAATACAAGTGAAGCCGGATTTGACAGAACACTGAGAAAAGGAGAAGAGGGAAAAGATTGGGCTTGGGGAAGCATGGGGCATGGCAGTTTTGACCAGGCAATTGAAATATTTAAAAATGATGAGTTTTTCAAACCTGAAAAAGATGTTATGGTTTATAAGGAAGGCTCAGTGAAATATAAAGTATTTACCTATTCCAAAATTAATTACATTGAAGTAGATTACGGCTGGCGTACATTTATTTATATTACGAAGTAAAATTCCCTTTTTAAAATTGCAGATAAATAGGCATTACCTGATCAGCCTGTTTCACCTGAATAATTACCCATATAAAAACAAGTAGAATTGCAATTCTTCCGGCAATAGTTACCTTAGAAATAATACGTTCGGAGAAATACTGGTATGACTTCGGAATAAAATGAATAATATATCCAAGCAGCATCACTGAAAACACAGTTCCGTAAGCTGATAACATAGGAGAAAATGCTGCTGCATCAAAGTTGAAAAGTATCTGATTAATAATTATTCCAGCATCATGAAATGAAGATGCCTTAAAAAATATCCAGCAAAAACAAACAAAATGAAAGGTGATAATAACACCGGCAACTTTCATCAATCTGGAATTTGCAAATTGTAATTTGTAATTTGTAATTATTGCCATTCTCATTTTATCCAAAGCAAGTGCAATACCATGCATGCCGCCCCAGACAATAAAATTAAAGGAAGCTCCGTGCCATAATCCTCCAAGTAACATAGTTACCATCAAATTTAAATACTGGCGCACCTTCCCCACTCTATTGCCGCCTAACGAAATGTATAAATAATCTTTAAGCCATGACGATAATGAAATATGCCACCTGCGCCAAAACTCAGTGATACTTGATGACTGATAAGGAGAATCAAAGTTTTCATTTATTGTGAAGCCCATCCATTTTGCCATACCTATAGCCATATCCGAATAGCCAGAAAAGTCGCAATAAATAACCATTGCATATCCATACACCCCTAGCAAACATTCGATACCAGAATGACGGGAAGGGTCGTCAAAAATATATTGAACATAGTTTACATAAATGTAATCGGAAATAACAACCTTCTTAAAAAGGCCGCCAAGTATAAGATACATGCCTCTTGCAACATCTTCCTTACTTAAATAAATATCTTTCCGTATCTGAGGAATAAAATCAGAAGCTCGCACAATAGGGCCCATCACAAGTTTTGGAAAAAAACTTAAAAAGAAACAGTAATCAAAAAAACTTTGTACAGGTTTGAATTTACCTCTGTAAACATCAATCGTATAACTTAAATTCTCGAAAGTATAAAATGAAATTCCAATTGGGAGAATTAAATGCAATGGTTGGATTTGCCCTGAACTAAGGTCATTTATAATTCCAATAAAAAAATTAGTGTACTTAAAATAAAACAGCAATCCCAGATTTATAACAATGCTAAAAGTTAATATCAGATTCTTTCTTCGCTTAGTTTTCGCATCATGTATCCAATTGGAAAGATTAAAATCAACCACTGCAGATAACAGAATGAATAAAAAATAGAATCCACAAGCCTTATAGAAAAAATAAAGTGAGAACAATGTAAAATAAATTAC
>CAIQBY010000276.1 GCA_903870175.1 uncultured Bacteroidota bacterium
GTGTAGTTCGAATGAATGGATGCAGGGTTATAATTAATTAAATACAATATGAGTGTCAATTGGCATTACTTTAAGGCCATGAATCGCAGGCCAACCACTACCATCCCAAAGGCAGCAACAGGGAACATCAAGGATCTGTACGGTTTCACTAACTACAAGGCAGATACGCGTCAGTACGGGCAGACCGGACGCTCATGGAGGGCTGAGGAGCTTCGCTTGAAGTATCATGACGACCTTCACAAGCTGTGGTACGTGCTTCTGAAAGAGAAGAACAAGCTAAAGTCCGATCTCCTGGTTTCTCAGCAGCTCAGTCAGATGTTCTACGGATACTCAGAGCTAGTTAAGGTGCGTCTCTCAATGGCCAGACTTCTCACTGTCGTGAATGAAAGAAAGAAGGTGAGGAACGAGTATCGCAAACATCTAGAGGATGAGTACATCGCAAAGAAGAAGGCAGAGGAGCAAGAGGCCCTTGCTGCTGAAGGTGATAGACTCAGAGAAAAGGGCATTAAGGCTCCACTCACCGATGCTCAAACAAAGGAACTGTTGATCAAGAAATCAGCAGCCAAACAAGAGGCTCTTAAGAACGCACTTGAGATGATCAAGGATGCGTCAGAGAAGCAAGATATCACAACTGCACCTACTCTGAACGAGGGAGATCTGAAGCTTCTCTCAACTACCTAAGTGAACCTTAGCTAGGGAGACATTCTCCGCATGTACGTGAAGAACTGGAGCGATCTTGATCTCAGACAAAGAAGAAAGGTAATGGGTCATGTGAACTCTCAACGTGCCATGCATGCTAAGGAGATCTTCCTCAAGGAACTTGCAGCCATAGGTAGAAAACTTGGAAAGCAGACTAATGCCATCGATACTAAGTCAAGAATTAAGAATAAGAAGGACCCTCTCAAGTTAAGATTAGAAGGGATTACTGCCTCTGATGTTGCCAAATGACAACAACATCAACCCTTTACATTCTATTTAACACATTCATAGACAGACAGACACACGGGGTTTTGGGGTTTTGGGGTTTGGGGGTTTTGTGACTGTAAAAGATTGGAACGCGGATTTATTAGGATTGTTTAGGATTAAAAATGATTTTTGGGATTATGATTTTTTGGCTTCGGCAATTATGACGGTATGGGGCAATGTCATTAAGTTAAGGAATTAAAAAGAATGTGGAATTATGTCCTTCGACAAGCTCAGGATGACGAGGAGAGGGGTGCCCAATGTCATTAAGTTAAGGAATTAAAAAGAATTTCGAATTATGAATATTGAACGTCGAATGTCGAAGTGTGGGGACTTGACTTCATAATTCATAATTCGATGTTCGATATTCGACATTATTTTTCCTTAACTTAATGACATTGGAGGGGTGCCAATGTGTGAATTAGGTTTGTGATTATGGATGGAAAACTTGCGGAGGACGATGGACTTGCAACTGCGCCTGACCCGCGTGAGTATCCTTTTTTTTGCCATTGCCCCGCAGGGAAAAAATAAGAGTAAAAAAAGATACCGCGTGAGGGCAGGGACGAACTTTCGGGGTAGCAGAAAGGTGAATCGCCCAAAAAAAACAGTACTGAAATATAGTGGTGTGGTTATTTTATGACTCCCAACTCTTTTCCAACTTTTTGGAATGCGAGAAGTGCCTTATCAATATGTTCTTTTTGGTGAGCGGCAGATAGCTGAACACGAATACGTGCCTGCCCTTTGGGAACTACGGGATAGAAGAAACCGATAACATAAATTCCTTCTTTTAATAATTTATTGGCAAATTGCTGCGCCAGCTTTGCATCGTAGAGCATCACGGGAACGATAGCCGAATCGCCATCTTTGATTTCGAGTCCTACTTTTTTAATTCCTTGTTTGAAATAATTTATATTCCACTCCAGTTTATCACGCAATGTGGTGGCTTGGCTAATCATATCGAGCACTGCAATGGAAGCGCCTACAATGTGAGGAGCGAGTGAATTGGAAAACAGATAAGGACGGGAACGCTGACGAAGCAGGTCAATAATTTCGCGTTTGCCGGTAGTGAAGCCGCCCATTGCGCCGCCAAGAGCCTTTCCGAGAGTGCCTGTAATGATATCAACACGGTGCATGACATTTTTCAGTTCGACAGTACCTCTACCTGTTTTGCCAATGAAGCCGGTAGCGTGGCTTTCGTCGACCATTACCATTGCATTATATTTGTCGGCAAGGTCGCAAATCTTATCAAGAGGGGCAACAAATCCATCCATTGAAAATACTCCGTCGGTTACTATCAGTCGGAAGCGTTGTGCCTGTGCTTGTTTCAGCTGCTGTTCCAAATCTTCCATGTTCGAATTTTTGTAACGATAACGTTGTGCTTTGCACAAACGAACGCCATCAATTATAGAGGCATGATTTAATTCATCAGAAATAATTGCATCTTCTTCGCCAAGCAATGGCTCGAAAATGCCGCCATTAGCATCAAAACAGGCTGCATATAATATGGTATCTTCCTGATGAAGAAATGTTGCAATTTTTTGTTCGAGTTCTTTATGAATGTCCTGTGTTCCGCAGATAAAACGAACGCTACTCATACCGTAACCATGTCTGTCGAGTGTTTTATGAGCCGCTTCAATCACTTTAGGATGAGAAGATAATCCAAGATAATTGTTGGCACAAAAGATAATTACTTCTTCACCGGTACTTACTTTTACCACTGCTCCCTGCTCGGTAGTAATTATTCGTTCTCTTTTAAACAAGCCCGACTCGTCAATGTTTTTAAGTTCTGCCTGCAAATGATTTTTAAAGTTTCCGTACATGATTTTTATATTAGAAGTTAAATTTGAGAAATATTAATTATTTCTGGGGCAAAGATATAGTAATCTCAAATTCGGCATCATAAATAATAGTAATAATAATTTGCACACTGATTTAGAGCCTGTTTAAAAACAGATTAAAATAAATACATGAGTTCTTTAAAGAAAAAATTAACCACATAGAAACATAGACTTTATTAAAAGAAGAAAGCAGTAGAAGCTTCGCTTTTACACATAGCCTATGTGTGAAAATTTATTTCTATCTAATCTTCTTTTCTATGCGTCTATGTGGTTTTATCAACTTTATTGGGTTATTGAATAAAATTTAAACAGGCTCTTAGTATGCTACTTTTTGATAAAAAGAAAACAAGTGCTCTAAAACACTTTATTATTCTACAATTCAAGTTCTATTTAGAATTATTCTTAACTTTACACTTTCAAAAAATGACCACTATTAATAGTATAGACAAAACCATTATCGACATTCAAAAAGTTCGTGCCCAATTTCCCATACTTTCCAGAAGAGTAAACGGCAAACTACTTATATATTTTGATAACGGTGCAACAGCTCAAAAGCCTATTCAGGTAATTGATGCCATTGTTTATTATTATATAAATCAGAATGCAAATATCCATCGCGGAGTTCATACGTTAAGTCAGGAAATTACTGTTGCTTACGAACATGCACGCGTTACCATTCAAAAACATTTGAATGCGGAACATGCTCACGAAATAATATTTACAAAAGGAACAACTGATTCCATCAATCTTGTAGCTCATTCTTTTGGAAAGAAATACATTACAAAAGGGGATGAAATTATTATTTCGGAGATGGAACATCACTCCAACATTTTGCCTTGGCAACAGCTTTGCGAAGAAAAAGGAGCTATCCTGAAAGTAATACCCATAAACGATTCGGGAGAATTATTGATGGATGAGTATGAGAAATTATTGAGCAGCAAAACAAAAATTGTTTCTGTTACTCATATCTCCAATGTATTGGGAACAATTAATCCTGTAAAAGAAATAATTGCGCTGGCACATGCAAAAAACATTCCTGTATTGATAGATGGAGCACAAGCTGTACCACATACAAAAGCTGATGTACAGGAACTTGATGCAGACTTTTATTGTTTCAGCGCACATAAATTATTTGGTCCAACCGGAGTTGGGATTTTATATGGCAAAGAAAAATATCTGAATGAGATGCCACCTTATCAAGTTGGCGGAGGAACAATAAAAACAGTAACATTTGCAAAAACAGAATATGCCGATTTACCTTTAAAATTTGAAGCAGGCACGCCGCATATTGCAGGAGGAATGGGGTTGGCTGCGGCAATAAATTATGTGAATGAAATAGGATTGGATGCTATTGCAGCTTATGAACATGAACTTTTGGTATATGCTACATCGGCATTAAATAAAATAAATGGAGTAAAAATAATTGGTGAAGCAGCGAACAAAGCTTCGGTAATTTCGTTCGTTGTAGAGGGTCTGCATCCTTTTGATTTAGGAACAATTCTTGACCAATTGGGAATTGCTGTTCGTACCGGTCATCATTGTACACAGCCATTAATGCAGCGCTTCGGAATACAGGGAACTGTTCGTGTTTCTTTTGCATTTTATAATACGAAAGAGGAAATTGATGAGTTCATTATAGGCTTGGAGCGGGCGATAAAAATGTTGAGCTAATATGAGTATTGAGGAAATTGAACAAGAGATTATAGAAGAGTTTGAAATATTTGATGATTGGATGGGTAAATATGAATTCCTTATTGATATGGGAAAATCATTACCAATGATTGAAGAAAAATATAAAACAGATGATAAACTTATTAAAGGTTGTCAAAGCAGGGTTTGGATGCACTCGGAGTTAAAAGATGGAAAAGTTATTTTCACTGCTGATAGCGATGCAATTATTACAAAAGGAATGGTAGCATTGATGGTTCGTGTTTTATCCAATCATACTCCTGACGAAATAATAAATGCTAAATTAGAATTTGTAGATAAAATAGGATTGACACAGCACCTCTCCCCTACCCGCAGCAATGGATTGGTGAGTATGATAAAACAAATGAAAATGGATGCGTTGGCTTATAAAGTCAAATAATTAATAAACAATCAACGATAAAAATGCCTGCAATAATAAATACACATAATACTGAACTTACACAGCAAGTTATTGATACTATCAAAACCTGTTACGACCCTGAAATACCTGTTGATATTTGGGAGTTGGGATTGATATATGAAATAAATATTGATGAAGAAAATAATTTATTAGTGAAAATGACATTGACTTCTCCATCCTGCCCGGTGGCAGAAACATTGCCTCCCGAAGTGGAACAAAAATTAAGAGAAGTGGTAGGAATTCGTTCAGCAAAAATAGAGTTAACTTTCGAACCGCCCTGGGAAAAGGATATGATGAGCGAGGTAGCGCAACTAGAATTAGGTTTTATGTAAATGGAAAACGAGATAGTAAATAAAGTTTCTCAAAGTGGACTAATCACAATTGACCTTGAAGATTATTATCCTGAAGGAGAAAGAGTATTATTTGATATTAAAAACTTGCTTTTTCAGGGTTTGATACTTCGTGAAAAGGATTTTAGGGAATATTTAGCTAAGGAGGACTGGAATAAATACAAAGATAAATATGTTGCTATCATTTGTACTACCGATGCGGTAATACCTACATGGGCATATATGTTATTAGTGGTTCAATTAGAACCTGTAGCAAAGAAAGTTGTATTTGGTGATTTAGATACTTTAGAAACTATTATTTACTTCGAAATTCTCTCAGAAATAAAAGTAGAAGATTATAAAGATTCCAGAATTGTAATCAAAGGTTGTAGTAAGTTGCCTGTCCCAAAATCAGCTTATGTGGAAATAACTAGACTTTTGCGCCCTCATGCAAAAAGTATTATGTATGGAGAACCATGTTCTACAGTTCCTTTATATAAAAAGAAATAAAATTTATTTTTGCTTTGCTTTTACCCCAGCGGAATGGCTTTTATAATATGGGTCGTGAGTATTATGTTTTGCATGACTATTAAGATGATGTCTTCTAATCATCTCTTCTTTTGCAAGTCGACGTTTTTTAGCTGCATTAGTACTAAACCAAGCTATTGCCATAACTAGAACAAAACCGATTGCCATACCTATATAACTCATTTTCTCTTCCCTGCTCATTTGTTCTCCAACAGCCTTCACGACTTTTTTTGAGTTATCTAAACTTGGGCCATCGTTTTTTGATGAAGAGTCGGCCTGGGCTAAAAGATTATAACTAAAAAGAATCAGGGAAGAAATGACTAAAGCAGAATGCCTTTTAAACTTATTTTGAAAATTTGAAGTAGCGCACTTTGATAAATTTTGCATACGATTATTGTTTATATATAAATTTCTTACTGTACAGTTCTAAAAAGTTGGGCGCAAAAGTAGGAAAAATGCCGATTAAATTTTCTTTTTTGTAATATTTAGATGCAAATTGCGATAAAAAGGTTGCATCAATAATTATGAAAAATATGTTAAATTTGGATAATAACAATATTTGATGTACTTTTGTGTCGTAAAATGTAAAGAAGTAGAAAGAGGGGACAGGAGTCCCCTCTTTCTTTTACTACAATCAAGAAATGATTACTGTTGATAAAATAGAGGCGTTAGCTGCTAAAAAGATACAAGAAGGAAACAATTATATTGTGGATATTAGTGTTCGACCTGGAAACAAAATCATTGTTTTGTTAGATAATGATAAAGCTATTTCAATAAGTGATTGTGTAGAAATGAGTCGTTATATAGAATCTAATCTAGATAGAGAAACTGAAGATTTTGAGTTAAGTGTTATGTCGGCAGGAATGACAGAACCATTTAAAATTACCAGACAATATATAAAGAACATAGGTCGGCAAGTAGATGTTGTAACAAAAGAAGGGAATAAACATACAGGAAAACTTATTTCTGCAGATAATTCAGGAATTATTCTTGAAACCAAAACAAAAGAGAAAAAATCAAAGCAAATAATTACAAATAATATCAATTTAGAGTACAGTAAAATAAAAGAAACAAAAAGAGTAATATCATTTTAAAAGTAAAAGAAAATGGAAAACATCAATTTAATTGAATCCTTCTCGGAGTTTAAAGAAGTAAAAAACATCGATCGCCCAACATTAATGAGCATTATTGAAGATGTGTTCAGAAGTATGTTGATTAAGAAGTATGGGTCGGATGAAAACTTCGATATTATTGTTAATCCTGACCGTGGGGATGTGGAAATCTGGCATAATAGAATTATTATGGATGATGAATTTGTCGATGACAGTTTTGATTACGATCCTGCTAAACATATAAGCTTAACAGATGCGCATAAGATAGAAGCGGATTTTGAACTTGGTGAAGAAATTACTACGCCAGTTAAGTTAGATGATTTTGGAAGACGTGCAGTTTTGGCGGTTCGCCAGAATTTAGTTTCCAAGATATTAGAACTTGAAAAAGATAGTTTATATAAAAAATACAAAGAAAGAGTTGGGGATATAATGACTGGTGAAGTTTATCAGGTTTGGAAAAAAGAA
>CAIQBY010000277.1 GCA_903870175.1 uncultured Bacteroidota bacterium
ACTACTGCAAATATAAGTGTGGTGCCCATTACTACGGGCAAATCATTATTATTAAGTGCATCCACCACTTCGAAACCGATGCCGCGCCAGTTAAATATTATTTCTACAAATACTGCACCTGCCATTAATCCTGCAAACCAACCGGATATTGCTGTAACAACAGGATTCAAGGCGTTTTTTAAAGCGTGCTTGGTAACTACTTTATAAAAACTTAAGCCTTTTGCAGTTGCTGTTCGTATATAATCCTGCGACATAACTTCCAATAAAGAGCTCCTCATTAATTGAATTATTAATGCCAAAGGTCGCAACCCAAGAGTGATTGCAGGCAGTATTAAATTCTTGAGCATAAGATGTCGTTCGCCAAAATCATCGAAATAAAATAACGAACCTTCATTATTTAAACCTGTATATTTGAATAATAAAAAGCCAAACACCCAGGCAATTATAAGTCCTACAAAGTAAGATGGCAGCGACATTCCGAAGATGGCGAACACGAGAGAGAATTTATCTACCCATGAATTTTTCTTTATTGCCGATATTATCCCGAGCAGTATTCCGAAAAAAGAACCGAACAGCATAGCTGAGAATGCAAGCAATGCTGTTGCAGGCAGGGTTTTCGAAATGATATCGGATACTTTACGCTTTGTAATATAGGAGCGGCGCAGGTAAGGAAACTTTACTACCAGCACTTTAGTGGAGGAAACGGGAAATAGTTTTAGATACGAATACTTTTTACTGTCGAGATAAATACTGCTGTTTTTATCGGTTGCATTGTGTATTGAGAGCGGTGATAAATCATTCAGATACATAATAAACTGTGTGAAAAGAGGTTTGTCTCTTCCTAAATCTTTGTTTATAATATCTACGGATTCTTTGTCAGCCCGCTGCCCAAGCATCATGCGGGCAGGGTCGCCGGGAAGTACATTAAACAATAAAAAAACAACTGTGATTACACCAATCAACACCAGAAAACCATAGAACAGGCGTTTGATGATAAATTGAACCACTTGTTATTTTTTAAAATATTTCTGCTTCACATCATTATAAGATGGGAACCTGTGATAATGCCACATATCGATTACTGTTCCGCCTTTAAGCATCATTAATCCGGGGTTGGAACGTATCATGGTTTTTAAAACAGTGCCGTCAGTATTGTAGAAATCAACTTTTGTTCCTGTTTCGTTTTTAAACTTCTCAATTGTTTCTTTAGTGGAAGATGTAAGCAATGCAAAAGTTATATTGTCCTGTTTGCACAAGGCTGCGAAGTCGTTTATTTTTCCGAAGACATCCTTATTTGTTTTATCCAAATCATAACAAATCAACAGGAAATTATAATCAGGATTTTCAATAATATCTTGTGTATAATCGCCTCCTTCAGCCTTTGTTATTGAGAAATCTTTAATCTTAGGGTCAATACCTTTTTTAGTTATTACTTGTCTGCTGGTAACGTAATCATACGTCTGATCCCAATCTTTTGGCCAGCCATCAAACTCTTTTGTTTCTCCTGTTTTCTTATCTTTTAACTCATAATAGAATTTCACTTCATCGGGCACACCCTTTGTTTGCGCAGGAATATTCTTGCCTATTGCATATGAACGGAAGTCGAACACAGGAAGATAATTGTAAGTATATATCGGGAAAGCTGTTGAAATACCACAAAAGAAAACAAGTAAAACATTTTCTACCTTATGTCCGAATAAAGGTTTTATATATTGTTTGCCTATAAATAATATTATTACTGAAACCAATAAAATCAAATCTTTAGTGAACGACATCCATGGAGTAAGATGCCAGAAGTCGCCAAAGCAACCGCATTCACGCACTTTATCAAAGTATGCCGAATAGAAAGTAAGGAAGGTGAAGAAAATAATAAGAAGTAATAATAACCAAAGTATAAGTTTTGTTCGTGCACCCATTAACAATGCAAAGCCAAGTGCTATTTCGAAAATACAAAGGAACATTGCAAGCGGAGTAGCGATAGGAATAAAGTATTCGAAGAAGTGAAAACTCTTCGCAAATATCTCAAAGTACTCTACTAAT
>CAIQBY010000278.1 GCA_903870175.1 uncultured Bacteroidota bacterium
AGAATTCTTGCTAAGTGATTTTAGGTTTAATAGCGAAGTTGTTTATACAGGTATTAAATAAGTACTAAATTTAAAGTTGTAATAAAAATCTACTTACAATTCTTCTTTATAATATCATATATTTCCTCCCTGTTAACTCTCAAAAGTGGTGAAGATTTGGTGTTGAAATGTCCCGAAATGGCCATTCCGGCTTTTTCTGTCATGTAAAGTACTTTTTATACCTTGTAGAGAGCTTTTTATGACAAGTAGAGTACTTTATTATCAACCTAAGTACTTTTTGTGACAGGAAAAGTGCTCGACATTATAAGAAAAGTGCTCGACAAACAATAAAAAGTACTTTAGTTCACTCAAAAGTACTCTACACGACAAGAAAAGTACTTTACATGACAGGAAAAACAGTAATGGAGGAAAATGGCTCCGGCGAGGATATAAAAAGAGGATTTAAGGTTAAATAGATACTGTTTAACACTGGCTTTTGCAGACTAATTGAAACAAAATAATTAATAAATAATCAATGTAAGCCTTGCAGAAATTTGTGGCTTTTTTATTTGCTGTCAATGCCATATTCGCCTTTATTAATTAAACTCATTTGCACAATAATTTTCGCTTACTTGCGTTTTATTTAACAATGAAATCGTTACTGCCAGCAAAATATCACAATTACATTTATTATTTTTCGTTATGCATTCTGGTTATTGGCATGCCAATCTCCAAATTTTTAATAAGCATCTCAATGTTAATCATGCTTGGCAATTGGATTGTTGAAGGAAATATTAAAAATAAAATCATCTCATTTTGGAATAATAAACCTGCCTTTGTTTTAAGTTCTCTGCTGATAATGCATTTTATCGGTTTGATTTATACTCATAATTTTAATGATGCCTATCTCGATTTAAGAATAAAAGTGCCGTTGTTTGTATTGCCTTTACTGATTTCTACCACAGCACCGCTTCCTCAAAACTTATTTAATTCTATTCTTAAATTATTTATTGCTTCTGTAATTTTCTCCACCATAATAAGCACCTTGGTTTTAACCGGCGTCATTTACCGCCCCATTGTTGATATGCGCGGCATCTCCATCTTCATTTCACACATTAGGTTTGCATTACTTATTTGTGTTTCCATTTTCACATCAGGATATTTTATCAAAATATCTGCTAACATATTTTTGAAAATAATGTGGTCGCTAATCATTCTTTGGTTCATCCTGTTTTTAATATTAATGGAATCATTAACAGGTATTTCTGTACTGCTCATTACTTCTTTTATTCTGTTACTTTATAAAATATTTACGTTAAAGAGCAACATTAAAAAGTATGCAACCCTGACGTTAATAGCCGCAGGACTATTATTTACGGTATTATATATTCGTGAAATAATTAATGATCGAAACAATAATATAGAAATTGTTGACTTCCACAAACTCGAAAAATTTACTGCCCATGGCAATGAATATATGCATGGTACAGGAAGTAAATTAAGAGAAAATGGTCATTTAATCTGGCTGTATGTTTGCGATAAAGAACTCAAAGAAGTTTGGAATAAGCGAAGCACAATGGATTATGAAGGCGAAGACAAAAAAGGAAATTCACTTCGGTCTACTCTTGCCCGCTTCCTTTCTTCCAAAGGATTAAGAAAAGATGGTGATGCACTTTCTTCATTGTCCGACAGTGAAATTAAAGCTGTTGAACGTGGTGAAACAAATGTAAATTATCAAAATATCAGCAGTTTGAAAGGTAGGATTTATGAAACTCTTTGGGAAATTGATTTATATAAAACTAACGGAGATGCCAACGGACATTCACTCACACAACGATTCGAATATTGGAAAGTTGCTGTCAACATTATCAAAGACAATTTTTTAATAGGAGTAGGTACCGGAGATGTTCAGGATTCTTTTGATGAATATTATATAAAAATGAAATCTAAACTTGCTCCTAAATGGAGACTGCATTCTCACAATCAATATTTGTCTATCGCTGTAGCATTTGGTTTAATAGGGCTTCTCTGGTTTCTTTTCACTTTGTTTTATCCAGTGATAAAATTAAAAATGACGTTCGATTATTTATATATTACTTTTTTTATAATCGCACTCATTTCTTTTTTTAATGAAGACACCTTGGAAACACAAGCCGGAGTTACCTTCTACAGCTTCTTAAATTCATTCCTCTTGTTTGCAAGAAAAAAGGATGACTGATTATTTTCCTAAAACAGATTTATAAACATCAATAGTTTGACGCGCACATCTGCTCCACGTGAATTGTTCCGAATGTTTTTTCGCTGCTGCAATTTGAGTTTCAGATACAGTAATAACTTTTTTTATTCCTTCCGATATAGAATCCACCTCAAATGGATTTACCTGCACAGCATGATTTCCTGCCACTTCTGGTGCAGCTCCTCTATCTCCTATCAATACAGGTATTCCATAACTCATTGCTTCAATAATCGGGAATCCGAATCCTTCATAAAATGTTGGAAACAAAAATGCTTTCGAGTTTAAATATAATTCTGCAAGCTCCTCATCACTTACAAATCCTGACAGAATAACATTTTGTTGAAGATTAAGTTTCTCTATTTCACTTACAATTTTATCATGCCCCATACTTGCATCTCCAGCCAGCACAAGTTTAAAATCATCCTTCAATCCCGATTCTTTATAAGCTTTAATAAGATTAACTAAATTCTTACGTATAGAAATCATCCCTGCAAAAAGAAAGTATTTCTTCGGTTGGATATTTAATTTAGTTAATACATTTTTACTTTCTACAGGCTTATTATTTAATCGCAAACCAAGATGAGTTACAATTATATTTTCAGGTTTGTAATCAAATAACTCCAAAAAATCTTTCTTGGTAGATTCACTTATCGAAATAATTGTATCCGCCCGTTTAGCAACATTCGAAAGGTATTTAAAAGATTTCTCCTTGAATTCAGCCGAAGTATATCCTTCCATATTATTCTCCTTTTTAAATATCGCAAGGTCATAAATTGTTACTATTTGCTTCGGTTTTTTCCAATCAATTAATATATTATCTGCTGCATGAATAATATCAAACCTTTTATTAAGCGGCAAAATATTTTTATAATGCCATTGGGTCGAATTCTCAAAAGGAATATAACGATAATTGCGTTTTTTATAACGCGAAAGTTTATAGAGTAATTTCAAATCAAATTCATTCCCGAAATTCGATTCGTTTAATAAACTATCCACTAAGTTATAAGTATAGTTCGCAATTCCCGACCGATTCGGAGTGCAAAGTGAAGTAGCTTCCAGCCCAAGTTTTATCATAATATCATTGTTCATCTATATTTTTTCGTAAAGATTCAAAAATGCTTTTGCTGCATTTTCCCACGAAAATTGTTTCGTCCATTCTATCGAACGCCTTGATTTCTCTTCATTAAAATCCTTCATTCCATCTTCAAAAACTTCAATAATATGCTGCGGTTCGAAATGTTTCCAATAATATGCTTCCTGTCCGCCCACTTCCGGCAAACTTGTAAGATGCGATAAAAATACCGGCTTCCCGATACTCATCGCTTCTACCACAGGCAGCCCGAATCCTTCAGTTAATGATGGCAGCACAAATGCCTCACAGTTTTTGTACAACCAGTATTTCGCCTCCTCATTCACCACCCCAACCAAATGCAATTGCCCGCTCACTTTCATTTGCTCCGCTAGTTTTACAAGCTGATGAGCATAACCTGATTCCTTTTCACCCGCTATTATTAAATTTAGCGTTTTATCATGTTGTAACAATGGCAATAACGAATGAAAATTTTTCTTTGCAGAAATTATTCCTATCGAAAAAATAAAATTATCACATGTCACAAAGCCCGGCTTCGCTGCATTTTCAATCACTTTAAGCGAATTCCCATTCGGTATCACATAAAGCGGTTTATCTTTCAACTCCAAATTCTCACGCACTATCATCTCCGTAAATTTCGAAATCACAGTAATAGCAGCAGAACTTTCCACTCTTTTCTGAAGACTCTTTAATTTACGCTTTTGTTTCGACCCTTTATACTTTTCCAGAAAATTCAAATCATGAATCGTCAATATAAGTTTCGTCTTTTTACTAGTCGGCAAATAATGCGAATCCTGCTGAAGACAATGCCAAACATCATACTCAGTAATCGTCACAGGCAATATCTTATGAAACGGAGTATGCTTCACATAATTAAAATTCTCACCGAAAATATTTTTCTGTACCGAAGGCAGATAAAAATCAATCTCCAAATCCGTTGGAGTAAGTTTTTGAAACTGTTCACCTATATTTAAGCAAAACTGCCCCAAACCGCTGTTCGGATTTTTCAACTTTTCCATCTCCACCAAAACCCTTTTCATTTGTATAAATTCTTTAATTTATGATATTTTAAATAAGTCGACTTAGCCGAAATTTTACAAATCTGAAATCCATAATAACCATCAAATATTCCAAGCTTTAAAAAATAACTCTGAACAAACTTCACAATCGGACTCACATATAATTTTACCCAGCTCCATTTCTTCCCCTTCCCAAACATCGAATTAGCCGATATTGTAGTAAACATTTCCGTCTGCTCCCAATGCTCCTCAATCGTATAATAACTATAATGAAGAATATCTCCTTTCAAAAAACCAATGCTCGCATCACCCTCAAACAACTCAAATTTATCATGCGGATTTATACCCCCAAAACATCCTTTCCTCCTGTCAAACAACCGCAATTTCCTGTCAGGATACCAGCCACAATGATAAATCCACTTGCCGCAATAATTCGTCAGCCGGTTCATACAATACCCATCCTTGCCCCAATTATTTTTTATTCCCCCAATAGCCTCAACAAGCCCATCATCCAATGCCTCATCAGCATCCAGCGACAGCACATAAGGAAATTTTGCCTGAGTTATCGCCCAATTCTTCTGCTCAATATGCCCCTCAAATTTATGAGAAACAAATCTCACACCCTTCCCCATGCATATTTCCTCCGTTTTATCAGTCGAAAACGAATCAACAACCACAATATCGTCTGCAATATCTTTTACCGAATCAAGACAACGGCCAATATTTTTTTCCTCGTTATAAGTAATAATAACTACTGAAATTTCCGGCATTTTTTATAAAAGATAAATAAATTAGGTCCGCAAAAGTACTAAAATTATCCCCTCCATTTTTCATTCATTACCACCCACCCAAATCCCGTTCACAGCATATAAAAACCTACCCCAATCCATTTCAAACCCTCCCCATTTTCAAATTGCCAAATTATCAAATTCTTTTTTTGGGCGACCACCCATCCTGCTTCTTCGCAAGTTCCTACCCGCCCACACGCGGTATCTTTTTTTTCTTTAATTTTTTCCCTGCGGGGCAAAGGCAAAAAAAAGGATACTCACGCGGGTCGGGCGCAGTTGCACATTCATCGTTCTCCTCAAGTTTTCCATACCAACACAAAAAACCTCTTTAAAATTCAAATCATTATCCCCATCCTCAAAATCCCAAATTAATCTAAAAATCAAAGCAATTTAACTCGCCATACACGCGCTTTCTTTTTTTAGAACCCAAAAACACTCTAAAGCATTTACCCTATCTTAAATCTCACTTACGAAGGTTTTCCAAAATTCACATCCTCCCAAATATCAAAAAACCGCTTCTTTCCAATTCTCAACCGCTTCTTTCCAATTCTCTACTCATAAAAAGTTCTCTTCCTTATCGAAAATTAAAAAAATACTTCATAATAATCCCAAGCATCATTTGCTTCCCTCCACCTATAATTAATTTATTTGAGAATTGAGCCATGAAAAGTTGAGCCTTATAATCGCAATCAACAATCAAACAATACAAGTACTGAAATTAACACCTATATTTGCCATTCCATGTCAACCATCAAAACACTTATTCAGCAATTAAAACAAGGCAACAAAAAAGCACTTGCCCGTTCCATATCCATTGTCGAAAACGAATTGGAAGGTTACGAAGAAATTCTCACATCACTTCAAATCAACCAATCCAATGCTGTAATTGGCATTACAGGTCCTCCCGGAGCAGGCAAAAGCACTTTATTAAATGCTGTAATCAAAAAACTTACTGCTCAAAATAAACGAATAGGAGTAATCGCAATTGATCCTACATCACCTTTTAATTATGGTTCACTCCTCGGCGACAGGTTGCGCATGGCAGAACATTTTACAGATGAAAATGTTTTTA
This sequence comes from uncultured Bacteroidota bacterium, assembly GCA_903870175.1. Taxonomy (GTDB): domain Bacteria; phylum Bacteroidota; class Bacteroidia; order 2-12-FULL-35-15; family 2-12-FULL-35-15; genus 2-12-FULL-35-15. Next base: position 6,185 of record CAIQBY010000278.1, read on the forward strand.
TCCGTTCACTCGCCACGCGCGGTTCCCTTGGCGGACTTTCAGCCAAAACAATAGAAATAGTCGATATAATGCGCAGTTTTAATTTCGATTATATATTTGTGGAAACTGTAGGTGTAGGTCAAAGCGAAGTAGAAATAGTAGGTTTAGCAGATACCACAGTTCTGGTTTTAGTCCCCGAATCAGGAGACGATGTACAGGCAATGAAATCAGGAGTAATGGAAATTGCAGACATATTTGTAATAAATAAAGCCGACAGAGATGGTGCAAATACATTTATAAAAAACATAATTCAGCTGGTTCATTCAAAAGCAGCCACCAATTGGAACATCCCTGTTATTAAAGCTATTGCCATCAAACAGGAAGGTGTGGACGAATTAATAGAAGCAATAAACAAACATAAAATTAACGGGACAAATTCCAAACGTTCTTATTTATTGGCAGAGAAAGCATATCGTTTGATTCAAAATTTCAGAATGAAAAATGTTTCGAAGCAGGAACTGCAACTTCAAATTGAAAATGAAATGAAGATGAAAGATTTTAATTTGTATCGTTTTGTGAAAACTATCGTTAAGGAATAATTACCTCACAAACTTCATCACAGTTTCAAAAAACTCTTTTGGTTTTTCAGCATGCACCCAATGTCCGGCATCTGCTATAGTTTCAAGCATATTATGTGTAAATATTTCCTGAATCAAATTCATATCACTATCTAAAATATAATTTGATTTCTCGCCGCGAATAAATAGTGTTGGCACATCACAAGTTGTATCATTCTTTGTTGCTTCTCCTACATTTTCTATTTGTGCAGCAATAGCTTTTAAGTTAAATCGCCAGGCCATTTCACCATTCTCTTTCCAGTAAATATTTTTCAAAAGAAATTGTTTTGTTCCAAAGTCGGAGATGAATTTTGACAATATTTCTTCGGCTTGTTTGCGCGTCTTCACAAGAGAAAAATCTACAGCTTCCAACGCCTGCAAAACAGATTGATGATGCACAGGATAATACTTTGGAGCAATATCAACAACAACTAATTTATCAATAACTTCAGGATGCTTAATCGCCAATTCCATAGCCACTTTTCCTCCCAATGAATGACCAATTAAAATAACATTTCGCAACTGATTATCAGTAATCAACTCCAATACATCATCACTCATCACTTGAAAATTAAAATCATCGCTATGCGGAGAAAGTCCATGATTACGAAGGTCAACAGTAAACACCTGAAAGTTTTGTTCAGCAAATTGCTTGGCTAAAGTATTCCAATTATCACTCTGCCCAAATAAACCATGAAGAATTATCAGCGGTTGCCCCTCCCCTATTTTCCTATAAAATAATTTCATTTATTTTAATTGACGTAAATAAAGCTGAATAGTATTTTCAATTCCAAAGTAAAGAGCATCTGATATTAATGCGTGTCCGATAGATACTTCAAACAAATCAGGGATACATGTTGTAAAGCATTTTAAATTCTCCAAACTCAAATCGTGTCCTGCATTTATTCCTAATTTTAATTCGGAAGCTCTCTTTGCAGCAATTATAAAAGGATGTATGGCTTGTTCTTTATTATTAGAATAATTTTTTGCATACGATTCGGTATATAATTCAACTCTATCCGTATTTGTTTCTTTAGCGCCTTCAATCATTTTTTCATCAGCATCCACAAATATGGAAGTACGAATCCCTGCTTCTTTAAATTGTGCTATTATTTCTTTGAGATAATCTTTATGAGTAACGGTGTCCCATCCGTGATTTGAAGTTAATTGTCCTAACTCATCAGGCACTAAAGTTACTTGTGCCGGTCTTACCTGCATCACCAAATCAACAAACCTTTTCTCTTTAGGATTACCTTCAATATTAAATTCAGTTGTTAGCAATGGCTTTAAATCAAACACATCCCGATAACGAATATGCCTTTCATCAGGGCGTGGATGTACTGTTATTCCTTGTGCTCCACATCGTTCGCAATCTTTTGCAAATTTCAACAAATCGGGAACATTTCCTCCCCGCGAATTACGCAGAGTTGCTATTTTATTAATATTTACACTTAACTTTGTTGCCATGCTTTATTTAAATAAAGTGTAAAGCTAAAAAATTACTAAGTTTGCAGTTGAATAAAAAAACAAAATGTTAGCAAAAGATCTAATCACAGATGATATTCCGCCATTAAAACCCAGCGATACCGGCTTAATGGCGATAAATTGGATGGATGAATTTAAAGTATCTCATTTGCCAATTGTAAAGAATCACGAGTATCTTGGGCTTATTTCCGACACTGATATTTTAGATTATGATATTACAGATGATGAATTGGGAAAATGTAAAATATCTCTTATTCGTCCGTATGTATTGGAATCTCAACACGTATATGAAGTTATCAAAATGATTTCTACCATGAAACTGACAGTACTGCCTGTGTTGGATGAACAACTGAATTATATTGGACTTATCCCTGCAACTATTTTAATTCAACAGTTTGCAACACTTGCTGCTACCAGAGAACCCGGTGGAATTATTGTTTTGGAAATGAACAATCATGATTACACACTTGCTCAAATTGCTCAAATTGTTGAAAGTAATGATGGCAAAATATTAAGCAGTTATGTTAATCATATTCCTGATTCCACCAAAATGGAAGTAACCTTGAAAATAAACAGAGAAGACCTTTCTGGTATTATACAAACTTTTTATCGTTATAATTATAATGTGAAAGCTTCCTTTCATCAAAGTGAATTCAGAGATGATATGAAAAACCGTTTTGATTCTTTTATGAATTATTTAAATATTTAATCTCTAGTACTCCCCAAAAAATCTAATGAGAATAGCAATTTACGGACGGAATACAAATGATAATGTTTCACAATATATTCAATTATTATTTAATAAACTTTCAGATTACAAGGCTGAATTATTTATTTATGAACCTTTCTATAAATTCATCAAACCGAAATTAGAGATTGCCGAAAACTTCAAAACATTTAATTCTCATCTTGATTTGAATGGTAATGTAGATTATTTATTAAGTATCGGAGGTGATGGAACCATTTTGGAAACTTTGAAATTTGTTCGTGATTCCGAAATTCCTGTATTAGGCATTAATACAGGGCGTTTAGGCTTTCTGGCAAATGTTGCAAAAGAAGAAATAAACAGTGCAATAGAAGCATTAGCAAATAGAAAATACACTATTGAAAAGAGAACATTACTTAGTGTAATCAATCCTGTCAATTTGTTTGGTGAGGTAAATTATGGTTTGAATGAGTTGACAATATTGAAAAAAGATTCTTCTTCAATGATTACTATTCATACTTATATCAATGATAATTTTCTTAATTCCTATTTCGCTGATGGATTAATAATAGCTACACCAACAGGTTCCACAGCTTATTCATTAAGTTGTGGCGGACCTTTAGTAATGCCCGGTTCTCAAAATTTTGTGATAACTCCAATTGCTCCACATAATCTTAATGTTCGACCATTGGTAATTTCTGACAACAATGTTATTAAGTTAAAAGTTGAAGGAAGAAGTCCAAACTATTTATTATCGCTGGATTCGCGTAATGTGGTTATTGATTCTTCCATCGAAATTAAAATACAAAAAGCTGATTTCTGCATTCATCTTATACAATTAGAGAATCAGAATTTCTATAATACTATTAGGAATAAACTTCTTTGGGGATTGGATAGAAGAATTTAATTTACTTCCACCATATTTGTCAACGCTACAAAATCATTTACCGATAACTCTTCTGCGCGTTGGGTTAAATATTTATGTTCTAAGAATTCAGGTTTCAGTTTAAATGCCTTGATAGAATTACGTAATGTTTTTCTCCTTTGATTAAAACCTGCTTTCACTACTTGTTTAAATAATTTCTCGTTACAATCTAATTGTTGAACATTATTTCTTGTCAATCTTATAACAGCTGATTTAACTCTTGGCGGCGGATTAAAAACATTTTCGTTTACAGTAAATAAATATTCAATATCATAAAAAGCCTGCAATAAAACACTTGTTATTCCATACGTTTTATTTCTTGGTTTGGAAGCAATGCGTTCTGCAACTTCTTTCTGAAACATACCCACAACTTCAGGAACTTGGTTTTTATGATCTAATACTTTAAATAATATTTCTGTAGAAATATTATATGGGAAATTACCAATCACTGCGAATGGTTCATTGTTAAACAAATTATTGAAATCAAGTTTGAGAAAGTCTCCTTCAATAATTTTATTTTCAAGTACAGGAAAATTCTTTTTCAAATACGCAATAGAATCCCAGTCAATATCTATAATATACGTTTCAAATGCTGTTTCAGTGAATAAGTATTTAGTAAGCACTCCCATTCCCGGTCCTACTTCCAATACTTTCTTGTAAAGATGAGTATGTTTTAAACTTTTTACAATATCAAGAGCAATGTTTTCATCTTTCAGGAAATGTTGTCCTAAATGTTTTTTTGCTCTTACTTCGTTGTTCATTCTTTATACAACTTCTAATATTGTTCTGAATGCAACAAACTTATTTGCATATCTATCTGCAACATCTTTTTGTAAACGGGGAGCGTGTAATAGTTGATATTCCTTAAGATTTTCCAAATTGGCACAGGTATATTGAAAAGAATAAGTAGTTCCCTGTTCTTCGTCCACCAATACTTTACAAACTTTACTTTTCAGAAAATATCCTGTTCTCATTACATCAGGAATATGAACTGTTTTCATCCAGTTTAGCCATTCTTCACGAACATCGTTTTCAATGTTCACTGTTACATTATATATTATCATTTTTATTGATTACAAATTAAAGATTGCAAATTGCAGATTACAACTTTGTCAATTAAAAGCATCTCCTCTAAGCTTTCTGAAACGCTTGCGAGCTTCTACTACATATAAACTTGCAGGATACTTTTCCAGTAATTGCTGATACAAATCTTTCGCTTTGCCTAAATCTTTAAATTGATTTTCTGTAATATCAGCCAATTTGAAAAGGGCATCATCACCCAAAATATCATCGCCATATTTTTTTATTATTGTATCATAATATGCTGCAGCTTTTGTATAATCAGCGTGTTTAAGAGCTATTGCCGCTTTTTTGTAAAGTATATTATCTGCTAAAGCGTGATTGGGAAATAATTTATTTATGGAATCCAGACTGCTGACAGCCTCTTCATCTTTATTCTGGAAAGCAAGTAAATCAGCGCGAGCGAACATTAATAAAGGCGCTTCATTAGTATCAATAGCCAAAGCATCACTTATTGTTAATGATAAATCCATTGCATCATTTGCAATTAGTTTGGCTGTTGCACCTTTCAATACATCAAGCTGTGCCTGTGCCCACTTAAAATCTCCTGTATAATAAGAAATCTTTGCGTTTCTGAACTTTGCTTCATTGCCTATTTCATCATGCTTGAAAGCCTTTTCCACCTGCGAATATCTTAAAGAAGCTTCCCATATATCGCCTGTCATTAAATATATATCACCTAATTCCAATTTGCATTCTGCCTGTGTTAGAGGAGGTAGTTGAGGCAGCCCAATTGTTTCTTCGAGTAATGCAACAGCATCATTTGCCTTATGTAAATAGAATGCTTCCAGATGTGCAAGATTTTTTAATATCGGTTCAGTGCCTGCCGATTTGCCCAGTTCAGCAATAGTGATATTAAAATTCTTTTCTAATTCAGTTAAATCATTGGTTGTATAATTTCCTTTTGCAACTATTTTTTGATACGATACATTCAGCAATTCTATCCTTGCAATTATATAATATGGCATATCCTTTCCTTTGGAGATAACATATTGATACGCTTTTATAGCTGCATCATAACTTTCATTCTGGGCAATCAGTTGTGCAAGTGCGAACACTCGGTTACCATCTTCTTTCTTTCTTTTGTCCAACGCTTTGGACTGTATAAATGCACCTTCCCAATCCTTCTGTTGAGTCTGAATCCATATCAGGAACTCTGAAAGTATTGTTTTATCAGGACTTCGCTGAATTCGTTTCAGCAATTCCGTTTTCAGCAATTCATTTTGCTGCTGGTCGGCATCAGCCGAAAAGCTTGTTTGCAGTGAGTTTTGAACAGTCTGTATATACGAATCATTTATTTCGAGTGCATCAAGATATTCATTTATCATCGCTGCTTTATCTCCCTTCTCCCTGTAAACATTAGCCAATTCGAAATTATAGGGATAATTATTTCGTGAAATTCTCCTGCCTTTTTGATAGGCGTTTATTGCATAATCGTATTGATGGATTGCTATAAAAGAATTGGCAAGTGTAAAAACCTGTGCATCTTCTTTGATTAATTTCACAGCCTGTTCCCAGGTTGTTTTGGCTTTCTCCGGCTGTTCGGAGCGGGTATAAACAGTTCCTAAATCAACATCAAAAGTCAGATTATCCGGATATTGTTTTATTTGTTTCCTGACAATTTTTTCTGCTTTCTTAAAATCTTTCGTTTCTATTAAACAATTGAGATATGGGGCATAAAACTGTTCAGGCGATTTCCAATTGTAAAGTTTTTCGTAATAGTCCAGCGCTTTATTATACTCTCTGTTTCTATAAAACTGGTCGGCTAACTGCTCGTCGGTAGTGGGTTGTTGAGTTTCGTTTGAAGGCTGTAAAATAACTCCGCCCGGCTGCGCAATAATAGTAGAACCCATTGCAACAAAAACCAGTAAAATAATTATTATATGCAATGCCGCAAAGTTGCTTCTCCTTATTTTATACCTCATCATTCCTAATTCTTAATTCGTAATTTCGAGCACCACTGCTTTTGCTTCCACATCCAAACCATTGCGCAAAGTTAACAAACTTCCTTGTTTTAAATGCTCACCATATCCGTGAGGGGCAAAAAGCACTGCATTTATTACTCTGCTTTCGCCTTGTTCCAATGGTTTTTTATAAAATTCGATTTGGCATTCGGTACAATAGCTTTTGGCTCCTTTGATATATGCCTGCGGACGATATATCCCCATCAATTCATATTTCGAAACATTTTCGATGAGTAATTTTACCCGTAAATATTTTTTCAGATAAAACATTTTTAAAGTTAAGCTGAAAATTAAAAATTAGTAATTTAATTAGGTTATCGAATAATGGTATTTTCTCAGGACAATGAATAGGAATTAATCAAAAGTAATTCTAAAATATTACTTTAGATTATATGAAACCTTTTAAAAAAAAAACTTCAGATTTTATCTGAAGTTTTAAATAGTTAAAAAAAGTCTAGAAATGCCACAAGTCATGCTCGGTGGTAAAAATTTCCTTTTTAATTCTTTCGGATTCTAGCAAAGCGTCCAGACCAGAAGTATAAGCTGAAATCATCCTATCATAAACATTCGTTTCTTTTATAATGTAGCTAGAAAACATTCGTTTCCAAAATATATCATCAAATGTTCTTCGTTCTGAATCATTATGTCGCATATATACTTCATTTGTAGCTAGTAATGGTCTAGCTTCTGGGAAATAAATGCTGAACAACCCAGTTTCTCCTGCAGCTTCTTTGGTTGTTTGATTTATTTTTTGTTTCACGACCAATATTCCAAGTATCCTTACATCCAATACTGAACGCTGTTTATCAAAAAACCAATCTTCTTTTATTTGATACTTGGTAATTTGATCAGAAGTAACTTTATTTAAAACTGGTGCTGATACAAAAGACCCCGGGTTATTTACATCTTCAGTTTGCGCTGTTGAATCCCAGGCAGCTAGCTTTGCTTCAACTTCGGTTTTAGTTAAGTCATTTCTGAATTCCATATCTCCAATATCATCGAAAACGGTAATGTCCCCGGCCATTGCTGCGTCCTTTATTACATCAAACAGACTCTTTCTATCAGGTGTGGGTTGATCAGGATAATAGAGAGGTAAATTAATTTTCTCCCTTAAGTCAATATTCCTCAAAACTCGCTTGCTCCACATAACATCAGCTTCGCGTAGACTCGTATAAGAAATAGCCCTTCTAGTTCTCGAATTTTCCTTAACAACACCGGAAATAGTAGTTGTAGGATATTTGGGTGGTTTAATTACTTCCGCACCTTGAGCAAAAATATCAATGGAGGTAGAGAAGAGAATTAAAATTAACAATACTGTTTTTAAATTTTTCATGGCGAAGTTTGATATGTTTCTATTTCACTTTTATTGAACATCCTGGAATTTTCATTTTACCTTCAGGTGCGGTTACATAAACATCCTCAATTAATATCCTACCCCCTTTTTTACATTTCTGAAGCAGGGACTTCTGATCGGCAGTAATTGATGGTCCGACAGCAGCTTTATCCACAAATAGACCATTAATATTTACTGACATGTTCCAAGAAAGTATTGGAAATTTTAAATCAAAAGCAAAATCCGGCATATCGGCTACTACACCACCAGCAGTATTTAACTCACCAGTAGTAGCAGGCCCGTCACCAACAACACCAGCAAATTTAGCATTTGGTTTTGGAACGTGTTTAACACGAAACTCTTGTTTACCCATTGCCTTTGCACCATCTTTTTGTTTTACCGAAACATTAATATCGCATTTAGTACCATCTTTCACTTTAACAATATATTCGCCTGGTTTGCCTGCAGATACAATTGAACCATTTGCACCAGTTAAACCAGGAATAATATCATTTGGAGAAGTCCCTCCAACAGAAATTGTTACCGGATTATCTACGCCTATATAAAAGACATTCATTTTGGTGGCGGCAACAGAATAAGAGGGTGCCGCAACTTTATACTTATGTTGAAATGGGTAAGAAGTGATTTCTCCACCTGGACCTTTAACATTAATAACACCGCTATATTCCTGATCACCTTGAGAACTTGTTTTAACAGTATATTTACCTACGCCTTGAGACACACTAACTTTTTCCCCATTACCTAATATTTTAGGATGCTTAGAATCTGATTCATCAATTTTACCAATTAAAACTTCAGGGTCTTGAGCAGAATTATGGGCAGAGACAAAAATATCTGCTTTATATTCTTCTCCAGCAGTTACATAATCACTCTCTGAGACAACTTTAGCTTCAACGGCGTCAAATGAAAAGTCATTTGCTGTTATTGCCTTTAATAATGTATTGACCACATCACTTTCAGCATTTTTTATATCATTTTTAATACCGGAAAGAATACACATTGTAGCAGCCATAGTAGTATGGTCAAAATTATTAAATTCCCAACTAACTTTCTTTTCGTCACTATAGGAATAAACGTCATCTGTATTTAACCCTAACTTTAATGTAGCTCTATCTTTTTCAGGAACCATTGCTGTTAAATCTTTTTTATACTTAATTAGTGCATTCTTTAATGGAATTGAATGAGCCTCTGGTTCTTTAGGTGCTTCCGGTTCTGGTCCAAGCATATAATGTGTAGGAATGTCATAATTATCCTTACTATCTAATTGCTTGAGTTTAAAAGTATCAGCAACTTGTTTATTGGGCAACCCTTGTACTTTTAAATACAAGTCAGATCTAATATCATCCACAATTTTACATAAATCTTTCGCACTTTGTCTTACAATTTTTGCTTTATCATAAAACGGTTTTGCCTTTCCGGGATTATCCGCCATTTGTTTTTCAAATTTTGCGTACAAAACACCATTTTTGCCATCAAAATTTGTGTTGGTGGCATTTAAACCATCTTCAACAATAACAAAGGCATTAAGTATTTCTTTGGAAACATTCAGTGCCAAAAGTGCTGTCAACACAAGGTACATCATTCCAATCATTTTTTGCCTTGGGGTTTCTTTACCACCTGCCATAATATTTTAATTTAATATATATTAATATTTTAACTGTCTTTCAATTATAATAATTTTGCTCGAAATCGATTTTTACTAAATTAGTAAAATGCGGCTCAAAACTAACAGCTATGAGAAAATTATTTTCTCATAGCTGTTAACATATTACCATAAATTGTATTCAGAGATTCAAGATTTGAAGATAATTGAGAAATCTGTTCCTTATATTTTTTAGTATCGTCAACAGAATCGTTCAAATTTTTCATTAAATCTGCCAAACCATCATAGAATTTTGCAGTCGTTTTCAAATGTTCATTGGAGCCTTGTAATTGCAACTCATAAGATGCATTTAATGCAGATAAATTTTTAGAAACTTTATTGATTTGTTCACCAAAATTTTCACTCTCATCCCTTGTTACAGATAATGCCAACAAAGTATCAGCAGCCTTAGAATAGGAATTTGATAAATTATCAACATTTTTTGAAGCTGATTTCACACTTGTTACATATTCATTTGTAGCGACTGACGCATCGGTAATATTGCTCATTTTAGAAGCCTGGTCACTTAAACTTCGCATGCCCTCTCCTAAGCTAGCAATAAGTTCAGGGCCGATTTTTGCTTCTTCAAGCATATTATCTAATTGTTCAGTTATAGTCCCTTTATCTTCTTCCTCAATTTGTTTTTCTTGTTCACCTTCTTCACCATGCATTCCAGCTAATTCAGGATAAACTAAACTCCAATCAACCTCTTCGTGAGGTGGCTCAAATGCCGAGAAAAAGAAGATTACAGCCTCGGTAGATAACCCCACAACAAGCATGGCAGTAGCACCAGGCCAGTGATTAATTTTAAACATTGCGCCAATAATTACAATAGACGCGCCAAACCCATATAATTTGGCCATGAAATTTTTCCATTTTTTACCACCCATGATTTTTTGTTTTTTTTAAGTTATTAATTATTATTTATTTATTTGGAACTACACACTCATAAATTAAAACCCTCCTGGTCCTTCTGCATCACCCTTGGCACGACCAAGATATGTTTGAACACATCTAAAGCCAACGTAACATTTTGCTGTATCTTGATACTCGTAAGTTCTAGTACTGTTTTGTAAGTAGTACCCGACGTCCTTCCATGATCCGCCTCTGATAACTTTACGTTTCAAAACATTTGCTTCATTATCTTGCGCTTCATATACATAATCAGGGTTCAAGTCATGGTCAAAATCATAAGCAGATTCATCAAAAGCATTACTTGTCCATTCTGCTGCATTACCCGCCATACAATATAAACCATAATCATTCGGATTGTAAGACATGATTTTTACAGTATGAAATCCACCATCATCAATATAGCTTCCTCTCATAGGTTTGAAATTAGCTAAAAAGCAACCTAAAGAGTTTCTTATGTATGGCCCGCCCCATGGATAAGGACTTAAAGCATTTCCTCCTCTTGCTGCATATTCCCATTCTGATTCAGTAGGTAAACGAAAATCATTTACATATGTTTGACCATTTCCAAGCAACCAATTATTAAATAATTGAGTTCTCCAAACACAAAATGCTCTTGCTTGTTTCCATGTAACACCAACTACCGGATAGTCATCATATGAAACGTGCCAAAAATACATGTTAGTCATTGGTTCGTTGAATGAATATGTAAAATCATGCACCCAAGCCAATGTATCAGGATACACATTAATTACATCTTTTACAATAAAGACACTTCTATCTTTATCTTTTCTTTCGCGTATGCTATAATTTCCACTTCCGTCAGAAATTTGGTCCTTAACATCATAATGACCTAAAGTTTTATTATCTCCAACACTTGTGTTTTGATAACCATTAATAAAATCCAAACCTGTTTTTTCATCAGGAGATTTTGAAGGTTTAAATCTATTGGACTTATTTGCAGCCATCCGAAGATTAATCCAATAATATTCGAAATTCATTTTACGAGTATCCAATTCCCTGCGTTTATAGTATCTCTCATCTGGCGGAAGATACATAAATTCTAATACCTCTCTTACATCTTGTTCGTCATACCCAATTTCAGTATCAAAATTTACCAAAGGAGGTTCTATCGGTTGCTCAAAATCGTCAGTTGCAATACCATGGTCATCATTTCCATTTTCAATTAAAGCACGGTGAGCAATAGAATCTCTAACCCAATAAACAAACTGACGGTATTCATTATTTGAAATTTCAGTCTGGTCAATATAAAATGCCTGAACGGAAACAGTCTTCGCTTTGGTCGTATGCGCATAAGGAGCATCCTCATCACTTGGTCCCATATTATAACTCCCCATTGGAAGATACAACATACCGAATGGATCAATATCAAACCATTCAGCTCGAGGTTGGACACCAATAAGTTCACCGGTGCTTTTCTCACAACCTGAGGCTAAAACAACCATTGAACCAAATAAGAGCAACTTTTTCATTTATTTATTATTTTAATTATTAAAATATCTTAAAAAGCTATTATTAATGAAAATATATTTCAAAAAATAAATTGTAGAATAGCTTTTACGTAATTATTGAATTAAGGTTACAAATTTTACAAAAATCTTTCATTCATATGCCCGTGTTTTTTCACAGGAGGAATGAATTTATGGCAATAACCCAACATAATTTCGTGAGTACCATTACTGTATTTTTTAATATCAGACATTGTGATATCATAAGAGTAGCCGAACTTAAACCCTTGCCATTCCAAACCTACAATAGCAACAATAGCATCACTTAAACGATACGATGCTCCTAAGAATACCATTTTGTTCCATCTCGCGATAGCATTAATATCTAATTGTGTTGACGATGCATCTGACTTAGCCAAAATTGATGGAGTTAAATCATACATTTCTCCTAATTGGAAAGTATAACCAGCCATTATATAATAATGACGGGCATATTTATAGTCGTAATTCCAAGGAAGATTCTTTGGATTGTAAGGTGGAACTGGATTTTTCATTGTCCCTGACTTTGTCATCGTTTGATCAGGTAAGTGATCAGAAGATAATCCTACATATAATTTATTTGGCAAAGTATAGTATAGGCCAAATCCTATATCATAAGTAGTAGTTTTTGCTCCATTCCAAGGAATTGCAGGATCGATTCCATTAGAAGTATTAGTACTTGTTCCATCAGGCGCGATAAAATTTCCACTTAATGATTTTTGCATCACTCCTAAATCCAATCCTCCGCATAACATACCATTACCTAAAAGGTAATGAAAAGAATATGCAGCTTTTGCTGCAAATGTTTTATCAAATCCTAATTGATCCTGATCTACTGTTAAACCTACTCCTCCATGAAGTATGTTTCCATAATCAACACTTAGAAGACCTGTTTTTGGTGCTCCTGGAAAATTTGTCCATTGCTGACGGTATAATAATGTTGCACAAAGTGCTTCATTGGTTCCAGCATAGGCAGGATTTACTGACAAACGGTTAAACATGTTCATGCTAAATTGCGCGTCTTGTTGAGCAAATGTTAAAAATCCGGTAAGGGATAATGCAATAATAGTAAGGGTCTTCTTCATTTTTTACTTGTTAGTTTTAAACAATTTTAAGTTCTCTTTTATTATTAGAGGTCGCTAAATTAGATATAAGTTTGTTAAAAACAAATTTTTTAACATATTATTGTTCAAAATAATAATTCAGCCTTTTTCTTTATCAGCCTAATTTCTGAAAAGTTTTCCACCATTTATCCGGCATTTCATCATTACATGCCGTTTCATAATCACTGTATGAACACGGAACCATATGGTGGCGCTCATGTTTTATCTGATGATTGACAGGGTATGGTACATCCATCCACCAGCGGTCGCTCTTATTACTCTTATAAAAAACTATTTCGTGGTCGTGATCTTTTATTGAAACGCGATACTTTGTGTATTCACTTTTATCAACAATTGGATAATCCTGTTTTCTATTATAAAATCCATCTATAAAATACCAAATCATCTGTGCTACCAAATGTGATGTTTGTTTATTATTATCAAATGCAGGATTTATTTCATAAAAACCAATTGAAGAAAGTTTATCACTCATACCTGCATAACGTGTGATTTGGCAAGCCTCTTCACCATAAAAACCATTTGGCGAAGCATTGCCATTCCCTGGAGAATCACATTGACGAATAGAAGAAACATCAAATGTAAGCACATCTGCATTCCGCACTATCGGCTCCACCTCCTCCATATTCTTTCGTACCTGCCCTAAACGATGAGCATCAAAGAATAATTTATCCATCAACTCAATTGAGTTTTGTTCAACAAAATAAGTTTGATAACCAATATTACTGTAATTAAATAGTATGTTAGGTTTATGTAAAATGATCTTGCTTAAATAACTTTGAGAATTTAGTTCTTTGTCACCATCGCCAATATCAAAGGAAGAATCAATAGAAACAATATTTATTGTTTGCTCCAGTTTTAGATATGCAAGATAATTACAATACGTTAAATCCTGAGAGCCGCCAATAATAACAGGAACAATATTTTTTTTGAGTAGCTGAGATAAAACATCGGTAACAGCAAAGTAGCTGTCTTCAATTGTACTGCCTTTCTTAATGTTTCCTAAATCTACAATACTGGTTGTATAATTTCCCTGAAATAATTTATAGAGATTTTCTCTTACGTAATCTGCTGCCAATCCGCAGCCTTCATTATTCAAGGCTCTTCTATCTTCTTCCACACCAATAATTGCCAATTGAATATTTTCTAAATCCGGAAAATTGTTTTCATCAACATAAGTCCCGATTTTCTTTGCGTAAGAAGAATCAGTGTATTGATCAGATCCGCTGAACTTGGAAATATTAACCGGGGAAAAATATTCTTTCATAATAGAAATACAAATTATGACAAATTTAACAATTACTATTATATGAATGTGTTCTTAACTTCAAATAATATGTTCTATACAAGCTATAACCCTGTTTCTTTAAAAAGATACAACTTTTTTAAATAAAGTTATAGTTTTATTTTTTTGCTGATTTTTTCGGAGCCTTCTTTGCAGCTTTTTTAGGAGCTGCTTTTTTTGCTGCAGCAGCTTTAAATGGTTTTTTATCGGCTCCTTTTCTTTTGAATGAACTTCTGCCTTTGCTCGCGTTCTTTGGGTCTTTGCCAATTTCGAGACATTCTTCTAAAGTCAATGCTTTAGGATCAATTCCTTTTGGAAGTTTATAATTTGCTCCATCTATTACCAGATATGGTCCGAAACGGCCATTTAATAATTGTACGCCTTCATTCTCCGGGAATGTTTTTATGTATTTATCAATGTCTGCCTGACGTTTTGCCTGTATCAATTCTATACATCTATCAGCTGTAACAGTCATTGGATCATCCTCTTTTTTCAAAGAAATAAATTTACTGTTGTGCTGAATATATGGACCAAAGCGGCCAACAGCAACTTTCATTTCCTTATCTTCGAACATTCCAGCTACTCTAGGAAGCTTAAATAAATCAAGTGCTTCCTCAAATGTTATTGTATCTATTCGCTGAGTTTTTCTTAGTCCTGCAAATTTTGGTTTATCGTTTTCATCCGTTGAATCACCAAGCTGTGCCATCGGACCAAATCTGCCGATACGAACAATAAGCTGTTTTCCGGAAACAGGATCAATACCTAATTTGCGTTCTCCACTTGCTCTATCCGAATTTTCAGAAGTATGTTCTACTAATTTATGAAATGGAGTATAAAAATCTTTCAGCATTTTTGTCCACACAATTTTGCCTTCTGCTATTTCGTCAAACTCTTCTTCCACTTTCGCAGTGAAATTAAAATCCATTATCTGCGGAAACTCTTTCAGTAAAAAATCATTTACAACCATTCCAATATCAGTCGGGAATAATTTTGATTTTTCTGCGCCGGTTGTTTCTGATTTTTTTTCTACTTTAATAGTATCATTCTTTAAAGTGAGCACATCATAAAAACGTTCTCTCCCCTGACGGTCTTCCTTTAATACATATTCTCTTTTCTGAATAGTTGATATCGTAGGCGCATAAGTACTCGGTCTTCCTATTCCAAGTTCTTCCAGTTTTTTTACCAAACTTGCTTCTGTGTACCTTGCTGGAGGAGAGCTGAAACGCTGTGTAGCCACAACTTCAGAAAGATCAAGTTTATCTCCTACTTTCATTGCAGGCAGCAAACCATCTTCGTCTTCCGAGTTTTCATCATCTGTGCCTTCCATATATATTTTAAGGAAACCATCAAAAATAATTACTTCGCCTTTGCCTATAAATTCCAGATCCGATTTATTATTTTCAATTGTAATGGTTGTCAATTCAAGTATTGCATCACTCATTTGAGAAGCAATTGTACGTTTCCAAATTAAATCATACAAGCGTTTATCATTATTATCTCCATCTATCGTTTGATTCTCAATATATGTCGGACGTATTGCCTCATGCGCTTCCTGAGCACCTTTCGATTTTGTTTTATACTGATGAATGTTTAAATATTTCTCACCATAATTTCCTGTAATCGCTTCTTTTGCCTGATTTATTGCGGTATCCGAGAGGTTAACACTATCAGTTCTCATATAGGTTATTTTTCCACTCTCATATAATCTTTGTGCAACAACCATTGTTTGTGAAACAGAAAAGCCTAACTTTCTGCTGGCTTCCTGTTGCAAAGTAGAAGTTGTAAATGGTGCTGAAGATGTACGTTTTCCTGGTTTTACTTCTTTATTTTTTACAGTGAAGTTTGCGCCTTTTATTTGTTCAAGAAATTTTTCTGCTTCTTCTTTTGTAGTAAAACGTTTTGCTAAATCAGCTTTAAATGTTTTTCCATTTATTTCGAAGATGCCTACTACTTTATAATTATATGTTGAATTAAATCCATCTATATCGCGTTCTCTCTCCACTATTAATCGCACAGCTACCGATTGCACACGGCCTGCCGATAAACTCGGTCTGATTTTTTTCCAAAGTACTGGTGATAATTCAAAACCAACTAAACGGTCAAGTATTCTTCTTGCCTGCTGTGCATCCACCAAATGTTTATCAATTTTTCTTGGATTGGCAATTGCATTTTTTATCGCAGGTTTTGTTATTTCATGAAAAACAATTCGTTTAGTATTGCTTTCTTTTAATCCAAGTGCTTCGAACAAATGCCACGATATTGCTTCTCCTTCACGGTCCTCATCCGTTGCCAACCAAACTGTTTCTGCGCCTTTCGCTAATTTTCTTAATTCCGCAACAACCTTTGTTTTATCTTCCGAAACTTGATAATCAGGTTTGAAATTATTTTCAATATCAACACCAAATCCCTTTTTAGCCAAATCCCGAACGTGACCATAACTTGATTTTACTGTAAACCCTTCCCCCAGAAAACCTTCTATAGTCTTTGCTTTTGCAGGGGACTCCACGATCACTAAATTTTTACTCATATAGTTTTTTGCGTTGAATAGTTATGCTGAATAATTCCTTTTTATAAAAATATTTTTTGAAAATTGGTTGCAAAGTAAGCAAATCAAAATTGAATAATGCAAATTTATTTTTTGCAGAAGACAATTCATCACTTCATTATCACCTCTAAATGACATATAAATAAAGGGTTTCAGGGTGATGCAAATTTTAATTAAATACGGGCTGATGAACTTCTACAATTTTTCCTTCAACATCTTCCCAACCAATTTATCAATCGGCAAGGTAAAATGATGCTCCGAAACGTCCTTTAAATCCATCCAGCGGAAGATTTGCTGTTCATTAATTCCAATGTTAAAGTCAAATTTATTTTCTTTTGAAGAAATTATAAAATCACCAATCGGCTTCACTCTATAATATATGGATATAATCTGGTGAGATGAATTGTAAGCCGAAACCTGAAAATAATCTGTAGTATAAAAATGTTCCGTTACTTCTACTTCATTATTTGTTTCCTCTATAAATTCACGTTTCAGGCAATCAATCGTTCCTTCGCCAAACTCCAAACCGCCTCCCGGAAACTTGGTAATTTTTGTCCCCTTTATTAATTCATCAGTTATCAAAACCTGATTTTTATCGTTGATTAAAATTCCATAAACACGGATGTTGAATTTCGATATTTCCATTAGCTGTTTTTTATTTTACAAAAATCAAAGGTAGATTATTTTCGATGCCTCCATAAAAAACAAAAAACGCTTTTCCTGATTTTACTCCTTATATATATGTATGATTTTTCAGAAATTATTTTTTGAAAATCAGCAATAAAATTCATTTTCCTGAAAAAGGGACCAAAATTCTCGACCTCGGAAATGATTTCCGAGGTTACGGAAATCATTTCCGAAGGTTCAAAACAGATTTTCGAGGTTACGGAAATCACTTCCGAGGTCTCGAAAACCTTTTCCGAGGTCTCGGAAATCAATTCCGAGGTTACGGAAACCATTTCCGAAGTCTCGGAAACCATTTCCGAGGTTACGGAAATCACTTCCGAGGTCGCTAATTTAGGCTCCTAATTCAGGTTTTTATCTCAAGAATGGCTCGCTTTTCAACTTAAATGTCAAAATACTCATTCTAAGAAGGTTTAAGGCAATAAAAAACGTTCTAGCGTATTTTTCGGCTTTTAGACTACTTTGAGAATGAAGGACGTTTAAATGGGCTTTTCCAAAAAACAGCACTTTTCGCATAGATTTATAGAAAATCCAGTTTCGGTGAAAAAGGCTTGGCGATAATAACTCAAAAAAGTAATTAAGAAAATGAAAGTTTGACCTGCAAGGAAATCCGGAATACGTTTATTTTTTGGTCGCTCTCACCATTTCTCTTTTCCCGGGAGGCCCTTTTAATGATTCAACATCAAATCCGACACGCTTCAAAATTCGTTTTACTTCGCCTTTTGCACAATATGTTACCAAAACTCCTTCGGGTTTTAATGCTGAAAATAATTTTGAAAATAATTCTTCCGTCCACATTTCCGGTTGCACATTTGGTCCGAAAGCATCAAAATAAATCAAGTCGTACAAATCAGATAAAATAATTTTCTGCAACGAATTTTTTATTTTATGAAGAATAAAATTTTTGGAAACAGCAATTTCTTTTTCCCAATCACAAGCGTGAATTGTTTTTAAAATATCTTTTTCTTCATTCAAACATTCAGCATAATTTAACTTCTCAATCAAATCCATTTCCAAAGGATAAGTTTCCAGAGCAGTATAATTAATTATCAAATCTACTTTCGAGCTTTCAATAAATGTAAGGAATGCATTTAAGCCAGTGCCAAAGCCAATTTCCAATACACTGATATTTTTATTGCGGGCAGAAATATATTTTAATCCGGCATCAATAAAAACATGCTGACTCTCTTGAACCGCTCCATGAATGGAATGATAATGTTCGTTCAAATCCTTTACATACAGCGAATCCGAACCATCCGCAGTTTTAATTATAACACGCTCCATTATTTATTTACCAAGTATTTATTTACTCTTCACTCCTCTTCTTTCGGCTTTATATCTTGAGTTTGAGGACGAGTTCTGTGGATTTGTTTATTTCTGAGGACCCACTTTTTTATTGTCAATCATCCATTGAGTAGTCTGCAGCAAACTATGAGCATAGTTCTCCAAAGTATCCTTCAATAGCGGGAATTGACCGAGATATTGTTTCGGGTCTCTGTCTCTGTAATGCAATAAATATTCATTTTTTGCATTGTAATTATAATACCAAAAGTACTGATCCGTAGCGCAGCCGAGCCTGTCATCCGCACTAAAAGCAATATATTTTCGTCCTTCTTTTATCAAATCTACACCCATTGTATTATTAATATAAGGTTGATTAAGCAAACCCATAACAGTTGGAAACACGTCTATCTGCCCGCCTACAGAAGAATTAATTGTTGGCTTAATAAGTTTTGGAGAAAAAATAATCAACGGAATTTTATGATATGACAAATTCATTTCATAATAATCACGGTACCAGCTTCCGTGATCAGCAACAAAAACAAATATTGTATTATCATACCAAAGCTGCTTAGAACTTAATTTCAAGAATTTATTTATCGACCAGTCGGCATATTCCACCAGCTGTTGTTTTGTTTCGGTTGTCTTTGGAACAAAGCCATGGCCTTCCGGAATAAAGGCCGGTTCATGATCGCTGCCGGTTAATATACTTACCAGAAAAGGTTTCGGAGATTTTGATATGCCGTTAATTTCTTTCACAGCATGTTCAAACAATACATCATCCGGAACTCCCATTGTACTATGGATTTCGTCAGATGGAAAATCTTTTTCGGAAACTATTTTTTGAAAACCATTATAAGTTAAAAAGTCGCCCATGTTATCAAATTCAGCATCGTGCGGACATATAAACATTGACTGATAACCGCATTTATCAAGAGTATAAGCAATCCCGGTAAACGGCTGAGTAACACTTTCTGTAGCAAACATCGGATGCTGATTCATTAAAGCCGGCATACCGAATAATGTGGAGTAGACACCGTTAAATGTATGTATTCCGGCGGAAAAAACATCCGTAAATGTGTAAGATACTTTAGCAAGACTATCAAGATGAGGCGTCATATTAATAGGATTATTATCCAATCCTGTTTTCGACAGACCCATACTTTCCATAATTACAATAACTACATTCGCTTTCAATGGCTCTCCTGTAACATCTATTTTTCGGGCCAATGGAGAAGAAAATAAATTATTATCTTTTATTCCAAGGTTTGCCTGAATAGTTTTTATTGCAGCAGTATTATCCATAAAATGAATTTTCAAATTCTCCGAATTTAAACTATTTATATAACTTTTCACAAATGTAAATACAGGATTCAAGCCAAGCTGATTTACAAAATTATTATCTGAAAAATAAGCTGTGCCCCACTGAATTGGTGATTTCAAAGCAATGCGACCTCTAATGCCGAGAAATACAGTTGGCAAAACAACAATTGCAATTAAACTGTTTTTTACGTAGCTGTTAAATTGAATATCCTTTTTGTAACCGTATTCACGATTAATAACACTGCGATAAATCTTAATAATTCTTTTATAAATATAAACAATCAGTAATAATAGTACGCTGATAAATACATAATTTATCCAGTTCTGGTATACCATTTGAAACATAAAGCCGGGATTGTGTGTCCAGCTGAGCACGGAGATAGTAACTCTGGTTAGGAAATGGTCGAAGTAAAGAATATCGGCGCATGCAATAATAAATGCGATTGTGAAAAACAATATCAGCATTACATTGGAAATACGAAATAGAATTGTTCCCTTTTTATGTAAAAATAAATTAGTAATTAATAATAAAGCCGGAATGGCAAGTATATAGCAGCATACAACAGTATCGAATCTCAGCCCGACTAAAAATGCCTGAGCAATTAAACTTTTTGAAATACCTGCTGCATGATTAAATTCTGCAATAAAAAGTACCAGCCTCAAAATTGTAAACGCAATAATCCCCGAAAAATAAACCCTGACGAGGTATATAATTTCAGGTGGAGTATTTTGAATTGATTTCTTCATTAATTAATCAAAACTATTATTAAACACTATTTACTTATAATTTTAATTTCTGTTCTTCTGTTTAGCTGCCGGCCTTCTTCAGTATCATTTGTTGCTACCGGCTGAGTTTCTCCGTAGCCTTTAAAACTTAACCGGGAAACTTTTATTCCTTCTTTCACAAGATAGTCAACCACAGCTTTTGCCCTGTTTTCAGACAATCCAAGGTTGTAATCTTTAGGTCCTTTTGAATCTGTATGACCTGAAATTTCTATTTTCAATGATGAGTTATCTTTCATAAGTTTTACCAACCGCTGTAACTCATTTGTTGATTCAGGACGAAGTGTAGCTTTATCAAAATCAAAGAATATATTATTCAATACAATTTTATTTCCTGCCGAAAGACTCTTTAATGCAATGTCTTTTTTCACCTCTTCGTAATTGGCAGTTGAAGGAATAACAAAGTTTTCGGAGTGAAATAAATAACCGTCTTTCTTAACAGCGATACCATAATTTTTTCCTGCCGGCAACGAAACCAAATACTTCCCTGTTGAACTATTCGAGATAAAACTTGCAATTACTTCGTTTCTTGTATTGTCGACTATTTCTATTGTTGCGTCCAGCGGCAATTTAGTAACTTCATCCGTAATAATTCCTTTCAGCAAAATCAACTGAGCTTCTTTTATTTGTATAGCAGCAGCCATTACTTCTTCTTTTACAGGTGCTGCCACACTCGCAAGCAGGTTATCTTCATTATTCAATACCATTTGTTTTTCAGGGCCTAAAAAAGTTACCATGTAAATATCTTTTTCGCCAAAACCATTTGTATTAAAGGAAGAATAATAACCATGTTTTCCGTTGGCTGCCATCACAAAAAAAACATCATCGTCCGGTGTATTTATAGGATAGCCTATGTTTTCAGGCTCCTGCCAGTTTCCGTTTTCAAACACAGATTTAAAAATATCATAGCCTCCCATTGTATTATGTCCTTTCGAACTAAAGTATAACGTTTTACCATCGGGATGAATAAACACTCCTTCTTCATCATATTGTGTATTGATGGTAGGGCCAATGTTCACCGCCTTTCCCCATTTTCCTTTATCATCTTTAGTGGACACATAAATATCTCTCCCTCCTATTCCGCCTAATCTGTTGCTTACGAAATACAATGTTTTTCCGTCCGAAGAAAGAGAAGCTGATGTTTCGTGCGCATCAGTATTTATATTTTTATTTAATCTTTCGGGCTTTGACCAGGCAGTTCCTGTAAGCGTACTTTGAAAAATATTGCCATCACCTTTTTCATCATAATAAATAAACATTGTTTGTCCGTCAGGCGACAAACCCATTGCAGCATCATGTCTTTTGGTATTTATCGGTGCGCCGATATTCTGTGCCTGCGTCCATTTACCATTTACTTTAGTCGACCGATATATATCTTCAAAATATTCATTCAACACTTCATCCATTCCTCCACCTGTAGTTGAAGCTCTGCGCGAAGTAAAAAACATTTCCGATTCATCTGCCGAAATCAATGGACCATAATCCGAATATTGCGAGTTGATTGCATCGCCTACATTATCTATAAATACTCTGACAGGCTTACTTACCAATGTTTTCCCGTCATAACATTCCTGTATTTTCTTTATCACCTCTTCATACAATGCCTTGTTATCTTTCAGGTTAGGAGTCACGCTTTGAAATGTTTTATATTCATCCACTGCTTTGTCCCACTGCATATCCAGATGATACGCTTTCCCCAATGCATAATGTATTTGCGCATCCACTTTTGGATTAAGCTTATATGCTTTTTCAAGAAACGGTATAGCTTTTAATTTACTATTCGAATTCAGGTAACAATTTCCTATTTTATAATTTAATAAAGCGTTTTCAGGATTAAATTTATTGGCAAGCAGATATGGTTCAATTGCCTGTTTATAATATATTACACCCTGGTCGTAAAAACCATTGCCTTTATCAATATTACTTTTCGCTTCCTTTAATTTATCTTTTTGGTCTTTAAAATTATCCTTCGTAAACTCAACATTCTGAGCCACAGAAAACGACGTACTGAAGAATATAAGAATTATCAAATTGACAAATTGCAAATTGCAAATTCTTATACTCACACTACTTTTATTGTTTTTCATTATTCTCAATCAATTTGTAATCTGTTAATCTGTAACCTGCAATTTTTCAATCTGCTATTCTTATTTACAATACCACAAATATCCCTTTGCTGTTTCTATGCCTAATTCAGCGGCTTTTTTCCAGTCAGCACAGGCGCCGTCATCATCATGAAGCATCTCTTTCGCTATTCCTCTGTTAAGATATGCATACCCATATTTCGGATTAAGCTCAATAGCAGTAGTACAATCCGTTAGACTGCCTTTATAGTCCTTTAGTTTAAATTTGGCAGCAGCCCTGTTGTTAAAAGCAAATTCATAATCCGATTTTATTTTAATCGCTTTATCAAAATCATCTACAGCTCCCAGATAATCGCCCTTATCATACTTTGCACTTCCTCTGTTATTAAGTGCTACATAATATCCTCGCTTATGACTTACGGCTTCCGAATAATTTTTTATTGCACCATCATAATCTCCTTTACCGCGTTTTAAACTTGCCAGATTATTATATGCAAACGCCATATCCGAATTGGCAATTATTGCATCCTGATAATCTTTGATAGCGCCCTCAATGTCGGATAACAAACGCTTTGCACTTCCTCTGTCATTATATGCATAACCATAATCGGGCTTATACCTTATCGCCAAAGTATAATCTTCTATAGCCGCCTGATAATCGCCTTTTTCGAACTTTATGCCGCCTCTGTAATAATATGCCTGAGCATATTCCTTTTGCAACTCCACTGTTTTGGTATAATCCTCGGTAGCTGCATCCTTATCATTGAGTTGATATTCGGCCTGACCGCGAGCAAAATAACTGTCCGGCCGTTTGGCGAGCACAAGTGCAGTATTAAAATCTTCGATAGCGGATTTATAATTTTTCATCTCGTACTTCGTCGTGCCTCTGTTATAATAAGCACGTTCGAAAGTGGATTTCATGCCGATTGCTTTATTAAAATCTTCGAGTGCCTTACTGAATTTCTGATTCTTGAAATCATCAATCCCTTGATTGTAGTACTTTTCGGGAGTAGGAATACTGTCGTCCAACACTTTTGCTTTCACAGTATCGGTAGTTTGCGCCTTACCTGCATTAGCAATCCCGCAGAACAACATAAATAATAAGAATAGTTTTTTGAAATACATATTCACACTTAAAAATTTCAGCCGTTAAAAGTAATAAGATTTTGATGATAAAAACCACAAAATACTAAACCTGTAAATCGGTTAGATTTTTTTGCTTGTGTTATATATCTTTTTATCCTGCTTTATTACAATAAAAAACTCTTTATAAATTAATATAAAGAGTTTATTGTGTTGCTAAAGCAATTACCTTTTTTATTGCACAACTAATTCCTTTTAAACATACTTTAGTTTCATCTACTGCTGCCGAACACCGGTAGGCGAAGTGATTATCATATCATCAATAAAATAATAGGCATAATCTCTCGGGTCGGGGATTGATTTGGATGGCTTTACTTTATCGAACTTTATTTTTTGTCCATCATCAAAACATCCGATAATAAAATACTTTTCATTTCCTTTTGCCAAATAAGTTTCTTTAATAGTAACCCACTTGGATGTGTCTGAAATATCGGTATGTGAGATTACTTGCGGAATAAATTTCAATAGCCCTACTGTCTTTTCCTTTATTTCCTTTTCTGAAAAGAAAATGCCGAGATGCTGCAGCGAGATTTTAGAACATTCGGCTAATGATACACTAAACTCAACATTATATGTTTTATTTGCCTGCATCGTTTCTGACAAAGAGCCTTGCAGATATTCAGCTCCGGCTTCTTGGGGATTATGTTTTCGATTATCATAAGCAATTATTCCGGCATAACTATTTCCTGATTTGGGCATTTGAAATCCCCAGTATTTTTGTGGAATTGCTACTGTTTTTTCTTCAATACAATTATTATTAAAATAGTCGGGCGACGCTAATGTAGGGTTAGTCCAGCTGTTACAATCTTCGATACTTGAATTTAACCAGGGGGCACATCTGTATAATTCGAAATCGGGATTAAGAACAAGATTTTGAGCAGAGGATGCGAAATAAATAAATAGAAATATAATTAATGGCGTTTTTTTCATTGCACAAAGTTACCTGTTTCCTCCTCAAAAAACTTCCCCTCACACCTTATATTACTGTATAACTTTAATTCAACCCTCTTCCCCTCCTTTCGACGAATATTTTCAACTGCTCAAAGAAGTGTGTTACCATTACGATGTTGAAAAAAATAAAATCGTGCCATTAATTGATTACAATTCAAAGTAGTTGTTTGCAACTATTGTTCGAATTAAAAATTTAGTGTTTCTTTAATGCATAGTTTTACATCGAAACAAAACAACGTTTCGGGATACATCAAAAGTTAGCGGGTAATTCATCAGTAAAATTCTGAGCCCCTACTTCCTTAAATATATCTTAATAAAGATTAAAGTATTTAAAGGAAGCTTTCCTCCAGATTTAAAAGCAAAATTATCGTTCGTTGA
>CAIQBY010000279.1 GCA_903870175.1 uncultured Bacteroidota bacterium
GTATCTTCGATAGGAACAAATACACCTTTTAAACCAGTGAACTGCTCTGCTACGTGGAACGGCTGAGACAAGAAACGCTGAACACGACGTGCACGTGATACAACAAGTTTATCTTCTTCTGATAACTCATCCATACCAAGGATTGCGATGATATCCTGTAATTCTTTATAACGCTGTAAAATGTTTTTAACACGTTGTGCGGTATTGTAGTGGGCATCGCCCAATACGATAGGAGTAAGGATACGTGAAGTTGAATCCAAAGGATCCACCGCAGGATAAATACCTAACTCGGCAATTTTACGGTTCAATACGGTAGTAGCATCCAAGTGGGCAAAAGTTGTTGCCGGAGCAGGGTCAGTCAAGTCATCCGCAGGCACGTAAACCGCCTGAACTGAAGTGATAGAACCACGTTTAGTAGATGTGATGCGTTCCTGCATCAATCCCATTTCTGTAGCCAAAGTTGGCTGGTAACCCACCGCTGAAGGCATACGGCCTAACAACGCTGATACCTCAGAACCTGCCTGTGTGAAACGGAAGATGTTATCAATAAAGAATAAAATATCGCGTCCGCCTGATTTTTCATCACCGTCACGGAAATATTCCGCCATTGTCAATCCTGATAAAGCAACTCGAGCACGTGCTCCCGGAGGCTCGTTCATTTGTCCGAAAACCAAAGTAGCCTGTGATTTTTCCAACTCTTTCATATCTACCTTGGTCAAATCCCAACCGCCTTGTTCCATGGAGTGTTTAAACTCTTCACCATATTTAATAACGTTCGATTCTATCATCTCGCGAAGCAAATCGTTTCCTTCTCTTGTTCTTTCACCAACACCAGCAAACACTGATAAACCTTCGTATCCTTTTGCGATGTTGTTGATTAATTCCATAATCAATACAGTTTTACCAACACCTGCACCACCGAACAAACCGATTTTACCTCCTTTAGCATAAGGCTCCAATAAGTCGATTACTTTGATACCTGTAAATAATACTTCCGTAGAAGTACTTAAATCCTCGTATTTAGGAGGATTACGGTGGATAGGAGCTCCGCCTTTGTTTGATACAGGACCGATACCGTCAATAGCTTCTCCAACCACGTTGAATAGACGGCCTTTCACTTGCTCGCCCACAGGCATCATAATACCTGCTCCGGTAGTTCTCACTTCCAAGCCACGGTATAAACCATCCGAAGAGTCCATCGCGATAGTACGCACGGTATCTTCGCCAGTATGTTTTTGTGTTTCTAATATTACAACCTGACCATTAGGTTTTGTAACTTCCAATGCTTCCAAGATGTTTGGCAATACGGCTCCTCCTTCGAACATTACGTCGATTACGGGCCCGATTACCTGTGATATTTTACCTTTTACTATTGACATTTTATATGATTTATTATTCTGTTTTTTTTAAAATCGAGCGCAAAAGTAGTAATTAATATTATATGAGAAAGTTTTGTTTGTAATATGTTGAAAAATTGTATTTCGAGCGATGATTTTGCGGCAGAAGTCGCGATGAAAATGCTGATAAATAGTTAACCACAGATTACTCAGATTAACACAGATTGAAAATCGAAACCTAATCTGTGTTAATCTATGGTAAATAAAAAAGTCCTGCGATGTGCCGGTCGCTTTTTTGAAATTTTTAAAACATTAGTTGCAACCGTTTATATTCGCATAAAAGCAGATAAAACATATAATCTGTATCAATGGAGATGGTCACTTGACGAAAAAACATGGTTCAGGTTGGATTATACAGATGTGGAAAGCATCATTATTTTTGGTTTGCTAAGCGGAAAAACAGTTTTTTTTCCAATCGGCAGTTAAACTAAAAGTAAAAGGAATTCCTAAAATTAATGCCATAATGGAGGAGCCGGAATGGGGAGATTCCATTTCTGAACTGATTCCATAAATTCCATCATTCTATAAGTAGCTGATAATTATGGTAATCTTTCATTCGAAAGGAATAACGGTTGCAACGTTCGTATAAACCATTCATACGTTCGTTGCAATCGTTGCTACGTTCGGATAAACGGTTTATACGTTCGGAACAATCGTTGCTACGTTCGGATAAACGATTTATACGTTCGGAACAATCGTTGCTACGTTCGGATAAACGATTTATACGTTCGGAATAATCGTTGCTACGTTCGGATGAACGATTTATACGTTCGGAATAATCGTTGCTACGTTTGGATGATCGGTTTATACGTTCGGAATAATCGTTGCTACGTTCGGATGAACGATTTATACGAACGTATGAAGCGATACTTCGATTATTTGGGAAATTGGGAGGGGAGGAGGCGGGGATTTGGAGGGAGGAGGCGGGAGGGAAAAGGTAGGCAAAATGAAGCAAAATTGACTGATTGGCTTTACTCCTATATATAAGAGTGAGAAACAGAAGAATATAAATGTAAGGAGTATTCGTGTTTGCCCCGATATTTAACATAGCTTTGTAAATAATTAAAAATCCAATGAAATGAAAATATGAAAGCAAACGAATTAAAAGTTGAAGACTTTTTATCAGCAAACAAAACACAATTTGTAATTCCAGTTTATCAGAGAAATTACGATTGGTCAACGGGACAATGCGAACAATTAATTTTTGACATCCTTGAAATTGGAGAAAGTAAAAAAAGAAATGCTCACTTTATAGGAAGCATTGTTTATGTTCACGATGGTGTTTATACAGCATCAAGAATAAAAGAACTAACTGTAATTGACGGACAACAAAGGCTTACAACTTTGACATTAATTTATTTGGTGTTGCATAAAATTGCGAAAGAAATAGATGATGAAGGACTAGTAAATGAAATCAGCGAAACATATTTGATTAATAAATTCGCACCCGAAGAAGAAAAATTAAAACTACGACCAACAGACAATAACGACAAAGCATTAAAATATCTTTTAAGAAGTGATGCAAACGAAGAATTTAATTCCTTTTCAAAACTAGTAGACAATTTTAATTATTTTAAAAGTAGAATTACGAAAGAAAATTATCAATTGGTTTTGGTTGGTCTTTCAAAATTAATGTTTGTTGAAATTTCTTTAGATAGAGAAAAGGACGACCCACAAAGAATATTTGAAAGTCTTAACTCAACAGGTTTAGAACTTTCTCAATCTGACTTAATTCGTAATTATATTTTAATGGGACTAAACCCAAGAGACCAAAAGAAAATTTATCAAAACTATTGGGAAATAATAGAACAATTAGCAAAAGAGGAAACATTAAATACAAGTAGAGTATCAGATTTTATTAGGGATTACTTAACACTTGAAAACAAAAAAATTCCAAACAAAAGAAAAGTTTACATAGAGTTTAAAGAAAAATACCCTACTTCATCACTTGAAGTATTAGAAAGTAATTTATCAGATATTAAATCATTGGTTAGACATTACAATAAATTAATAAATCCTAAAAACGAAGCAGATAAAGAAATACGTTTACAACTTGAATATATTAATAGACTTGAAATCACAGTTGCATATCCATTTTTAATGAAAGTTTATGAGGACTTTTCAAATTTAATAATAGACAAAGCAACTTTCATTGCCGTATTAGAATTAATTCAATCGTACACTTGGAGAAGATTTATGCTTGGAATAGGAACAGAAGGTCGCAATAAAATATTTATGAGCCTTTATGATAAAGTTGAAAAAGAAAATTATTTAAGCTCAATTCAAAAATCATTATTACAACGCTCAGGAGTACAGAAGTTTCCTAAAAATGCTGAAACATTAGAGGCATTAAAAACAAAAGACCTTTATAATATAAAATCAAAGAACAGAATTTATTTACTTGAAAGACTTGAAAATTATAAAAACAAAGAATATGTATTAATAGAGGGAAACGAAAACATAACCATTGAACATATATTCCCTCAAAATCCTGATGCAAAATGGAAAGTTGAATTAGGAAACGAACAATATAATTTCATTAAAGATAATTATTTGAATACTATTGGAAACCTAACACTTTCGGGCAATAATGGCGAACTTGGTAACAAATCATTTATTGAAAAACGAGATAAAAACAAAGACAATAAAGAGCAAGGTTATAAATATAGTAGGTTATGGTTAAACAGATATGTAAAGGATCTAAACCAATGGACAAAAGTAGAAATTGAAAAAAGGTTTGAGTTGATTGCAGAAAGGTTTTTAAAAATTTGGGAACTTCCTCAAATAGAAATAACAGAGGATACAGAAAATAGTGAAGTAAGTATTTATGATGCGGAAGACCCGACAGGCAAAAAATTAGAATATGCAATTTTCTTTGACCAAAAACTTGAAATAAGGGAAGTAGCAAAACTTTATACAGAAGTATTCAAACAACTTTTTGACTTGCAACCAGAAACATTTTTTACTTCAGATTTAGGAAATAGAATCGGCTTAACGAAAAATCCAACTAAAGGAAACCCAAGACAACCAATTGCAATTAACGAAACTTATTATATAGAGGGAAATATTGACAATAATAATAAATTTGATAGAATGAAACAGGCATTAACACTCTTTGACTTTGAGGACGAACTGACTATAAAGTATGCAGAAAAGCAGTAAAGTTGCAAAATCGTTTTCGCCCTTGTTGGTCTTACTTAAAAGTTAGCAGAAACCCCGCCTTTGAAGGTGTTTTTTCACCTTCAAACGTAGTAAACAAAAACAAAAAAACTCTTTACAGAAAATGTGAAGAGTTTTTTTGTCATTTCATCCATTATACAAAAATTCGTGTTCCTTAAATAATCGAATTTTGCATCATAAAAATTGAAAGATAAGCGAGGCTTGAAATTATTAAACCTAAAGAAACTATTTTGGATACTATAGTAGCCGAAATAGAATCTAAGGAAACTAACATGGATACTATAGTAGCCGAAATGGATACTATGGAAACTAAAATGGATACTGTAGTAGCCGAAATGGATACTATGGAAACTAAAATGGATACTATAGTAGCCGTAATGGATACTATGGAAACTAAAATGGATACTATAGTAGCCGTAATGGATACTAAGGAAACTAAAGCTGAAAAGTGGTATCCATTTTAGCCCTTGTTGGTCTTCCTAAAAGGTTAGCAGAAAGACTGCCTTTGAAAGTTTTTTTTCACCTTCAAACACAGTAAACAAAAACAAAAAAACTCTTGACAGAAAATGTGAAGAGTTTTTTTCGCCCTTGTTGGTCTTCCACAAAAGTTAGCAGAAAGGCGGCCTTTGAAGTGTTTTTTTCACCTTCAAACACACTAAACAAAAACAAAAAACTCTTTACAATAAAATGTAAAGAGTTTTTTTGTTTAATATAAAGAGGAGGTAAATAATCTATCTTTGTAAAAAAATAAAAACGGGCTTATAAAACAAAGGAAAGTGGTGATGGAATAATTTATTTCGGTTCCATCACGAGCCAGCGCATAACGGTACTGCGTCCTTCACTCATCAAATTTACATATTGTTTTTTGAACAAAGATTTCCAAAATGTTTTTATAGTAAGGTCTTTAATAGTGCGTTGTTCCTGCCATATTTCAATGATGTTGTGGGTGTTTTGAAATCTTTCTTTAATTGTTTCACCAAGTTTTGGAATAATCATATCGTGTATTTCGACCATAACTGAACAGCTTTTAAGTGCCGGTATCTTAACAATATCAAGCAAATCGAGTTCGGCACCCTCTACATCCATAAAAAGAAATGTTTTTTTATCCTGATTAAGCATTTGTTTCAAATCTTCGGGCATACATAATTGTGCTTTAATTTTTACCCTGTCGGAAACGCCATTCATTGCAGCTAATTTATCCAACAAATAACAACCATAAAACCCCGGCTCAAAAGCAATGATTTCACTTTTAGGATAACGCATCGCAAAGCCAACAGCAAAGTAACCTTCAGCAGCACCAATATCCATTATCTCATCAAACTCTATATTTAAAAATCGTTCAATATTTGTGTAAAGTTCTTTTTCATAAATACCTAAAATCTTTGGGAAGTAAACACTGCCAGTACTGTTTTCCACATATTTCATTCCTTTAAAAGGACCCGAAATAACAGTTGCGTCCGTCTTTCTGTAGATGCTATTAGTAACTATATATCCGGCAATAGTTCTCCTTTGAAATAATATATTCTTTATAATTAACTTTAATGTATATGATGTCATAGATAAATATATTTAAATAATTTTTTGAATTTTAATATTAATGAGTCCTTCCCGGATATACTTTCAACGCCTTATCCAAACAGACCATTGCTTTTGGAGCCCCCGCAGTAAAAATAATATCATGCCAGTCAACAGGCATTTTAAAACTATTATAACAGATGGCAAGTTTTTTTCTGTACGATTCAATACCTGACGAATGAGAATATTCCACTACTTTAATATCAGAGTTTTTGATAGTATTCAAAAGGGAAGCAGGGGTTTCAAAATAGGGCTGCCCTATGTTTAAATGATATTTTTTTTTACCCGCTTTCTTTGCTGTGTCAGAGTAAGGAACCGATTTACGTATTGGTGAAGCGGGCGTTTTATTAGCTTTAATGGATACTTTCGGCATTATATTTAATTTTTAAGTACGCAAAGGTAATATTATGTAATTAATTGAAACGATAAAAAGAAAATATTTATAAGAGAAATTACAAGGAACAAAAACAACAAACCCTTCTTTGAAATTAATCAAAGAAGGGTTTGAAGAGATACGAATAAAATAAATTATTTTAGCTCTTGTTGATCTTCCTTAAAAGATAGCGGAAACGCTGCCTTTGAAGATGTTTTTTCACCCTCAAACATACTAAACTAAAACAAAAAAACTCTTTACAGAAAACGTAAAGAGTTTTTTTATTTAAAATCTCTGTAACTTTACCCTATCCAAATTCGTCATAGTAATAAGAATCGCGAAAAAATGCTGGAATGACGGTAGAAGAATTCAACAAAACAGTTGATTTATATGCTGATAATCTGTATCGGTTTATCCTTAAGAATATTAAGGATGAAGATAAAGCACGCGATATTGTGCAGGATACTTATGAAAAGCTGTGGATGAAAGTGTCGGAAGTGGAAAGTACAAACGCCAAGTCGTACATGTTTACTACAGGGTATAGAACGATGCTCGACCTTATAAGAAGAGAGAAAAAGCAGGGCGATATGAGTGAGGTGAAAATGAGCAGCCTTGGACATAGCAAACAATACAGCGATTTGAAGGAAGTGCTGAATGAAGGATTAAATAAGTTGCCGGAAATACAACGAACCGTGATTTTACTTAGAGATTATGAAGGATATAATTATGCTGAAATAGGCGAGATTGCTGGGTTAACCGAGTCGCAGGTAAAGGTCTATATTTTCAGAGCAAGAGGATTTTTGAAGGAGTATATCGGAAAGATGGAAAATGTGATTTAATGAATTACCCCGAGGCAGAGCCTCGAGGTATCAGTTAAAGGATTTTTTTAATTCCGAGGCAGAGCCTCGGGGTATTAACCGACAACCTAATAAAATGAAGATTAATAAAAACAATTACGAAGCTTATTTCCTTGATTTTCATGAAGGAAATTTATCACCTGAAGAGGTGGCGGAATTGTTATTGTTTGTGGAGCGGCATCCGGAGTTAAAAGAAGAATTGGAAGGGTTTGAAAACTTTACAATTGAAGATTATTCGTCAATTACTTTTGAGAATAAGTCGTCTTTGAAAAAAGAAATTACGGATGAAAACAGAGAAGAGTATTTTATTAAAGCTGTTGAAAACAATTTAAATAGTGCAGAGAAGGCCTTATTAGAGAATTATCTAAAACAACATCCCCAGTTTTTAGTTGATTATAATTTGTTTCAAAAGACAAAAGTGGAGGCAGATGCTTCTATTGTTTTTGAAAAGAAAGATGCAATGAAAAAAGACCTCACCCCTTCTTTTTCCACAGGAAATGGAAATGCGGGTGAGGCACTAATTTCATTGATGGAAGGATTATTATCAGAGGAAGAATCTACTTTGATGAATGAAAAAATAAATGCAGATACTAGGTTACAGAAGGAGTTTGCATTGTATAAACAAACTAAGTTAACGGCAGATACTTCGATTGTATTTGAAAATAAAGAAAGTTTAAAACGCAAAGAAAGAAAAGTAATTCCAATATTCTATTACATAGCAACGGCTGCTGCTGTGCTATTATTGGTTGGTTTATATTTCTTAAATAACAATAATAATGGACAGCAATTTTCAGAAAAGAAAGCAAATGTGATTACAAATCAGGTGGCAAATAATGCGGGAGTGAAGTTGAATGACAAAACAAATACTAAAGAATCAAACGCTGTAACTCCTTCTAAAACTAATACTCCAAGAGTACCGAACAAACAGCTGGCAAGAATTAATAAAGTGAATAAAGAAAACAAATTGCCGGTTTCTCCTGTAAATAATTCTCCAGTGTTAATTAATAATCAGGAATCAAATATGGAGAATAAAGAGTTGATAGCAGAGAATAAAGAACCGCAAAATAAGAAGGATGAACCGGTTGCTGAGAATAAAGAATCAACAGCCAGGAACACTGAACCGGCAACTAATAAAGAAGAATACCTCACGCTAAAAGAAATGGCCGTCGCAAAAATAAAAGAGACTACCATGGATAAAAAATCTCTTGATGAAGAAAAGAAAGCAGGCCGGTTAAAAAGATTTAGCGGGTGGGATTTAGCAAAAGTTGCTGCTAAAGGCATCAATACACTTACTGGCAGTAACGTGAAAGTAGAGCCTAAATACAACGAGAACGGCGATGTGGAAACTTATGCTGTTGCTGCAGGCGGCTTCGCAATTTCAAGAGGAAGATAAGGACAGAATCTGCTGATAACATCTTCGGGAATTAAGTGCTACCTTTGCATTTAATTAATTACAATTACAACACAATTTTAAATGGAATCATTAGTAAAAAAGCCCGTTATAATATACGCGGAAAGCACTCCAAATCCTTCATCAATGAAGTTTGTGGCAAATATAATGCTGGTAGAAGGTGGCGGAACAGCGCAATACCTGTCGAAAGCAGAAACAAAAGATGCACCGCTAGTGGCTAAGTTGTTTGAGTTCCCTTTTGTTAAAGCTGTTTTTCTTGCATCTAACTTTGTAACAGTTTCTAAAATTGATGCTATACAATGGGAAGATATTACGCTTGAACTTCGTGATTTTATCCGCACATATATAAGTGATGGCAACCCGATAATTACTGCAATGCCTACAACAGAAGTTCCTGTTGATAATACTTTCACTGAAAAGAAAGAAGTATTTACCGAACATGTTGCTCCTGCAAATGAAATAGAAGTGAAAATTGTAGAAACGCTTGAACAGTACATCCGCTCAGCGGTGGAAGGCGATGGCGGCAGTATTACATTTAAAAATTATACTGATGGCGTTGTAACTGTTCAGATGCGCGGTGCATGCAGCGGTTGTCCTTCGTCAACAATTACGTTGAAAGCAGGCATTGAAGCAGTACTAAAGAAAATGGTACCTGAGGTAACTTCGGTAGTGGCGGAAGCTATGTAAATATCGACAGTCATTTAAAACCATCTGTTATTGTTAACAGATGGTTTTTTTATTTTAATATGTTTAGAAATATTAAACATAATTAATATAAAAGGGTTTTATAAATAATCTATTTTTACAAATTAATTATTGCATCGCAGTAAATGAAGAAAACAATTACTTTATCATTATTTATTTTATTATGTGTTCAGAGTTTTTATTCTCAGACAAAGATTTCAGGTAAAGTCTCCGACCAAAAGAAACAGCCATTACCAGGCGCCAATGTATTTATCAAAGACAGTTACGATGGTATGTCTTCTGGAGCTGATGGCACCTTTTCTTTTACTGCCAATGATACTGGTGAAGTAACTATTGTTACAAGTTTTATTGGGTTTGAAACAGTTGAAAAGAAATTCAAACTTAATGGCAAGGAGATAATTTATAATCCTGTTTTGAAAGAAGCTTTTAATGAATTGAAAGTAGTAACTATATCGGCAGGAACTATAGAAGCTAGCGATGAAAAAAGATTGACAGTACTCAAACCGCTTGATATTGTTACTACAGCAGGTGGGCAGGGAGATATTGTAGGTGCATTAAAAACATTGCCGGGCGCACAGCAGGTAGGAGAATCAGCCGAATTATTTGTACGTGGAGGAACAGGAAGCGAAACAAAAACGTTGATTGACGGAATGGTTGTCAATAATCCATTTTACAGCACAAGCCCTGATATCGCATCCCGTGGACGTTTTTCACCATTTATATTTAAAGGAACTGTATTCAGTACCGGCGGATATTCTGCACAATACGGTCAGGCGATGTCGTCGGTAATTGCTTTGGAGACAAATGATTTGCCTGATAAGTCATCTGCAACAGTTGCGCTATCGTCTGTTGGTATTGGTGTTGGGCTCAATCATTTATCAAAAGATAAAAAGTCGAGTATCGGATTTGATTTGAATTATACAAACCTTACTCCTTACTTTTCGCTGGTGAAACAGGTTCCTGATTATACTGTAAAACCTGTGTTCTCAGGAGGTTCGTTTAACTTCAGAAAGAAAACTTCGGAGACTGGAATAATTAAATTCTATGGTTATTACAATACTTCCAATCTTGGATTGAGGACTTTGGATATTGACAGTACCAATGGGTTTAAAAATTTATTTGAACTTAATAATTACAATATATACACCAATATTACTTATAAAGAACGTTTGGGAGAAAAGTGGCTGCTTAACATTGGCGCATCTTACAGCACTAACGTTGATAAAATGAATATGACATTTGACACCATCCGTTCGCAGAGTGATTTGACTCAAGGTCGGGCTGTGATAAGCAGAGGAATTGGTAAATTATCAATTATTCGTTTGGGAGCAGAATATCAATATTCATTTGATGGATATAATATTAAAGGTGTTTCGGGAAATTATCATTTTTCATCCAATACAAATATGTATGATAATTACTCTGCTGAATTTCTGGAAGCCGATATTTATATGACAACAAAATTGGTGTTGCGCGTTGGCGGACGTGGAGAATATTCTACGTTGATGAATAAATATGTGGTGGCGCCGCGTTCTTCGGTAGCTTATAAAATTGGAGAAAAGAGTCAGGTATCCATTGCTTACGGGCAGTTCTATCAAAAACCGGAGCGTTATTATTTGTTCAGTCCGCAACTTCCCGGATATAATAAAGCTACGCATTACATTGCAAATATTCAGCGTACAGATGATTTACATACGTTACGACTTGAATTATATTACAAGCAATATGACAACCTTACACTTGCGAATGCCGATTCTACAAAGGGAAATAGCGGATATGGATATGCTCAGGGAGTGGATGTTTTCTGGCGGGATAAAAAAACAATCAAAGGAGTGGATTACTGGATTTCCTATACTTACCTTGATACAAAGCGTTTGTATTTGAATTATCCGAAGGAAGTAATGCCGCCGTTTGCTGCAACAAACACAGCTACATTGGTATTCAAGAAGTTTTTTGATAAACTGAATATAAGTACAGGTTTCACTTATACGTATGCCAGCGGCCGTCCTTATTATAATCCAAATAATCCTGATTTTATGGGCGACAGAACTATTGATTATAATATATTAGGAGTAAATGCTGCGTATCTTCGTCAGGTAGGAAAATGTTTTGGCGTGCTTGCGTTTTCTGTAACCAATGTAATCGGGAACGACCAGATTTACGGTTATCATTATTCTTATGATGGATTGCGAAGCCAGGCGATAATACCGCCTGCAAAGCGTTTCTTCTTTATCGGTTTGTTCCTTTCTTTCGGTGTTGACCGCTCTAAAGAAATTATAGACAGTAATAATTAATAACTGAGAATTTATCCTTCGACAAGCTCAGGATGACAGAATTATAAATAATAAATAATAACTAAAATTAATAAATAAACAAATGAGAAAAACAATCATCATCGCTGCGTTACTTGGTATTACCAATATTATTAATGCACAAAACCCAAAGTATATTGCAGCCATGGAACGCAATGTGGCAACGCTTGATACTACAAGAGACGGTGCAATATTACAAAACCTTGCAAATACATTTGAACGTATCGGCAGTGCAGAAAAAACCGAATGGCTGCCGCAATATTATGCTGCATATTGTTATATCAATATGACCTATACTACTAAAGGAAGCACAATAGATACGTATTGTGATAAAGCAGAAACCTTTTTGAAAAAAGCGGATTCTATTAATCCCAATAATTCGGAAATATATACGCTTAAGGCACAGGCTTCTTCAGCACGTATAAGCGTGAGTCCGATGACACGCGGACAGAAATACGGAACTATGGCTGCAGAGATAAGAGAACAGGCTAAGAAGTTTGACCCTGCAAATCCACGTCCTTATTATCTCGAAGGAACAGGTTATTTTTATACGCCACCAATGTTTGGCGGAGGAAAAGACAAGGCAAAAGCTTCATTTGAAAAAGCATTGACAATGTTCGAAACCTTTAAACCTGCCAGCAGCATTGCGCCAAGATGGGGTAAAAACTCAACTGAATACTTTTTAAAACAATGTGAATCGAAATAGTATTAACTTTATCATCTAAATAAAATAACCATGGAAGACGAAAAAGATAAGCAGTTGTGGCGCATTGCCAAGAAGCGTGCAGGTTTCAAACGACATCTTGCCACTTATATTATTATTAACGGTTTTCTTTGGGCGCTTTGGTGGTTCACTAAGGGTGAACGTGGAGAATCCGATTATGAAGGTGTGCCTTGGCCTATCTGGAGTACATTAGGCTGGGGTGTCGGGCTGGCTTTCAGTTATTATGGTGCTTACCATGATAACAGAGATGAAGACACGATGCGCGAATATCAGAAACTTAAAGACAGAGAAGGGAAATAAAATTTCTTTCTGTTATACTTTCAGCAGCAGCTGAACAGCAATTGTTCTCGGAGACTCTATTTTAAGAGGACGCAGCGAGTATTCCAGATTAAAGATGTTGGTACAGATTAGAGAAACCTTCGTCTTTTTATTTACATTGCATCCTACTCTGCCATCCCATAAATTATATCCTTTATGATTTTTCCAGAAGTTGAGCACTTTAATATCTTCTATCCAGGGAATAGCAGCAGTAGCTGTTTCGATGGTTTCAAAAGCTTTATCAATGTTCTGCATCTTGCTGTAATACCTGTAACTTGCACCGATAGTAAAGTTATAAATCCTGAATTCGCCATCCGCTTTCATCATGTGTTTAAAGCGGTATTTTAATATATTGCCTGTAGTATCCATGCTCGTTGTTTTATAGCTTAGCGGCTGTCCGCCATTCAATTGAGATAAATCTTTGCCATAAACATAATCAGGAGTAAGCGAAATAGGATCTACATACGTATAACCAAGCAATGCAGTGAATCCGAACTTTTTATTTGTTTCGGGAGTAGAAAGTGCCATTGAAATATCTGCGCCTTCCACCTGCGATTCGCCTGTGTTAAGGAACTTGAAGCCGAAATTAACAGTAGGCGCAGGGTCCCACACACCAAATAAATATTCGATGGTATTTTTATAACGCTGATAAAAACCTGCTACATCAAGGTATCCTTTCAAGCCCCATAATTTGAAGCCCTGCTTAATTCCCACTTCAAAGTTGTGGCTGGTCTCGGGCTGCAAATCAGGATTGGGATATACTCCGAAAATACCTGCTGTGGTAGAAATGTATCGCTCTGTAATTGTAGGATACCTGAATCCCTGACCATAACTTATTCTTACATAAGTTGCCTTGAGTACCTGCAAACTTGCGCCGGCTCTGAATATAGGTGCTACCGTAGACGGCAATTTATTCATCTTGAAATATTCATACCTCAATCCGCCGGAAAGATTTAATATCTTCCATATTTTCTTATCCACCTGAATATATGCCGAAGTATTTGCTATCTGATTATCCGGCGAACCGCTTGAACTGTACAACTGAGCATGGGATGTAGATAAATTGCCGACCAGGCCGCCGGTGAAAACAAAATCGAGGGTTTTAAATGCCCGCTGCAATTGATATTCGCCATAATACATTGTACCGCTGTTCGATTGATTATCGGTTATCTGATTATCAGTATGGAAAATCCGCGTTACCAGACTATGACTTATCCCATTGCCGTTACTGAACTTTACGAACGGATCGATATTGAATATTTTCTGATTCTCCAGAAACACTGCACCCGGATATCCACGATACAAGCCTGCTCCATCATTATACCAGGCAAGCACCATATTGGTTTTATTTACCATTCCGTTGCCATTGATTCCATAGTTCAATCCCGGTATTCGCTTGCTCCTATACCGCAGATTAAAATTAAGACGGGCACGCTGCTTCATCATATCATTCTTATCGAATGGAAGAATGGTATCAATCTGGCTCTTTGCAAATTTAGGGATAGGCAATTGCGGCGGAGGTGGCGCTATGTATCCCTGATCCATATCCAGATTTCCGCCAACTACCAAATCAAGGTTCTTGGCAATTATTTCGGAATGAGAGAAGTTAAGGTTTGAAAATATCGGTGCTGTCTTGCCATACCAGTTCTGAACTGCGCTGTCCGGCTTGCTGTACATACCAAGCGAATAATTAATGGTGGTTTTGGGAGTACTTGTAGGATAAGCCGTGCGAATATTAATTACACCATTAATCGCGCTGCTGCCGTATAATACCGAGGATGCTCCTTTTATTACTTCTATCTGCTCAATGTTCTCGACAGGAATATAATTCCATTCGGGTCTGCCTGCATCACCGCTCAGCAGCGGAATTCCGTCCATCACAATTGCCACACGGCTTCCTACTCCGAATGTAAAACCGCTGCCGCCGCGTATCTGCGGGTCGTTATCTATTATCGTAAGTCCGGGAACCTGTTCCAGCACAGTCTCGATGCTCATTGTGTTTTTACTTTCTATCAGTTGCGGTTTTATTACTTCCATGGAAACGGTGAGTTCCTCGAGCTTCTGGTCGAACTTGCCGGAAGATACCACCACTGTTTCCAGATATTTGGAAGCAGGATGAATTAAAATATTCTTTTCAGTGATTGCATTGGCAGTAATATGCGCCGTAAATGTATCATTCACATATCCGATATAGGTGCAATAAAATCGGGAATAGCCTGTATCGAGTACCATCGAGAAGTTTCCCTCGATATCCGAAACAGTGCCCTTGGTGATATTCGATAATAAAACAACGGTAGCACCGGGCAATAATTCTTTATTGGATGCATCTATTACTTTCCCTCTCAATACGCCGGTTTGCTGCGCAAAGGAAGTATTTATAAAAATGAAACTAATTAAGAAAGCAACCAGTAACCGTAACTTCATTGTTTTATAAATAAAAAACCCTGAACATATACTTCAGGGTTTTTATTTGAATTTAATTTTATTACTTAATTAATAATTTACCCGACTTCTGGAAACCTGTACCTGTCAATTGATACAGATACAATCCGGAAGCAAGTTGATTAAGATTAATAGTATTTAATTTATTGTTCGACAGTTGACTTTCGGAAACCACTTTGCCTGTCAAATCATAAACTATGATTGTTGATTCGTCATAATTCCTGTTCAGGAAATCAACGTACATCATCTTGTCGTACACAAATACTTTAATGTTTTTAGACACCTCTTCCGGATTTTGAATACCTACTCCCGAACGATAAACCACGCTTACATCATCAAGATACAACGTGCTGCCTGCCACAGTGGTAAGCTGATTGCTGGATGAAGTGCAGTTAAGCATCACATATTGCGGAAGCGAAGGAGATACATAATTGAAAGGAACGCTGAAACGTGTCCAGGTAGTCACATTGGCAGCAGCACTGATAAATAATGCATCGCCTATTTTATTGGCTGACGAATCAGGATGGTTACTGTTCGAAGGTGTTTCAGGGTCGTAATAATTTCCTTTGTGAAGTATAGCACGCACTTTGCAGCTTTCGCTGGTGCCGCTTGGACTGCCTTGCGTGTATTTATACCAGCCTACCAGACTGTCAGGACGGCCCGTGAAAGCAATGTGATTGACCGGAGTAGCTGTAGTTCCATTGATAGTACCAATAAAACCGTCTGCTTTATTGGTTGATGGCGCATTCACCATACCCGATGTAAGTACTCCATTAACAGCCTGACCGATGAATGATTCAGTAACTATTTCGGCACAATAAGTTCCTGAATGTACGCTGGTAGAATACTGGAAACACGTTTGCGGACCTGTTGGAGCCCAGCCTGTACCTGTTTCATTCGAATGATAATTTGTAGGTTCGATAGTTGTTCCCGAA
Organism: uncultured Bacteroidota bacterium; assembly: GCA_903870175.1. Lineage (GTDB taxonomy): Bacteria > Bacteroidota > Bacteroidia > 2-12-FULL-35-15 > 2-12-FULL-35-15 > 2-12-FULL-35-15. The sequence continues at coordinate 16,230 of CAIQBY010000279.1, forward strand.
CCTGTCCAGGTTTCGAAACCTACGTTTGGCAACTGTGTCTGTGCCGATGCATTAACATAAATTGCCACTGCGGCAATAAAAGTAAATATTGTTTTCATTTAATTGATATTAATAAATTGTTAAAATTGTGGCGTAAAATTAGAAAAAGATAATTGAATAACTAATAAATACTTTTTAAAAAAAGTGATGAGCGATAAACACTGCTTTTCTTTATACTTACTGAATATTCAACTTTATATGCGGTCTACTTTTTTTTATTCTTATTATAATCAGCTATATGATTCCTTCTTGTTTCTTCCGTTCCTTCAGCCATTTTACTTTCCGAATATTTTTTGCCTTGATAGTATGACCGTCTCACAACTTTTAAAATGACTATTTCCTTATCATCATCAAATATTGAAATTGTCTTTATTACGCTTTTTTTTAATTCCTTTTTAGATATATCTTTTGGCTGATAAACACCTTCAAAAAATTTATCCTCAAGTATTACTTCAAATCGGTTTATTATCGGTCTTATTCTATCCACATATTCCTGGGTAAGAATAAATTTGTTTTCGATAATTTGTGAAATTATTAAGTGTGGAATATTGGCTTTCTCCGCCATTTTCTCACTCGATAAATCATACATTTGCATACGCTGCATTATCGACAGACATAAAAGCGAATTGAGTATATCGTTCAATTCATAATAATTTTTTTCGTCTTCTTCTTTTTTGGCTGATTTCATTTTGAAAATTTTTTTTATTTAAGTAATTATTATATGCAATTGTAACTTACCGACGATGCCTTTTTTTTATTAACTTATAGTGGTTTTATATATCATTATTTCAAAGTATTTTCCTCTGATAAGTAGCCGATTATCTTTCCCCATAAGCCTGATACCCCTCCTCCAAAACCAAATACCCCACCTCCGTAGCTTACTACCCCTCCTCAGTAACCCAATACCCCTCCTCAGTAACCAATTACGGCACCTCCGTAACCCATTACGGGAGCTCCGTAACAAAATACCCCCCGACTGATACCGATTACCGCTCCTCCGAAAAAAAATACCCCCTGTTAAATGCCCTTTCCAGCCCTCCATTTCTAATACCCTCATCAACATTGACCTGTAGAAGCCCTTTTTCTCCCCTCTTTTTCAGTACCCAACCTCAAACAATAGACCACAACCGTTTTCTCCCGTCAATTCATACATTATTTAGATACTGAAAACTTACCAAGCCAAGGCAATAAAATAACGGCTTAATAACAACCTCGAACTGTTGATGTCAACAACCTGCGAGAAAATTTTATCCATCGAA
>CAIQBY010000280.1 GCA_903870175.1 uncultured Bacteroidota bacterium
ACAAATGTTTATTCAAATATTGGTTCTGTATCAAATGATTCATTAAGTGAATTTCATGATTATGCAGCTAATCCAAACAGTACATCTTTTAAGTATAAATTAAGTGTGAAAGATTCCTGCGGAAATATAAGTGCACAGAGTGATTATCACAATACAATTCATTTACAATATTTGGGAAATGGAAATTTGTTGTGGTCGTTGTATAGTATCGAAAATGCAAGTAACCCAGTAAATTTTTATATAATAAACAGAGATGACACAGGCACAGGAAATTTTTTACCAATAAGCTCTACTATTCCAGGCACTAATACTTCTTATACTGATGTTAATTTTTCAAGTTTTCCAAATGCACGCTATCGTGTTGATGTTAGCTGGAGCATAGCTTGTAACCCTACAAGGGCTATTTCTACTACACATTCAAATATTATTAATCTTGGGAATGCTTCTGTTTCGCAATTAGAACAGGCGAATTCCATCACCATTTCCCCCAACCCCACCGCCTCCCTCACCACAATTTCTTTTTCTACAGAACAAACAAACACCACAATAAAAATAACAGATATACTTGGGCAGGGAATTAGCCCTTCGACTACGCTCAAGGGCACAAAGTCCGTAACCCTTGATATGAGCGGCTATGCAAAGGGTATTTATTTTGTACAGATAACAGATGCCAATAAAAATATGATGAATAAGAAGATAATAGTTCAATAACAAAAGGTTCTATTAAACTAAAAACCACTATGCAAACCGAACGATTATATTTCCGAGAATTTACAATGGATGATGCGCCGTTGTTAATGGATTTGAACAGCGACCCCGATGTTATTCGTTACACAGGCGATAAACTGATAACGGATTTGGAAGAATATAAAAAGATATTAAGCGATATAATCCTGCCGCAATACAAAAATAAAATGGGGCGTTGGGCTGTTTGTTTAAAATCCAATGATGAATTTATTGGCTGGTGCGGTTTGAAATATTTAGCCGATTCAAATGTGACTGACTTAGGTTATCGTTTCTTCAAAAGGCATTGGGGAAAGGGTTACGCTACCGAATCGGCAAAAGCAGTTATTGATTATGGAGTGAATGTATTGCAATTAAAAAACATTGTTGCGCGTGCCGCAAAAGAAAATACAGCTTCAATAAATGTAATAAAGAAATTAGGATTTGTTTATCTGAAAGATGAAATGTGTGCGCACGACCCTGCTGAAGTGTATATTCTAAAATAATTCCATTTGTTTATTTTCACCTGGTCTGCGGAATGCCGTTAAATCGTATTCAAATCTTTCTCTTCCCGACAAATGTTTTTTCACAGCCATTTTAAACAGTTGATTTATTGATTTGGCAATGTTTCCTTCCCCCCTCATTCTGGTTCCAAATCGGCTGTCGTTAAGCGTGCCGCCATGTAATTCTGCTATCTGATTCAATACTTTTTCGGCTCTGTCGGGATAGTTTTTATGAATCCAATCCTTAAATATTTCTGCAATCGAACCATTCAACCTTACTATTTCATAGCCTGCATTAGTGGCGGAATGATTAGCCGCAGCTTCAATTAATTGAGGGATTTCATCACTGTTTAATCCGGGAATAATCGGTGCAGTCATTATTCCTGTTGGTATTCCGGCTTTATTTAATTCCTCTATTACTTTCAATCGGTTTTTTGCGGTCACGGTTCTTGGCTCCATTTTAGTTCTCAATTCCTCACGCAAGCTGGTGATAGAAACCATTACATGAACCAGTTTTAAATTTGCCATCTCCTGAAGAATATCAATATCACGTAAAATCAAATTGTTTTTTGTAATTATTCCTACAGGGTGGCGGAACTTTAAAAGCACTTCCAGCATTTGCCTTGTTATTTTTAATTTGCGTTCGAAAGGCTGATAACAGTCGGTATTGCCGGATAATAGAATGGGAGATACCACCCATTTTTTATTCATCAATTGCTTTTCGAGCAGTTGTGGAGCATTTGGTTTTGCTATAATCTTCCGTTCAAAATCTAAACCGGCACTGTAGCCCCAATATTCATGTGTGTTTCGGGCGTAGCAATAAATGCAGCCATGCTCACAACCCTGATAAGGATTCATGGAATACATGCCGGGTACATCAGGACTTTTAACTAGGTTCACTATTTTCTTGGGGTGTTCGAAAAGAATTTGTGTCCGTTCATCGCTCAACAAATATTCATCGAGCATTTCAAAATGTTCTTCAACATATTTATTTTTCGAAAAACGATTGTCTGTATTGAGTTGTGCTCCTCTTCCTTTAAAATAATCCTGCTTTCCTTCCTCATTATTCATATCTAAAGATAATACTTTTTCATGGTTTCTAATAATAAATGGAGATTTAACATATTTTTATAAATAAAATAGTCAATGGTCTGTTAAAAGAATTGATTCGCTTAATAACTTTCGTACTTTTGCATTTCATTAAAAAATAAATTACTTGAAAAAGTCAACAGTTAAATTTGTTACGATTGCAGTTCTTCTGCAATTATTTTATAGTGTAAAAGTTAATTCTCAAACAGTAATTTATTACGAAGGATTCGACTCGGTAAGTGTACTATTAACACATGGCTGGGAAACAATTAATAAAAGCAACCCGATTGGTACCGGTACATGGACACAAGGAAGTGCCTTCCCGTCAGCTGCTTTCGGCAGATCAAATTCCTATGCTCAAGTAGATTATTCAAGTACCGATTCTATCGGTTTTATCAGCAACTGGCTTTTGACAGATACTATGCAGTTACAAAATAATGATACAGTTACTTTTTCAACTTTGTCGTATAATAGCAGTAAGTATCCTGATAATCTCGAATGCCGTTTGAGTATGATGGGAAAGAGTGATAGCGTTGGTACTGCCGACTGGACAGTTGGGAATTTTTCATCACTGCTTGTTGCTGTAAATCCTTTTTTAGATACGGTTTCATATCCTACCTTTTTAGGAATTGATACGTTGCAAAAACATACATGGACATGGTATAAAGCAGCTGTTACTGGTTTAGCAGGGCTTACATCCTGCCGGCTGGCTTTCAGGTATTTTGTTACCAATGGAGGAATTAATGGCACAAATTCATCAACAATAGGATTGGATGAAGTAATGGTCAGACGATTTACGCCTGCAGGTATTGCTGAAAATTCTCATTCTATCGGCGTTCAACTATTCCCGAATCCTGCAAAAGAAAATATTAATTTACACTTTAATAATAGGGGCGATTATTTGGTGAAGGTTTATAATTCAATTGGACAAAATGTATTGTCTTTTAGAACAGAATCGGATAAAACAATAGATATATCGTCATTTGCGTCCTCCATTTATACTGTTAATATCACCGATGAGAATTCCGGAACCTATAAATCAATGAAATTTATTAAGCAATAATACTTTCTGTTAAAGCTAAAAGAGTCCGCTTTCTATCGAAGTCGGACTCTTTTTATTTTATAAGCTTTTTCATTTCCTTTTTCCATTTACCATTCGCCTTATCAATCACAATTTTATCACAACCATTAAATGTTGCAAAAGCGTTTAGTGTTTTTACAAAGGCTGAATTAAATTTTTCATCGGGAATAAAATTCTTTTCGAAGTGCATCGACTTTATATAAAAAGTCTGCGAAGCTCTGTCGGCTTTGGGATCCATACGCCCAACAAAATTTGTGTTGTATAATACAGGTAAGGTGAAATATCCATATTTTCGTTTTGGTTCGGGCAAATAACATTCAATCATATAATCGAAATTAAAAAACCGTTCCACTCTTTTGCGTTGTATCACTGTATTATCGAAAGGCGACAGAAGGTGTACATCGTTTCTTGTTTTTATTTTTTCAATGGATTTTAATTTATCACTTGTAGTATAAAATGCCATATCTTTTACATCTTCCAATTTTACTTCTATCACTTCTCCTTCTTTTAGCAATCTTTTTAATGCCTTATTAAGAGGAGATTTTAATCCCGAGCGTAAGTAGGTCATCTCATTTTCGGTGACAATACCATAAGAACGGATTGAATTATTAATTAAATATTCAGCATATTCCTTTTCCGAAGGATATGATGAATCAATACCTTCCGGCAATACGCGTTCTGCCAAATCATAAACCTTTTGAAAGCCCTGCCGTTTTGCCACCATTAATTTACCTTCCATGAATAGCTGTTCCAGCGCCTGTTTGGCAGGTTTCCATTCATACCAGTTTGCAGCACCATCTCTTTTATGTTCAAAATCCTTCGACTGTAATGCGCCTTCCGCCTTAATTTTATCAAGCACATATTTATTCATCTTTTTGTCCTGGTTAAACCAATGTGATTTACCTTCAGCATAAGCTTTTTTGCGTGGCAGTGTAAATCGATAATCACTCATTGGAAGGTAGGAAGCAGCGTGGCTCCAATACTCAAAAATGGTTTTATCTTCAGCTAAAAGCTCATTCAGATAATTCTCTTTATAATCTGGCACCCGGGTCCAAAGCGTGTGGTGGTGTGCACGAGCGACTACCGATAACGTATCAATCTGTACATAACCCAAATGTTGAATAGCAGCCAAAACTGCATTTTTCCCTTTACCAAAGCCCGAATTCAACAATCCCTGACTTTTTAGCAAAACTAATCGCGCTTCTTCCGTTGATAAAATGTTGCTTTGTTTTGCCATTGTAAAAATAAATGATAAGTATAAAAAGATTACATCACCAAATTAATAAATAATAATAACTTTGGACATTAAAATAAATTATTTCCAATGAATAAAATAGCATTTCTTCTCGTTTTCAATCTTATGGTCACCTATTGTATGGCGCAGGAAATTACGGCATCGCAAAAATTCCCTGCAAATTTAGCTACAGGCAACCAATATACAATTGAAACAATAATCAATAAAGGTGCGTCAAAGAACTTTATCATGTTTTCTCAACCTATTCCTATTGGCATAAGTGTTGCCGAAATTGATTGCAAAGGCGGAAGGTTGAAATTTATGGATAGCATCGTTAAAATCACATGGATAGTTCCACCGGTTGAAGAATCTTTTACTTTTACATACAAACTCACAATACCCCAAAAAGCTCCCGAAGAAATGAAAGTCGAAGGTAGTGTATTTTATATCGTTGATAGCGATAAAAGGGAATTCAAATTACCTGTAAAGGTTATTAAAATTGATGGTGGACAACCTAAATTAAAAGAACAAACAAATATAGTGGAGACCAAAACCTCCACCGCCAAACCTGTTTCTTCCGATGTTACTCCTCAAAAATCTAAACCGACAAACACCAATTCTGGAAAAACCTATAAAATTCAGATTGGCGCTTTCCGTACTAAAAGGACCATTAAAAATGTTCCGGATATTTCTATTCTGGAAACAGATAAAGGAATTACAAAATATTTTACCGGTAATTTTCCTACCAAGGAGGCTGCTCTTGCACATCTTCCCGGTATCACCGCAAAAGGTTATAAAGGCGCATTTATTGTATCTTTCGAAAACGGGAAAATTGTGAAGTAGTTAAAACCAATAGCAATAAATAATTCTTAGTAAACAAGCTATTTGCTTTTTTAAAAATAAGGTTGACGACTTTAGTTTCAGTTTTTACTTTTTGGTATTTCTAATATCAGTATCAAAAGTTGCTAAAAGTACCCTATTTGAATTCGTAAATGGGAGAAAACTTATAATTAAATAGCTGACAAACTTTTGCTTGGAACCCAACCAACATTGCCGTTGGCAATCTTTATCTCTGTCCAGCTGCCGTCTTCCTCGGTAATGTTCACTTTGGTGCCCTCGTGAAGTATAAATAGTTTGGTGCCCTTTTCATTAGGAGAGCCTGTAACAGTTACTGTAGGCGCGGTAATAATTGCATTTTCACTGTTTTTGGTAAGTTCATATTTGTGGCGTGCAATAAAAAAAATAAATATAGAAGCCAATATAAGAGTGCTGCCGCCAAAAAATCCAATCTGTTTCACGCCTCTATTAGCCGAGAAAATATAAACTGCAAATAGTATCAAAGAAAAAACAATAAGTACAATACATAATTCCGACCAGATCTTTTCACTCATCAAATCCACAATGCCATTCTTCCACGTAGTCAAAAATAATTGAGGAGCCGCTTCTATTTTATCTTCTGTTTTTTGATTTGCGAGTTTCAAATTCACAATAATATCTTCATCATCTGGTGCTAGTTTCTTGGCACGCTCATAATTCAAAATTGCGTATCCGATATTATTTGTTTTATAATATGCATTGCCAAGATTGAAATAAATTTCAGGAGCAACCGTACTATTATTCAGGACGCTGTCATAAAGCTTTATTGCTTTGAAATAATCGCCCTTAGAGTAGGCTGCATTCGCACTATCCAGAATTACTTTATTTTCATTGGCTGTTACCGATAATGAAAACGAGAAAAGAAGTATAAGTAAAAGACTATTTAATTTCATTTTCAATTTTAGTAATTAATTCTACCGTATTATAATATATACTTTTCAAGTCACCGGAAACTGTAGTTGGAGCATAATGTGCAAACTCACAATTGTCAAGTGTCGACATTAATTGCTGAATAGTTGCTTCAGTTACACCTTTTATTCTTAAAGAGTCAGTAATAGTTTCCTTATTCAAATTGGCGGTCGGAATATTTAATTTGTTACCCACATAACCGTAAAGCGCTTTAAAAATTTCCACATAAAATGATTCCTTATTATTCGATTTTAAATGTTTTTCAGCAAGCAAAAGTTGTTTCTTAGCCATTTTGGTTGCTTTCCTGCTTTTTACAGCCACTACATCTTTGTTTTGCTCTATTCGTTTTCTGCGGATAATAATAAAAGCAAGGAAAAGAATAAACGGAGAAATTAAACCTAAATAAAATAAGGTTGACCCAAAGAAATAATTTTCCTTTGGTCGTAAAATTATATTGTTTGTTTTAATATAACGAATATCATTTCCCAATACTTTTACATCTTCCTTGTTTCTCGGATTAAATACACTGGCGCCACCTTCACCATCTTTCCCTTTATCTACATGAATTTTAAATTCAGGAGAAGGAAGTGTTATGTATTGTTTTTTTTCGGGGTCGAAATAACTGAAATTTATATCGCTTATTTTATAATCTCCTTCATGTCGTGGAATCGCCAGATAGTCAAAAGTTTTACTTCCACTCACGCCATTTACAGTTGCTGAAATATTCTCTTTTGTCTTGGCATCGTATGTTTCAAAGTCTTCAGGGAAATTAACTTTCAATGGGTCAACCAATTTAATATTCCCCTTTCCGGTAATCGTAACTGTCAAATTTATAGCGTCATTTGCTTTTACTTTATCTTTATTAACTTCAGCTTTGAAAGAAAAATCTCCTACAGCACCTGCAAATCCAGCAGGTTTATTTGCTTCAGGCAAAGGAATAACATCAATTGTTATAGGTTTGCTTTTCACTGAATAATTTGCATCAACATATCCTCCGCCAAAAAACTGATCAAAAATATCACGTGGTTGTCTGTTCGATTGTTTTCGAACAACAACTTCCACTTTCATTGGTTCTATTGTTAGTTTGCCACTTCGTTGAGGAAATAAATAAGTCCGTTTTAATTCAGCAACACTATAAACTACACCATCCACATTCTCATTTGTAAGTTGTATTTGCTGATTATTTGACGGCACATCCTGCGACCAAAAACCTGTATAGTCAGGAAACTTAATATCCTGAAAACCTCTCAACTGGTATCGTGTATATACTTTATGAGTAATTGTAATTTGTTCGCCCTGATAAACTTTTGTTTTGTTTACTGTTGTTTTAACAAATAAATTATTGCCAACATCTTCACTGGAAGGTGCTGTAGGATTTTGCTGTTGCTGATTAGGATTGTTCGGGTTCTGCGGATTTTGTGTCGTTGGTGAGCCTTTCACAACTTCAATAACTAATGAATTCGATTGGACAGCCGCCCCATTAACGCTTACACTTCCGGGCTGAATCGTAATCTTACCTTCTTTTTTTGCAGATAAAATATAAGACAATGAAATAGATTGGCTCATTGCACCGTTCACAAAAGACATGGATGTACTTTGATTAGGACCGGAATACACATCAAATTCATTCAATGCAGGCATTTTAAAATTGCTGCCGTTTGCATTTAATGAATAGGTAAGCTGGAATGTTTCACCCACAGCCACCTTAGTTTTACTTGCCGATGCAGTAAACTTTTGTGCAATTGCAGTATTTCCAATCGCAACAAATAAAAGTAATATATAAGTAATCTTTTTCACTTTTAGTTAACTTTAAACAAAATTACCAATCCTTTTCAATAGTTGTCTTCGCACCTTTCACTTTTGCTTTCTTCATTTTGTCTTGAAGATTCTTTTCGTCATTCTGCAACGCATCTAACAAACGTTTTGCATCTTCTTTGGAAATTTTTTGTTCTTCTTTTTTATCCTTCTCTTTATTCTCTTTGTCCTTGTCTTGTTTCTGCTTTTCGTCTTTCTTATTCTTGTCTTTTTTGTCCTTATCGTTTTTATCTTTCTGATCTTTTTTCTTATCGTCCTTCTTGTCTTTATTATCTTTCTTGTCTTTATCCTGTTTTTGTTGTTGCTGCTGTTGTTTCAGCATTTGTTGTGCATACGAATAATTATAACGTGTATCTTCATCATTAGGATTATTCTTCAATGAATTTTTATAAGCATCCAGCGCATCTTCATATTTTCTTGATTTTAATAGCGCATTTCCAAGATTGTGATATGCTTTTGCTAAGGTGTCTTTTGACTTTGCCATGCGAGTTGCCGCCTGATATTGCTCTGCCGCCTCTTCATATTTCTTTTGCTGATAATAAGCATCCCCAAGGTTAAATGCACCTTTATACGAATCCTTGTTTTTATTCAAAGCCTTACTGTAATCCTTTTCCGCTTCATTGTATTTTTTATTCTCATACGCTTTATTACCCTCACGAATAAATTTTTTATCTTGTTGAGCAAATGATACAGTTGATAGCACGAGCAAGCATAGTAAGAGAAGAAGTGTTCTTCTTTTCTTAATACTTAATACTTCATACTTAATACTATTTATCATTTCCAAATAAATTTAAGCGTTGATACAACTTGCTTTTTCTTTCTGATAAAAATGTTTCAATGATTAATAGTAACAAGGCTGCTGAAATAAACCATTGAAAACGGTCTTCATAGTCACTGTACATTTTACTGTCAAATTGTTTTTTCTCTAATTTATTAACAGCCTCCAATACATTGTTTAAGCCGGCATCTGAGTTGGAAGCTCGTACAAATATTCCATTTGCGGCAGCGGAAATTTCCTGCAAAGCCTGTTCATTTAATTTGGTAACAATCGTATTTCCTTCTTTATCTTTTCTGAATCCTTCACGTACTGTTCCCTTGTACACAGGTATTGGAGCACCTTCCACCGAACCCATCCCGATAGTGTGAATTACAATTCCCTTCTCTGCTGCTGCTGCCGATGCTTTCACAGCACCTTCTTCATGATCCTCTCCGTCCGTAATAATTACAATCGCTTTGTTTTTTCCTACATCTTTGCCAAATGACTCAACGGCCAAATCAATCGCTCCGCCAATATCAGTTCCTTGTGTCGGAATTAAATCTGTATTGATACTTTCAAGAAATAATTTTGCTGCAGAATAATCAGTAGTTATCGGCAACTGAACATATGCCTGTCCTGCAAACACAACTATTCCAATCCGATCACCTTCTAATTTATCCAGCAATTTAGAGATGGCTTGTTTGGCTTTTTCCAGTCTGTTCGGTTGTAAATCTTCGGCTTTCATACTGTTTGATATATCCAGACAAATCATCAAATCAGCACCTTTTCTTTTTACTTCTTCCAGTTTAGTTCCAACCTGAGGATTTACTATTCCTATAATTAAAAAGGTAAATGCGGTTGTAAACAGAACAAATTTCCAGAATCGTTTAGCTTTTGAAACATCAGCAAACAACTGTTGAATAACAGACATGTCACCATAGTTTTTCAATGCTCGTTTCCTCCAGATATTCACCAACAGGTAAATAAGTATGAACAAAGGAATCAAGCCCAAAGCATATAAATAAAATTTATGTTCTAACTGATACATTATTTACGGAATGCTTTTTAATAATATGTTTCTCAATAAAAATTCAGCCAGCAATAGCAAAGCTGCACCAATTGCAAATGGTAAAAAATGCTCGGCCTTATTAGTGAAATTCTTCTCTTCAAAAATCGTCTTCTCCAATCTGTCAATCTCTTTATAAATGCTTTTCAGCTTATCATTATCCGTTGCTCGGAAATATTTTCCACCAGTCATGTCTGCAATTTCACCCAACGTTTTTTCATCAATTTGCACATCAACATATCCGTACTGATAACTTCCATCAGGATACATTGCAATAGGAGCAAGGGCTTTACCCATAGTTCCTATTCCAACATCATATACGCGTACGCCAAATGCTTTTGCTATTTCTGCAGCAGTAAGCGGCGCAATCGAACCTTGGTTATTCACACCATCAGTCAATAATATCACAACCTTGCTTTTTGCCTTGCTGTCTTTTACTCTTGAAACAGCTGTTGCTAGTCCGTTACCTATCGCTGTTCCATCAGCAACCATTCCTGTATGAATTCCTGCAAATAAGTTTTTTAATACTGCGTGGTCTGTTGTCAACGGACATTGTGTAAAGCTTTCTCCACTGAATATTACCAAACCTATTCTATCATTCGGGCGGCTGTCAATGAAATCCTGAGCCACTTCTTTCGCTGCTTCTATTCGGTTTGGCTTAAAATCTTTCGATAACATACTGCCCGAAATATCCAGACAGATTACAATGTCAATACCTTCCGTTTTCACATCCTTAAAACTGGAACGTGATTGAGGACGCGCCAAAACAACTATTATCAAAGCAATTGCTATTAATCTCAAAACAATTCCTACGTGACGAAAATATTGTTTTACTGATTTTTTTATTCCATCAAATCCATGTATTGTTGATACTTTCAATTCTGCAGTAAAGGTTTTATTCTTCCAGATGTACCATCCGGCAATTGCTGGAATTAGCAACATCAACCAGAATAATTCCTTGTTGGCAAAAGTTATATCGTTGAAAAAATCAAACACTGCTTCTTATTTATTTGGTATTAATTCTTCTTCTTTTTTAGTTCCGCTGATAAATGCATAACTGTTTTCAAGGCACGCTTCATTTTCTGTTGGTGTAGGTTGCTCTTTCGCAAACTTCACCAAGTCAGATAAAATCAATACCTGTTTCAATTTTGTTTTGTTTTCTTCATCTATCGCAACATTGCGGAAGCCATATAATATTTCATCTGTTGTTTGTTCCAATGCCTGTATTTTAAAGCGATTCTCTATGTATTCGCGCACTATATCAGTCAGCGAACTATAATATAATTTCATTTTTCCTTCTTGCCACAATTTCTCACCTTTCAGTTTTTCCAGCTTCTCATATGCAATAATATGTGCCGGTATTTTTGGCACATTTACTGCGACCATTGGCTGCTCCACCTTTCTGAATCTTCGCACCAGATAAATAACTATTATTATTACAAGTATAGCAATCAGTGTACCCCACACTACATACATATTATCCTTTAGCCAATCAACAAATGAGTAATCCTGGGCAAATGGCGGCTTGATATCTTTTATTGCAATCGTTGTATCTACTGACATTCCGCCAACGTGCAACAGCAATGGTTCCGTATAAACACCATTAGTGTCGCCATTCACCATAAATTTCAATGGCGCAATAGCCCAATATCCTGAATCAAAAGAAGTAATGTAAAGTGTTTTGGATTGTATAAACTGGAACGGATTATTCTTATCAGGTACAACAGTATCCAGCTTCGACTGACCAACCACTTCTACTTCTTTGCGAAGCGTATCAGCTATTGCAGGCCATTGTATTTTTATTTGTTTGCCATTGTCAACTTTATATTGAATACTAAGTTTCAATTTTACCTGCTGACCAATCTTAATAGTATTGCTGTCAAGTGTAGCAGTAGCCTTTATTTCCTGTGCCGAAGTTGAAAACGAAATAAATATCAATCCACACAACAATAAGGCTGCTGGCATTAACTTTATATTTTTTATTCTCAATTTCATTTCTCTTTTGTTCTCATTATAGTATCATAATACTTTGTACTTGATACTCTGTACTTTTTATCTCCTCTTAAATAAATTCGTCAACGGCTGAATATACGATTCTGCAGTATTAATGTTTGCAGTATCTACACCACTTTTATTAAACGCTTCTTTTAAATATGCTTCACGTCTTTTAGCCGAAGCAGCAAAATGGGTACGCACACTTTTATCAGCAGTATCAATCCATTTTATGGTTCCTGATTCAGCATCTACAAATTTCACCAACCCTACATTAGGCAGCTCCTGCTCACGTTTATCATAAATCCGAAGCGCAACCAAATCATGTTTTTTATTTGCAATTTTCAATGCATCAGTAAAATTATCATCCATAAAATCGGATATAATAAAAGCGATACTTCTCTTTTTTATTACACCTGTCAAATACTTTAAAGCAAGTTCAATATTTGTTTTTTTATGTTCAGGTTTAAATTCAATCAAGTCGCGAATGATGCGCAACACGTGACTCTTACCTTTTTTCGGCGGAATAAATTTCTCTATCTTATCGGTAAAGAAAATAATTCCAATCTTATCATTGTTCTGTATCGAAGAAAAAGCGAGCACTGCGCAAAGTTCAGTAATCAACTCTTGTTTCAATTGTTTTTGTGTTCCGAATTCGCCCGAAGCACTCACATCCACCAGCAGCATCACCGTCATTTCACGCTCCTCTTCAAATACTTTTACGAAAGGAGTATTAAATCTCGCCGTCACATTCCAGTCAATCGAACGAATATCATCACCCGGCTGATATTCCCGAACCTCACTAAAAGTCATACCTCTACCCTTAAAAGCACTATGATACTCCCCCGAAAATATCTGGTTGGAGAGACCACGTGTTTTAATCTCAATTTTTCTGACCTTCTTTAAAAGTTCTGCTGTTTCCATAAATCCGAAGTGGAATTTGCCTATGGCACTTCTATCACATTCAATATCTCACTTATAATATTCTCCGAAGTAATATTTTCAGCTTCCGCCTCGTATGTCAAGCCAATACGGTGACGCAGCACATCAGTACATATTGCACGAACATCTTCCGGTATCACATACCCTCTGCGTTTGATGAAAGCATAAGCCTTTGCAGCCATCGCAAGGTTGATACTTGCACGTGGCGAACCACCGAAACTTATCAAGCCTTCAAATTTGTTCAGTTTATATTCAGCCGGAAAACGAGTCGCAAACACAATATCAACAATGTATTTCTCAATTTTCTCATCCATATATACATCCTTCACCACTTTGCGCGCATTCAAAATATCTTCTGTTTTCAATATCTGGTTCACCGATGGATATTCAGCTGCAAGGTTCTGACGAATAATTTTACGCTCATCTTCCTTGTTCGGATAACCGATAACCACCTTCAACATAAAACGGTCAACCTGCGCTTCAGGCAATGGATACGTACCTTCCTGCTCAATAGGGTTTTGTGTAGCAAGTACCAAAAACGGATTCGGCAACTTGAAAGTCTGTTCACCAATCGTTACTTGTTTCTCCTGCATCGCTTCAAGCAAAGCACTTTGCACCTTTGCCGGAGCACGGTTAATCTCATCCGCCAAAATAAAATTCGCGAATATCGGACCGTGTTTTACTGTAAACTCTTCTTTTTTCTGACTGTAAATCATTGTACCAATCAAATCGGCGGGCAACAAATCAGGCGTAAACTGAATCCTGCTGAAGTTAGCGTGAATAGTATTCGCCAGCGATTTTATAGCAAGTGTTTTTGCCAATCCCGGCACACCTTCCAGCAGAATATGTCCGTTCGATAGCAAGCCAATCAGCAGTCGTTCCACCATATATTTTTGCCCCACTATCACCTTATCCATTTCAAGGGTAAGCAAGTCAACAAAAGCAGATTCGCGCTGAATTCGTTCGTTTAATTCTTTAATATCAGTCATTGTTTTTTATTAATTAGTAAATGTTTTATAACAGTTTTTCGACGAGTGCAAAAGTACTCCACAACTAATAAATTCAACCTTCCTGGCTGTTAAAAAGTGTTAACCTGAAATCACTTTTAAAATTTTTTAAGAATTCTTTTTTCGCATTATTTTTATTTGGGCGAATCACCATTCTGCTACCTGTCAAATTCCTCCCCGCAAGGAGGAAGGTTGTAAATCCATCTTTCTTTTTATTCTTTTGTTTTCATTTTCGGGTTTTGAAATTTATAAATCCTCCCCAAATTAATCTACCTTTGTCCTCTTTTTAAAAGATATAAATGCCAAAAGCCAAACGCTATTTTCTTCAACTTTCCTATAATGGAACCGCTTACAGTGGTTGGCAGGTTCAAAAAAATTCGAAGCATACGATTCAGCAAATTCTAAATGAAATGCTGTCACGATTGTTGAATGAGCCGACTACGGTAATGGGCTGCGGCCGAACAGATACAGGGGTTCACGCTAAACAATACTTCGCACATTTTGATACAGCGAAAGAAGATTTAATTGAAAATCATGATCATTGGATTCTAAAATTTAATCATGCATTGCCTAAGGATATTGCTATTCAACGCATATTTAAAGTTGGTGAAAAAGCATCTGCTCGCTATGATGCGTTCCGGCGGACGTATCAATATATTATCACGAAAAAGAAAAACCCGTTTGAAACAGATAAAGCATATTTTCTTTACGGAAAATTGGATGTAGATGCAATGAACAAAGCGTCGCAGATTTTGTTTGAATACGAAGACTTTTCAGCTTTTGCGAAAAGCAATACGCAAAACAAAACCAATATTTGTAAACTGTACCTGGCGGAATGGCGGGAGGATGAGTATTTTATAGTCTTTACGATTTCAGCGAATCGATTTTTGAGGGATATGGTTCGTGCAATTGTTGGAACGATACTAAAAGTGGGAAAAGGGAAAATAACTTTGGAGGAATTCAGGAAAGTAATAGAAAGTAAAACTCGCTCAGAAGCAGGTTTATCTGTGCCGGCTTGCGGTTTATATTTAATGAAGATTGAATATAAAGATTGGATTGGCGAAGCAGTGTAAGAATGAAGGAATGTTTTTTTGTTATTGTTGGGAAGATTTAAAAATGAAAATTAAAGGATATTAATGTCGAAAGAAAATAAAATAACAGGCAAAACAGTTGATTTTGCTATTCTGAAACGAATACTAAGTTATGCAAAGGTTTACAAGGGGAATTTTGCACTGGCAGTGCTGGCAACAGTTACATTCGCATTCGTGTCTCCTATTCGGCCTATATTAATTCAATATACTTTTGATAATTTCGTGACGAAACACAATGCGCCGATGCTGTTAAATATGACGATGATACTTATCGGATTATTAACGCTGGAAGCAGTAATGCAATTTTCCGATTCTTTTTTGACGAATCGTCTGGGGCAGAATATCATCAAGGATTTACGTATTCAATTGTACAAACACATCTCCGGTTTACGACTTAAATATTATGACAATACTCCAATAGGCACTCTTGTGACGCGAGCTGTATCGGACACTGAGGTAATAGCGGATATGTTTTCGGATGGATTGATTTCAATCATCGGTGATTTATTAAAGCTGTTTGTGATACTCGGGGTGATGCTGTTTTTAAATTACCGATTGACTTTAATTGTACTTATTCCAATACCTGTTTTGCTTTTTGCAACATACATTTTTAAGAAGTCAGTAGCAGCATCTTTTCAGGATGTACGAACACAGGTGGCTCGCCTCAATGCCTTTGTGCAGGAGCATATTACAGGGATGAATATTGTTCAGATTTTCAATCGAGAGAAAGCGGAAATGAATAAGTTTGATGAAATAAACACGAAACATCGAGATGCAAATATCCGCTCGATAATGGCATATTCAATTTTCTTTCCAGTGGTGGAAATACTTTCTTCGACATCACTTGGTTTGCTTGTTTGGTGGGGCGGACGGGAGATTTTACAAAGTGTAACATCAATGGGACAGCTTGTGGAATTTATAATGTTTTTGAATATGATGTTCCGTCCAATACGTCAGTTAGCAGATAGATTCAATACGTTGCAAATGGGAATGGTTTCTTCTGACCGTGTATTCAAGGTGCTTGATACAAATGAAATTATTGAAAATAAAGGAACAAGAACAGCAACTCAAATTAATGGAAATGTAGAATTGAAAAATGTCTGGTTTGCATATAATAATGAAGACTGGGTTTTAAAGGATGTTTCTTTTTCTGTTAAAGAAGGAGAAACAGTTGCTTTGGTTGGTGCTACTGGTGCCGGTAAATCTTCCATTATCAATTTGCTGAATCGTTTTTATGAATATAATAAAGGTTCGATAACTATTGACGGCATTGATGTTCGTGATTATGAGCTTTCATCGTTGAGGAAAAATATTGGTGTTGTGCTACAGGATGTATTTCTATTTTCTGATTCTTTGGCAAATAATATTTCACTTAACAATCCTGAAATCACAAGAGAGAAAATAATTGAATCTGCAAAGATTGTAGGGGCTCACGAATTTATTTCAAAGCTGCCAAATGGTTATGATTACAACGCTATGGAACGAGGTGCTATGTTATCAGTGGGGCAAAGGCAGTTGATTTCTTTTATTCGTGCTTATGTTTATAATCCAAGAATATTGGTTTTGGATGAAGCTACTTCTTCTATTGATACTGAATCGGAAAAGCTTATTCAGAATGCAATTGAAATACTTACCAAAGGTCGCACTTCCATTATTATTGCACACCGATTGGCAACCATTCAAAAGGCAGATAAAATTATTGTGATGGATAAAGGTGAGATAATTGAGATGGGAAATCATCAGCAATTACTGAAACAAAATGGGCAATACAAGCGGTTGTTCGAATTGCAATTTAAAGAAGAAGATTCGATTAGCAGCTAAATATCTTATGTTGTAATCTTCAATAAGAATTAACAAAATTCTTATTGAGTCTTTATAGTTTATCTTTAAGATATTGGCCCGTATAAGATTCTTTGCATATAATTAAGTCTTCAGGAACACCTTGAAACACTAGGTTTCCTCCATTTGTTCCACCATCTGGTCCCAAGTCAATAACCCAGTCGGCACATTTAATTATTTCAGCATTATGCTCAATAACAATTAACGAATGTCCTTGCTTTACCAATGCATTGAAGGCGTAAAGTAATTTACTTATATCATGAAAATGCAGACCTGTCGTAGGTTCATCAAAAATAAATAGAGTAGGAGTAGAGCTGTTCTGACCTATTCCTAAGGAGGAAGCAAGTTTAATTCGTTGCGCTTCTCCACCGCTTAGAGTGCTTGATGATTGCCCAAGATGAACATAACCCAAACCTACATCAGACAATGGTTTTAGTTTCTGGACAAGTTTTTTCTCAGTATTTGTTGGCTGTACAGGTCGTTCAAAAAAAGTAATTGCATCATCAACAGTCATATTCAATATATCTGAGATGTTTTTTTCCTGATATGTGATTTCAAGTATATCCTGTTTGAAACGCTTGCCGTTACAAGCTTCACAGACTAAATGTATGTCAGCCATAAACTGCATTTCTATCTGCACTTCTCCTTCTCCTTCGCAAACTTCACAGCGGCCCCCATCCACATTAAACGAAAAGTGAGACGGTTTATAACCTCTGTTTTTAGCTAATTGCTGGTCGGCAAACAGGGCTCGAATTTCATCATACGCTTTTACATATGTTACCGGATTGGAGCGTGTGGACTTACCTATAGGGTTTTGGTCAATCATTTCAACAGCAGAAATACTATTGAAATCACCTGATAATTTATCAAAACTTCCCGTCTGTTCGCCAAATCCTCCATGCAGTTTTTTTAATGCTGGATATAATACACGTTTTACAAGTGAAGTCTTACCGCTTCCGGAAACGCCTGTTACCACAGTAATTGTATTAAGCGGGAATCTGACATTAATACCTTTTAAATTATTTTCCCGTACACCATTCAGTTCAATAAAATGATTCCAGTTTCTACGTTGTGCAGGGACTTCAATTTTCTCCCTTCCTGTTAAATACAAGGCAGTTAAACTTCTCGTTTCGGTTTCCAACTCTTTATGATTACCCTGGAAAATCAGCTCACCGCCATGTGTTCCAGCTAAGGGACCTATATCAATAAGCTGGTCGGCAGCACGCATTATTTCTTCATCGTGTTCTACCACTATCACTGTATTTCCTATATCACGCAAGGCATACAGCACTTTTATGAGTCGCGAAGTATCTCGTGAATGCAATCCAATACTTGGTTCGTCCAGAATATACATAGAGCCGACAAGGCTGCTGCCAAGTGATGTAGCCAGGTTTATCCTTTGAGATTCTCCGCCGGATAATGTATTTGATAATCGATTTAATGTGAGATAACCTAAACCTACTTCATTTAAAAATCTCAATCGATTAGTGATTTCAATCAAAATTCGTTTCGAAACTTCCACATCATATTTAGATAGTTTAAGTTGCTTAAAAAAGTTAAGCGAGTCTGAAACCGGCATCAATACTATATCATTGATTGATTTATCAGCCACTTTAACGTATGTTGCATCTTTGCGCAAGCGGGTTCCATTGCATTCCGGACAAACCGTTTTGCCACGATAACGCGACAACATAACACGGTATTGAATTTTATATGCTTCTTTTTCGAGGTGTTTAAAAAAATCATTTAACCCCGCAAAGTGCTTGTTTCCTGTCCAAAGCAATTTTTTTTCTTTGTCAGTTAAATCGTGATAAGAACGATGAATGGGAAAGTCGAATTTATGAGAATTGTTGACCAGCATATTTTTCCACTCACTCATTTTTTCTCCTTTCCAGCACACAATTGCTTCTTCAAAAACGGAAAGATTTTTATTTGGAATAACCAAGTCCGGGTCAATGCCGATAACACTTCCAAATCCTTCACAATTTTTACATGCACCTATTGGATTGTTGAAACTGAAAAAATGTGTAGTAGGTTCTTCAAATGTCATCCCATCAAGTTCAAAACGATTGGAAAAAGTTCTTGATTTCGAATTGTCTTTCTTAACTTTTGACTTTTGACTTTTAGCTTTTGGCTTTATACTTTCTTCCTCATTTATAATTTCAATCACACTTTCCCCGTCACCTTCATAAAAAGCAGTCTGAACAGAATCGGAGATACGATTATCATTGTCTTCATCATCCGGACGAACCGTTAAACGATCAACAACGATAAAAATCTGTTCCTTTTCCGAGAACTTAGTTTCAATAAACTCTTCTATCTTTTTTATTTCTCCATTTTGTTGTATACGTGTAAAACCTTGCTGTGACAATAATTCCAACTGTTTTTTCAGAGGTTTATCCTTATGAGGTTTAAGAGGAGAAAGAATTAAAATTTTGGTTTCCGGTTTTATCGAGTTAATATATTCGGCTACATCAGCTACTGTATCACGTTTTACCTGATTTCCGGAAACAGGGGAAATAGTTTTTCCTATCCGGGCAAATAACAATTTAAGATAATCATATATCTCAGTAGATGTGCCGACAGTAGATCGGGGATTGCGCGAATTTACCTTCTGCTCGATAGCAATTGCGGGCGATATACCTTTGATATAATCAACCTCCGGCTTATCTATCCTGCCAAGAAACTGGCGGGCATACGATGACAGACTCTCTACATAACGCCTTTGCCCTTCGGCATAAAGAGTATCAAATGCCAGAGAAGATTTTCCGGAGCCCGACAAGCCGGTAATCACAACTAATTTATTACGCGGTATGGCCACATCAATATTCTTAAGGTTATGCACGCGTGCACCTTTAATAATAATGTATTCTTTAGCGTTTAAATCTTCTATTTGTTTTGGCTTTGCCATTCTTTAATTTAAAAGTTTGCAAAATTAGTCAAATTAGGCAAAGGAAATTTTATTTCTTTGAGGTTAATGCTGCCTGACAAAAGGCAAAAAATAATTACAATGTCTTTCTAGACCTCACCCCTTTATCCTCCCGAAAAAACGGGACAGGCTCTCTCCTCGAAAAAGAGGAGAGGGGGCAGAACCTGACAAACTATATGTATAGAGTACTTCACACAAAGGCTCCCTTCTCCTCGTCATCCTGAGCGCAGTCGAAGGACAAGGAGAAGGGTAGGGGATGAGGTATTAGTGCTGCCCCCTTATTTCCAAAAACTTCACTTTCTTTTCCTGCATTGATAGTTTAATTAATTACTTTAGCCGACAGAATAAAACATCACCCTGAACTTCGGTCATTTAGCATTTTGGTCACTGAGCGGATTTTGAACACTGAGCGGATTTTGGTCACTGAGCGGAGTCGAAGGGAAACAAAATAAAACAACAACAATGCAAACCACCTCAAAAATACTTTACAAAGCCATCCTATCAAAGGACGACTGGAAAGCCTTACTTTGTCTCATCCTAAAAAAAGTTTACAGTTTATATAATTAATCCTGATATAAGTTTACAATACATTTTTAGTCCTGAAATTGGTTTACAAATGTAGTTTCTTTTCTGTAATAGTTCTTCC
>CAIQBY010000281.1 GCA_903870175.1 uncultured Bacteroidota bacterium
GCTAACATTGCCACAATAATAAATACACCCAGACTCTTAAAAATATGATTGTATTCTTTAGCCCTGATACGCGCTACCCATTCGAAAATAACATATATCATCAGGAATAAAATGAGATAATACGCTACCTGCGGGTGATTACAAAGTAATTCCAATGACATGAATAAACCTAGAGCTGCTGCTCCCAATAAATATTTTCCTCTGCAAACAAGAATGACTCCTGCAAATACCGGCGCCATGTATGCAATTGCCAGCGCCTGTGTATTGTGCCCTGCATCGATAATGAGAAAGAAGAAGGCTGAAAAACCAAATCCTATAGAGCCGACAATAGCTAGCCATCTGTCAACTTTAAGTACTAAAAGCAAAATAAAGAATCCTAACATATAAGAGAACACCATATTTGCAGGGGTAGGAAACCATAACATAAAAGCATTCCGCAAAGGAGTTACCAAATTGGATGGATATTTGATTGCAATTTGATATGCCGGCATACCACCGAACATAGAGTTGGTCCATAATGGTTCGGAATGATATTTCTCACGGAAATCAACTATTTCCTTCGACATACCTTTGTTTTGCATCATATCGCTTTGCTCGATTACTTTACCTTTTAATAAAGGAGTAAAATATCCGAAAGTTAAAACGATAAAAATTACAATTGCAGCCACTATCGGCACTATTGCTTTCAAATTAATATTTTTCATATTGACAATTATTTTAAGTGGCAAATATAATGTATTAAACAGATGGTTTGAAAAATGTATCTTTATAAAATTTTAATAAATTGACTGTTGCGTTACACAATTCATACTATATAATAGTGAAAGACAATAATATTAATTTATTTGCGTTATCTGATTATCCGAAATGTGAAAGTCCTGTTGACATCGAATTGAATTATATTTTGAAACAAAATAAAATAATTCTACAAAATCTGTATCTTTTTCAAATAATGTCGTTATAACAATAAATGGAGTAATAAAATCTATGCAGGAAACTTCAAAATATCACTTTACAGAAACCGAATTAGCCAATGAACAAGGGAGAATAGAGGCTGCTAAAAAGAATCCTGCACAATTTGCCGTTTTATATGATACCTATTATGAAGCTATTTTCAGATTCGTTTTTCAAAGGCTCGATGATAAGGAACTTGCCTTTGATACCACTCAGCAGGTATTTATGAAAGCTTTGGATAAATTGAAAAGATATGAATATAGAGGAGTTCCTTTTGCTTCCTGGCTTTTCAGAATTGCATTGAATGAGCTCAATGATTTGTTTCGCGATGCTAATGCTATTAGAACAGTAAATATTGATTCGGTAAGTGTTTATCTTATTTTTGAAGAATACGAACAAACAAAAATTGATAAATACCATGATAAAATAGTGGATATAATTGGAGAACAGCTTGAAGAAGATGAATTGCAATTGATAGAGATGCGCTTTTTCGAAAAACGTTCGTTCAAGCAAATTGCCGATATACTTGACATTACTGAAAATAATGCTAAAGTAAAAACATACAGGGTACTTGATAAATTAAAGAAAGTATTGGATTAGTAATAAAAATTATGGTTATGGTAGTTTAGAGTTTAATAGGGTGGTTAAACAATAAAACAAAACAATATGATAAAAAATTTATAAAAAAAACAATGAAACGAAAAGTGAATGTCAACCGTCCTGAACTAAGCTCGGAAGAAATCGTAAAGAGAAAAGATTTTAATTCGGTTTTGAAACACAGTTCAATAGTAAATCAAACTTTTTTAAAAAAGCCCTGGTTCTTATCAAGTGTAGTAATAGTTGCAGCAGTTGTCTCTACTGTTCTTTTACTCAACAATAAGCATCCAACAACTATTAACCAACAATTAACAACCAATAAAGACAGCATTGCCTTAGCTGATTTTTATAAAAAGGAAGAAGCAAAGCCTTGTATTTCCCCCCCATTAAAAAATATAAATATTGAATATACTATTTATAAAGTTATTGCAGAAAAAGGTGCTACGCTTGATTTCAAGACCGGCTCGAAATTAATTGTTCCAAAAAATGCTTTTGCAGATGACAAAGGAAAACTTCTGAAAGGCGAATTGGAGTTGCGTTATCGCGAATTCCATGATGCCGTTGACTTTTTTGTTTCAGGTATTCCAATGACGTATGATAGCGCA
>CAIQBY010000282.1 GCA_903870175.1 uncultured Bacteroidota bacterium
CATCATCCATATTGAATATTTCAATAAATGTATGATACAATAAATTACCTTTTGATTTTTGATTGAATGTGCTGTTGTTATTGGATATATCGCCAACTGCCACTATTCCGTTTTTAATCATTGCTGCTTCGGCTTCAATAATTGATTGTTGGATTTGTTCTTCAGAAAAAGCAAATCGTTTGCTTACCAGTTCCTTTATAAACCCTGTCATTCCGTCATTTTCAGAAATATGTTTATACAGATAAGAAAGTTCGAGATGGCAATGTGTATTAATAAATCCCGGGCAAATAATTCCTTTGTGATATTCAATTTCAGATTCAGTATTTAGCCCTTCGACAAGCTCAGGATGACGTCTGGAAGGTGAATTTACATCTATAATTGTTCCATCAACATCAACGGAAATTATTCCGTTTTTAACAGGTTCGGAAGAAATCGGAAATATATAATCGGCGGAAATGTAGCGCATAGAAAAAATAAAACTTTAAAACATTTTATTTATTTTGTAATGAAATAAGTTGTTTCAGGGTTTTGATGTGAATTGCGAATACCATAAACAAAAACAGTTTTAGTTTTTTCTTCAACAATAAAATGAATCACGTAAGGGAAACCTTTAATTACTTTCAATCTGAAATTATCATAACGAATTTGATAAAAAGGATTTTTCTTTAAATCATTGAAAGAAGAATTTGCAGCAGTTAAAAACTTCCTTGCAAGCGCAGGACTTATTTTTTTATAATAGTTTAATGCATATTTTAAATCAGAAGAGGCTTCTTCGTAAACATTAATATTAAAGTTTTTCATTCATTAATTTTGAATGAATCTTTTATATCATCCCAATTTTTAAAGTCATCGGGTTTTGCTTTTTTATGACGTTCACGCATAATCTTTTTTTCCGACTCAGTAATAATTACATCTTTATTGTTAAGCTGTTGAACACTTACATAATTTAAGCTTTTCAGGAAATTCATAAGAACATTTTTTTTGCTCTCGTCTTTAAGATTTAATAAAATCTGACTCATTGCTAATCGTATTTTAATTTCAGACAAAGTTAAATAAAATAAGAAGGGCTCTTAATTCTTTATTGTTTTATTTTAAATGGAATTTTGAATATAATGTTCAACTCACAATATATTAGTAGTTTTGCACTTCACTTTCGCAAAATAGTTATTATTTGTTATCCGTACCCATTGAAAAAAGACATACGTGCATTATCTCTTGAAGAGCTGAAAACTGTTTTTATTGAAAACGGAGATAAGGCTTTTCGTGCCAAACAAGTATATGAATGGCTATGGAAAAAGTCTGTACGTACGTTTGATGAAATGACTAATCTGTCGAAATCAACACGCGAATTACTGAATACACATTTTGTAATAAATGCGGTGGCAGTGGATGATATGCAGGTAAGCAGCGACCGCACTATTAAAAATGCTTTCCGATTATACGATAGCAATATTGTGGAAGGGGTATTGATACCGAGTACTACGCGCATGACTGCCTGTATTTCTTCGCAGGTTGGATGCAGTTTGACTTGTAAATTCTGTGCTACAGGAAGACTGGAAAGATTGAGGAATTTGAATGCAGATGAAATATATGATCAGGTAGTTTTAATAAAAAATCAGGCGGAACAGAAATATAATATACCCCTTACAAACATTGTATATATGGGAATGGGAGAGCCTTTGCTCAACTATAAAAATGTATTGGATTCAGTTGAAAAAATTACTTCTCCGGAAGGATTAAATATGTCGCCCCAACGGATAACGATAAGTACAGCCGGCGTTTCGAAGATGATTAAGAAATTAGGTGACGATGGTGTTAAATTTAATCTTGCTTTATCTTTACACGCTGCGAATGATGAAAAAAGGAATCATATAATGCCGATAAACGAAAGCAATTCGCTGGAAGCTTTGGCAGAAGCTTTGAAATATTTTTACGAGAAAACAGGAACACGTGTAACGTATGAATACATTGCATTTAAAGACTTCAATGACAGTATTGAAGATGCCCGGGATTTGGCAAAATTCTGTAAACACATTCCGTGCAAAGTAAATATTATAGAATATAATCCGATAGATAACGGCGAATTTCAACAGACAACAACAGCAAGACTCGATGCTTTTGCAAAATATCTGGAGAGCAAAAACATTATTGTAAACGTGAGAAGAAGCCGGGGCAAGGATATTGATGCTGCCTGCGGACAGCTTGCGAATAAGAATAAGGAAGGTTTTGAAAAACGAAAAATGAAAATAACTCAATGAAAGTAAAAGTTACTTCAATCATATTTATTATTTTTGGATGTTTGCTTACCATTGTTGGGTATTTATTTAAAC
>CAIQBY010000283.1 GCA_903870175.1 uncultured Bacteroidota bacterium
AAAAAAACAGGATTTTATTTGGGACAACACTTTCCCCTCTTTAATGTATATTTATGCTGTAAAGGACATTCAGGCGACGATTGGTACTGAACGTTTACTAACTGACGGATACATTTTCCTTCATCCGCCAGTTGGCACTTTTGCCATTCACTGCTTTTTCTGCGTGTATTGTAAAACAGCCGTGTAGCTACCTGTGCAGCCAGTCTTTTTAATCTGTAAATCGGGTTTGTTTTCTTTTCTTTCTTTTCCCAATCGCATTTTTGTTTATTATGTTTTGCTTTATAGTCAGGGTCGGTTGCTCTCCTGTATTTGGTACTGGAAGATGAGTTTTTACTGTTTTCCGATTTTATTTCGGGCGATAAATTAAAAGTACGGTCAAGCACTTCTTCTTTTAATAAATAACGGTTTATTTTATTAATATAATCCTGTAAAGTAAAATCAGTATCCTTAAAATCGATACACATATCATTAATAATATCATCACTCTTCAATATGCCAATATACCGGCGTTTTTTCATCTCTGCCAGTATTGCAATACGCAATGGGGCAACCATTTTTTCGTTCATCATTGTGTTTTAGTTTTAAGTAAGTAGTAATTAGTACAATGCCTGTCTCAAAAACGGAAGCGAAGAAAAATACTTTTTATGTTAAACGAAATTAAGCCCGACAGGTTACACTACCAATACAAATCCTGCGAACGGTAGCATATTGGCAGGTGAACGGTCGTTATTTTAATTAAGCGGTAAAGAGGCAATTGGTTGATGTGATTTCAAGCATCTTAATTGCTTTTTATTTTGAATGCCGCTATGTTTAAATACATACGGCTTTTTCCTATTACGTGTTTGTCTCTAAAAATAAATCGCATAAAAAACTTGCAATAATTTTCCTTCAACAGCTTAATCGCTTTTTTAGGAATAGTGATACAAATCAACTATTGTTCTGGAGATTTATTTTAATATTGGTTAATTTATTAAACTTTTATTTAAGATATACGTCTGTTGTTATAATGTTGCCCTTATTAATTGTCTGCATATTGATTCATTTCGTCCTCAATAAATTTATTTATGGATGAAAAGGAATTGATTAGCAAGTTGAAACTTGGCGACAAAGCAGCCTATAATCAACTTATAAGAGAACACGGCGACCGTGTATTAAATACCTGCTATAAGTTTTTGCTCAATAAAGAAGATGCAGAAGATGTGTATCAGGAAGTATTTATTGAGTTGTTCAAATCCATTAATTCCTTTAAAGGAGAAGCAAAATTGTCCACATGGATTTATCGCATTGCCGTAACCAAATCGCTGGATGAAATAAAAAAGCGAAACAGGAAGAAACGTATTACCTCTGTTGGCAAAATACTTCATATAGATGATGTGATGCATTGGATTGGCGGCGGCACAATGCCTGATAAATCATTAAAAGAAAAAGAAAAATTACAGGAAATGAATGACGCATTAAATACATTGCCCGATAACCAACGTGTTGCTTTTACCTTGAGTAAGATTGAAGGATACAGTAATCCTGAAATTGCTGAAATAATGAATACAACAGTAATGGCTGCAGAATCGCTTATATAGAGCTAAAAAGAAACTGAATGATGAATTAAAAACTATTTTAAAAAATAATTAATAACAGCGCCTGAATAAAAAATATTAATCTTCTAACCTAAATAACAATGAACGAAACGGAATTAACTAAAATTGTAAACAACAAACTAAGCGAGTTTGAAATGCTGGATAGAATACATCCCGAATCGGACCTTAATTTGAAATTAATGAGCAGGATTGAAACAGCATCTTCCTCATCAAAGTCGCGCTCTGTTCAGTTCGTGTTAATAGTTATACTGCTTATCAGTATTAATATCGGCTTTCTGTTAACAATAAATAAAAAAGATAATCATCGGCCATTAAATCGCAAAGGAGAACTGAGTATAGTATCCAAAGAATTATTGATTAACCCCATTTCAATAAACAATTAAACCATGGATATATTCGCAGAAAGAAAAAAACTGGTTTTATTTGTTGTCGTTCTTGCAATTATGAATGTGCTTTGTATAGGTGTATTTCTATGGCAAAACAATAGGCATCACAAAGGACCGGAATTGTTCCCCAATCAAAATGATTTCCGTGATGTGTCATCTGTTTTGCAAAAGGAACTTCAACTTACCGATAAACAAGTGGAACAGATTAAAAATTTACGAACAGACTATTTTGAAAAAGAAAAAGTGCTTGCAACAATTATCCGAAGCGAAAGAGATTCGATGAATTTAGAGATGTTTAATAAAACTACTAAAGAGAATTTGATAAAGTCTCTCGCAAAAGAAGTTGCAGACAATGAATATAAAATGGAATTGATGAGATATGAGCAGGCAAAGGAATTGAAAGCTATTTGCACTCTTGCTCAACTGGAGAAATTCGAAAAAATTGTTTTGGAAATAAGGGATTATTTCAGACCTGATAACCAACCAAAGAAAAAATAATTTCATTTGAATGCCTGAAAAGAGAATGGATGTCTTCTAATAATATTTAAATATATAAAATATGATTAAACTATTAACCAATCCCAAATCAAAAATGAATTTTAAAAAAATTATTTTAATAAGTATTCTGTTAGAAGCTAGCAGTAAAATGCTTCTTGCACAAAACAAATCAATCATATTAGGTCGCCCCACGGACACTTCAATTACAGCAAGTATTTTATTTGATCAAAGCGTTCAGTTTTATTTGCAATATGGAACACAAACAGGTGTTTATACTAACACTACCAATACAATTAATAATACGGTAAATATACCTGACGAAGTTGATTTGCATGCTTTGATACCTGATACAAAATATTTTTATCGAATGCAATATAAAGTCAGTGCAGGAACATTTACCGCTACTCCTGAATATACATTCCATACGCAACGTGCACCAGGCAGTACTTTCAGCTTTACTTTGGAGTCTGATGAACATTTATATGATTATGGAAATACTAATCTTTATAAAGTCACGCTGGCAAATGAAGCATCGGAGAATCCTGATTTTATGATGACTTTGGGAGATATATTTGGCGACGACCATCATCCAACAACTATAACTTCACAAACATTAGATTCGCTTCATCAGGCATACCGACCATTGCTCGGAGCTATCTGTCCTTCCGTTCCTTTCTTTGATTGTCTTGGAAATCATGAGGGGGAAAAGAAATACTATATTTGCTACATTGTCGGGAGTATTGCGTTTTCGCGGCTTGCCTCCAATATACGTTTCATCCATTTCAACCACTCCTTCCAGTAAGTGCGCTTGGTCAAGCATAGCGCACCTTACACGCATTGCAGAGTACCACGCTGACTTATACGTTATTCCTAAATCCCTGTGAATTTGCATTGCGCTGATACCTTTTCTTGCATTAAGCATAAGTGTTATAAGCATAAACCATTTTTCTAAAGGCATTTTACTTCCTTCAAAGATAGTCCCCATTAAAACGGTAAAGTCCTTGTTACAGCCGTTACAATGGTACTTTGGAGTTTGATAAAGTTTTTCGGGACGTATTCTTTTACGTCCTCTTGGCGACTTCTTTATCATTGAACGTGCCGTTATTCTTTCGGATTCGCAATGCGGACATACTGGAAATCCGCCCCAGCGCACCATTTCCAAATGTTTAATACATCTCAAGTGTGTATTAAAGTCTTCTTGTAAGTTAATTAAATTCATTTTTTTGTTTTTTATTTGTTTATTTCATTTTTTATTTATACTTTTGCCTTTGGATTAGTTAGATTCATCTTTACGAGGGACGGCATCTAACTAATCTTCAAACAAAATGTTTGGGTTCTTAAATACAAAATAAGCGACCCAAATAAAAATGGAACTTAGGGGAATTGCACCCCGAAAAATTGGAGGTCAAACCAACAATACAAGTAGTTTGGGCGTAATGAAAACTAAAGACGGTAACTATTACCTTTATTTAGTAATTTGATTTTTTTTGTCTTTGTTTATCCAATATAATTTCGACTGGTGATAAACCTCAAAAAATTCATTGAAAATTTCGGCAGTCTTTATTCTATTCGTTTGTTTTGTAAGAAGAATTTTTTTTATTTTTTCGAGTAGTTTTTTTTCTAACTTTTGTTCAAGTTTCTTGCCTTCGTGAAATTTATTTACAAGGCTTTGTTCTGTTTCTTTTTTGTTTTTCATTTTATAAGGTATTTATAATTATTAATTCTATTAAAACTCAATATTAACAACCCTTATAAACAGAACTTTTTGAAAAAACTTTCATTTTTCTGTACTAAAAGGGATAGGTGCGAAATATTTTAGTTAAA
>CAIQBY010000284.1 GCA_903870175.1 uncultured Bacteroidota bacterium
CAATCGTAAATGTTGGTCGAAATGTTAAAATGGCATCAGGTTACAACATGGGTAAAACGGCTGAAACGATGGATATAATAGCCGCAACAGCTTAAAAGAGGAAATAAAAATAAATTAAAGACCTGAGCCTATTTTTCAGGCAACAGCAAAATCACTTGGAATCCGACCCAACGCCTGAAGGATTTGGAGCACAGTGAACGAAGTTTTTTTAGCTAATTCGTACACCGAAATAAACTCTCCATCCTTCTTGCCGAGGTCTTTCCAATACATTGCATACAGATCAACTGCTTTCGCATAAGTAGAATCAAATAACGTCTGAAGGTCGCTTCTGTCAATAGTAATGGCATACATTACCGACTTCTTGACTTTCGATTTTCTGTTTACTTTTTTTGTAGTGTTGGTTTCATTCATCTTTTTAAATTATTAAATTTATTGATAAAATAAGCCATACCGGTTTTGATATAGTTGGCTAAGTTACTACTTTTTGCGAGATATGCTATGACTGTTGACAGATGGTGATAACTAAAAAAGAGTATTGGATGTTTCCTTTGGAATAAACAATGGAACGCTGATAACGCAGATTATTATGATAAAGTATGATTTTAAATCTTTTTAAATCTGCTCTGTCAGCGTCATCAGCGTTCCATTAACTTTAGAAAACAAACTGTAACTAAAATTAAAAGAGTATGATTTGGTAGTAAATCGTATCAATTCGTATTAAACTTATCAAATCGTATCAAATGCTTATTCGAAAAAAATAAAATAACAGGCTTTCGGGAAATTAAGACTTTTGCACCCTAACTAAAAAATATAATAAAAATGAAAAACACAAAACGATTTAAGAAAACCGAAAAAAGCAGAGGAAGAAATTCGCAGCCGGAATCAAGAAAAAATGTTCACCATTATCTTCTTGCCGAACGAAATGATTTTTACCATTATCTGGATGTGATATTGTATATAAAAGGAATTGGGGAGTGGGGTAATTAGCTGATTAGCTGATTAGCTGATTAGCTGATTAGCTGATGCGTTTATGTGCTCATTATTGATTAATAATTTTTGGATTAACAATCGACACCATAATTGTCGAAGACAAGAATCATAATTGAAAATCAAATTAAAAAAATCATCTTTAACCCTAAACAAATCATGATAATCAGCGTTCCAATATGACCCATAGATTTAGAATTTAATTAAAACAAAATGAAAAGAACAATAAAAAAAAACAAAGACAGAACAGGCACATCATTGTTCCGGGAAATGGCAACTTTAAACATAAGAAATAAAGAACTTGAATTGCAACACAAAAATTTTGAACTGGGTATATCCGCATTGAACCATCACATGGACGAAACAATAGCGAGGATACAAAGAGGTCATGCAAATGAAATAAAATACTTTGAAAGTGTTATCGCACACCTTGAAAGCATATCGTAAACTTTAAACTTTGAACTATCAACTAAAACAATCAATTGTCGAGTAAATAACAAGTTAAAAAAGAAGGAGAAAAAATAAAAAGAATTTAAACAAAAAATTCAAAAATAAAATAAGAATAAGAGTCACATTTTATTTTATGGTACTATGAGCATGGCATAAAAACTCCTGCCGAAACAGGAAGTGATGAATACAGTACTCAGTTATTTAACCAGGTTTCCACTATGCGGCCCACAGCGGAGAGACAGAAGAAACCATAATACATAATATAAAAATGAAATTAATAAAAACACCAAAAATCTATTCGATACCCAATGCTTTGGCAAATGGCAAATCGATAATAGATAAAATGACGCTGGCAACGGGCTATTTCGGCACGGCAGCATCATTGATAATAGATGCTCAGAAGGCATGGGATCAACTGTCGGACAGTGCTTCGATAGCCAAAAAAGGCAGCCCGTCGGATACACAGCAAATGTATATGGATGCTGCCGATTTGCGGGTAAAAATAATGATATTGGTTTTGTTTGCAGATGTGGTGGCAATAAGCAACCCTGACCAAACAGCCGACATCATTGCAAAAGCTGGCTTAGTTCAGAAAAAAACTCCTGTGCGTAACACGCAGGATATTTCAGTAAAAGCCGGGCCAATTCCCGGAAGTGCAATAGTGCGCAGAAAAAGGAAAAAGGGCTGCATGTATCTGTTCCAGCAGAATGATGACATTACCAATCCGAAAGGCTGGGTAACTATTGCTACTTCTACAAAAAGTAAAATTGCTGTACTTGGACTTACCTCCATAAAACAGTACTGGTTTCAGATTGCACTTATCAAAGGCTCTGAACAAAGTGATTTTACTGATCCTGCTTCGATAGTAGTGATGTAAAAAAACAAGACAATGACAATTGACTGGATAAAAAAGCTCCGTAGAAATACGGGGCTTTTTTGTATCACTTCACTACCTCACCGAATTTTACCCCTTTGCTTTTTCTACTTCAGAATAAAAACCACTACTCCGGAAAACCTTTTCCTTCATCAATCAGTTTCACCAGACTATCTTTCAGATGATGTGTCCAGCCGGGTTTGCAGGTTTCATAACATTCGGTGTCTGGGGTAATGCCTTTATGCACAAAGTCAATAATCGTTTTGCCTCCTTTTGTGGTAAGGGTAAAAATAGCTTCGGTACCGGTCCATTCCTTCTT
This sequence comes from uncultured Bacteroidota bacterium, assembly GCA_903870175.1. GTDB lineage: Bacteria > Bacteroidota > Bacteroidia > 2-12-FULL-35-15 > 2-12-FULL-35-15 > 2-12-FULL-35-15. The sequence continues at coordinate 2,631 of CAIQBY010000284.1, forward strand.
ATTCTTTATCCATCCGAGATTGCAGTCCGTTACCAGCCATACAACTTTTTTGTCGGGTATAAGTTCCGAAATTTTAAAATCCACATACGTATCCTTTCCAAACCATACGGAAAATTTATCATTCAGTTTGGCAGCTTTGCCTTTAACATCTTTCGCCCACCATTTATTTACCTGATTGATTTTTTTCAAAGCATCTTTTGCCGAAGCCTTCACGGTGAGGCTATAGCTGAAGTCCTCTTGTTTTTTCATTTTATTAGTTTTTGTTTTGTTTATAAAATTAAATAATCTTTCTTTTATAAACATTGTCCAGCCAGGCGCACACAATGTATAACATTCGTGTTCAGGAATGAGTCCCTGATGTGTAAAGCGGAGCACTGTTTTATCACCTTTGGATGTAATATCAAAAATCATTTTTGTATTGGTCCATTCCTCTTTATTTTTTTTAATCCAGTTGAGTTTACTTTCTGTAACCAGCCATACCACCTTCCTGTTGGGTATTACTTCTATCAACTTCTGTTTTGAATAATGATTGGTACCCGACCTCATAATAAATACATCATTGAGTTTTGTACTTTTCCCTTCATATTTTGTTTTCTGTCCGGAAGTAGCTTCATCAGCGGCTTTTGCCCACCACTGCGAAACTTTATTAATACAGTTAAAAACTTCTTCGGGTGTTTTACTTACCGTAATGGCAGTTGAGAAATCTTGTTTTTTCATTTTGATTTTATTTTTATAAACAGTTTAAAATTCAAGTGAAAATATTATTATTTACCCTGAGGCAAATAATCGATCAATTACTTAATTAAATCAAGTCGAATAAATTAGTTACTCCTATTGTTCGTTCCACAGTAAAACCTTCGGCATACGTATATCCTGCATCACGCCCGAATA
>CAIQBY010000285.1 GCA_903870175.1 uncultured Bacteroidota bacterium
AATTATACATAATGTTCCGAACATTATATATAATGGTGGCATGATTACATGTAAAAATGAGATTTCGACCATTTAATAAATTTTTGCTGACTTTAAAATTATGCCTCATGACATTCAAATTATGTCTGCTGATAATCAAATTATGCCTCATGACGGTCGCGTTTTGCCTATCGATTTCCATTTCGTTCTTGCTAACTTCCAAGTTATGCCTCATGACGGTCAAGTTTTGCTTCATGACGTTCAAGTTATGCCTCATTACATTCACATTATGCCTCATAACGGTCGCGTTTTGCCACATGACGGTTGCGTTTTGCCTCTCCTCACCCTACCCATTCTTGCTAACTTCCAAGTTATGCCTCTCGACGGTCGCGTTTTGCCTCATGACGGTCACGTTTTGCCTCAACAAAAAAAAAGTCCCGAAGCTATTCGGGACTTTTTTATTCACACAGACTAATAAACCAATGACTAATCGACCAATGAACTAATTATACACTTCTCTCCTGCTTGCTTTCAGCGTATTCAGCAATAAAGAAGCAATTGTCATCGGGCCTACTCCTCCCGGTACGGGAGTTATAAAAGAAGCTTTAGGAGCTACTTCATCGTATTTTACATCTCCCAAAAGTTTAAATCCTGTTTTTGTTTTATCCGAAGGAACTCTTGTAATACCTACATCTATTACCACTACGCCCTCTTTTACCATATCGGCAGTTACAAATTCAGTTTTACCCAAAGCAACAATAAGTATATCTGCTTTTAAGGTAAACTCTTTCAAATTGGCTGTTTTACTATGGCAGAGAGTAACAGTACAGTTTCCCGGCACACCATTTCTCGCCATCAAAATACTCATCGGCGAACCTACAATATGGCTTCGGCCCAATACCACACAATGTTTGCCAGAAGTTTCTATTTTATATCTTTCCAGCAACTGAACAATGCCAAAAGGCGTAGCAGGAAGATACGTAGGAAGATTAAGCGCCATGCGGCCTACCGACTGAGGATGAAAACCATCCACATCTTTTTTCGGAGCGATGGCTTCTATCACTTTAAATTCATCAATATGTTTTGGAAGCGGCGACTGTACTATGTATCCATCAATATCATCATTCCTGTTCAGTTCCTCTAATTTGGATAAAAGTTCCTGTTCCGTAGTAGCAGCAGGCATCCTCACAAGTGTTGATTTAAATCCAACCCGCTCACAGGCTTTCACTTTTGCAGCTACATATGTTTCGCTGGCGCCGTCATTCCCTACCAATACAGCAGCCAAATGCGGTATTCGTTCTTTGTTAGCAACAATCTTTTTTACTTCAATCGCTATCTCATCCTGAATATCAGTTGATATTTTTTTTCCGTCAATAATTGTAGTCATTGGTTAACTTGTTTATTCGTTTATTCGTTCATTAGTCTAGTTGTTATCAGTTTATCGGTTAAGACTAATAAACTAATTAACAAGTAAACCAGTAAGCTATCTCATACCAGGCATGCCGCCCATCTGTTTCATCATTCTTGCCATCTGTTCTTTGTTGCCCATCATTTTCATCATCTTCCGCATATCATCAAACTGTTTTACGAGTTTGTTCACCTCCTGAATATTTGTTCCGCTCCCTTTTGCAATTCGCTCTCTTCGTTTGCCGGTAAGCAGTTCAGGGTTCGAACGCTCGGCAGGTGTCATGGAACCAATGATTGCTTCAATACCTTTAAAAGTATCATCACCTACTTCAACACCTTTCATTGCTTTGCCTGCTCCGGGAATCATACCTACAAGGTCTTTCATATTTCCCATCTTTTTTATCTGCTGAATTTGAGAGAGGAAATCATCAAAGCCGAATTGATTCTTGGCTACTTTCTTTGCGATACGTTTATGTTCTTCAGCATCGTAATTTTCCTGAGCGCGCTCCACAAGTGATACCACATCACCCATTCCGAGGATACGGTCGGCCATACGATCAGGATGGAAAACATCCAGTGCTTCCATTTTCTCGCCTGTACCTACAAACATTATCGGTTTGCTAACCACCGAAAGTATAGATAATGCAGCACCGCCTCGTGTATCACCATCGAGTTTGGTAAGCACTACACCAGTAAAATCAAGTCGGTCGTTAAATGCTTTTGCAGTATTCACGGCATCCTGACCAGTCATTGAATCTACAACAAAAAGAATTTCGTTCGGATTGATTGCCTGTTTCACAGCAGCAATCTCTTTCATCATCTGTTCATCCACAGCCAGACGACCGGCAGTATCAATGATTACAATGGAGTTGCCATTTTCCTTTGCCTGCTTTATACCTGCAAGTGCAATGGATACAGCATCTTTATTTTCCTTGTCGGCATATACATCCACACCAATCTGCGAACCCAGCACTTGCAACTGGTCGATAGCCGCAGGGCGATAGATATCACAGGCGACAAGCAAAGGCTTTTTGCCTTTTTTGTTTTTATAAAAATTGGCTAACTTACCTGAGAAAGTTGTTTTACCCGAACCCTGCAAACCGCTCATTAATATGATAGTTGGATTGCCAACGAGTTTTATCTCTTTGGTTTCGCCACCCATTAATGCAGCAAGTTCGTCGTGCATTATTTTGGTAAGCAACTGTCCCGGCGATACGGAGGTAAGCACGTTTTGTCCTATCGCTTTTTGCTTTACGGTATCGGTAAATTGTTTTGCTACCTTATAGTTAACATCGGCATCCAATAAGGCTTTACGGATTTCTTTAACGGTTTCGGAAACGTTTATTTCTGTAATTCTTCCCTGCCCTTTTAAAAGTTTAAAGGCGCGGTCGAGTTTTTCACTTAAATTATCAAACATTGTTTATTTTTTGAGGAAGGCAAAAGTAACAAAAAACAGTAGACTTTATATAGAATATGAGTTAAAAGGGTTCTTTGCATTTAAAATCCCCTCTTCCTTTTTCAAGGAGAGGGGATAAAGTGGTGAGGTCTTTATTCTTTTTACTTCAAACCTACCTTTTTGGCAATTGCCGAAGGAACTGCATTTTTGTTTACCAGAATAGCAGTGGTTTTATATTGAAAATATGGAACGGAACAGAAGAAATATCCTTTCATATCATTACGCTCGGTGCCCCACGAATTTTTTACAATAAAATAAGGTGCGCCTGTCTGGTCCTTGGCTGTACCTACTATATGCATTCCATGATCGTCTGTAGTAGATAAATTATCAAAAGCTTTCTGACGTAATTCCTGTGTTATTGCCATTTGTTTAACAGGATAGTTGAAAACAGAATCCTGCTCTCTTTTCTTCATTTCATCAAAATCTCCTTCCGGAATAATAGCTATTCCATTCTTAAAAGAGAATGTTTTTTCGCTAACATCAGATGCCCATTCAATTGAATACCCCTTGTCAATACTGTTGTTTGCGATTTCAGTAAATTCATCCAGCGGAACATTGTATACCTGCCCGTTATCCCAATTATCCGACACTTCCATAATGAAAGGCTTATAAAAAGGATGGTGTGTGAACGAGCTGAACTCTATATAATCATTGGTATTAATACCGGTGTACTGCAGAAAACTGGAAGCGTTATATGTTTTACCTTCGTATTGAAAATTTTCAGGTTTCTTGCCAAGGTAAGCATCCAGTATCCCGTTAAATCCGTCTATCCAATGGTCTGATAATTTGGGCTGTTTGATAACTGCATCAAGATATGCTTTAAGAACAGCAACCAGTTCAGCATGATTTGGTTTTTCGTTTCCTCCCGGATATGCACTTTCAGGCACCAAGCCATATTTACCAATAATATTAATTACATCATGTGGCTCGCCACCTTCATCAAACTGAGCTTTACCCTGACGGCGCACATAGTTCATCGCTCTTTCCATATATGAATTTCTTACAATCCACATCTCACTGAAATCCATTTTCGGCTTGCCAAGACGGATAGCTTCACTCTCCAGAAACGACTGCGTGCTGTAACTCCAGCAGGTACCTGTCCTGTTTTGGTTTTTAACATCAGTGGCAGTAATGTCTTTTACAACAGTAAATTGATAATGACTGTCTTTATGATTGGTACTGAAATCCTTTGTCTGAACGGCTGGCGGTACTTCCTGAGCAAAAACAGATGAAAGGAATAATGTTGCGATTGTAAATAAATTTAACTTTTTCATTATTTTAATTATTAGAAGTGCAAATATGTGAAATTAATTTGAAAGGAAGAACAATATAAGGATTCAATCATGTAAAACAGTATCTTTGCGTAATAATACCAACGAAATAAAGATTAAAATAAAATGACCAAAAAAACTTTGTTGAAACTGGCAAATCAGAAACTGGCAAAATTGCCTTCCGAAAAAATAATGGAGGTAATGGACTTTGCCGAATTTTTACTTTCGAAAACAGAATCCGCATTTCAGAATGATGCTTTACTAAAAATGGCGGCAACATCAAAAGCATTCGCGTTTGTAAATGAAGATGAAGTAGAATACACTTTATCAGATGTTAGAAAAAACAAATGAAAAAAGGGGATATTGTTGTAGTTGATTTTCCTTTTACAGATTTAAGCGGGAGTAAATTAAGACCTTCATTGATTTTATTGGAGAACAAATTTGATTATGTAATTTGTTTTGTCTCTTCGAACTTAAAAATAAAAGAACATTATGATATTGTTTTGTCTCCCACGGATTTAAATGGGCTGAAAAAAGAGTCTTTGCTAAAGACAAATAAAATAATGACAATTGACAAAGCTCACGTACAAGGAATAATTGGGCATATCACAAATAATGAAATTGAGATGTTAAATAAAAACATTGTTGCACTTTATAACTTTTAATTAATAATATTTCTATTTTCGTTCATCTTTCCCTTCGTTAATAAATTAAACACACTAAGACTGATTCACTTCAACAAAGCAATTACAAATTTCGCGGCGTTATGCAATTTAAGTAATTATTTTTCTTTTGCTTCTTCCACCGAAATCTTTTTACCGTCTTTATAAGCAACTATAAAAGCATCGTTTAATTCGGCATCAGCCAGCTCAGATTTCATTTTGGCAGCCTCTTCATAGGTTTTATAACTGCCAACTGTATATATCGTCAAACCGTTTTCATCCTTATAATTTTTTATTCCTTTTGAAGCTACTTTCAAAAATTTATTTGCAATGTCCAAAGGTACTTCGTCCTTAAATGCACCTATCTGAACTTTAAACACCACACCTGCTTCAGTTGAAGGAGGATTATTTGAAGCAACTTTATCCGCTGTTTCTTTTTTAGTAGAATCTATAACTGGTGCTGGTTGTTCAAAGGTTACTGCAGACTCTTCTTTTTTAGCAATTGGCTGTTCTTCATTTTCAGGTTTTGGCTCTTTCTTCTCTGCTTTTGGTTCTTCATTCTTCGGCCTTGTTTCCTTTTTCTCAGTCTTAGGTTCTTCTTTCTTAGTCTCAGGGTTTACTGCTTTTTCAGTTGGTTCCTTATTCTCTATTCTTGTTTCAAGTTTCTCCTTGTTTGGCTGCGTTTCATTTACAATAGTTTCACCATTATTACTTATCGAGAACTTAGGAAGTGTATTTACATTCGGTCCGCTCGAAAAAGTTATGTTTCCCTGAGTTTCCAACTGTTTGGCGTCTGCTAATGAAATTCTTTTACCATTGTAATATGCAGTTACAAAAGCATCCTTTATTCCTGTTTCAATCAAAATATTTTTCGCTTCCACAGCCCTTGCAGTATTGCTAAAAACCCCCACATTATATCGCAAATTTCCATTTGGCGCTGTTTCGGTATACAACGAAGTTACATTATATAATTTGGCGGAAGATACAGGCAGAGAAAAAACACCTACCTGAACAGTATAAAATAACCCTCCTCCTATTGCACTAATATTGGTGGCAGGCGCTATTTCGTTTATTTCTTTTATTGCAGCAGGTTGGTTATTTGACGTTTCCTTATTATTATTAGCTGCTGCTGGCTGTGTTGCAGTTGTGGTTGTAGTATTTGTTGCTGCTGTAGGGGTTTGTGTATTTGAAGAAGCAGCAAATTCAATACCTGCCATAGACAATGCCTGACTCATCGAGATGCGTTTGCCATTTAAGAAAGCTACCACAAAAGCATCTTTATAACCGAAATCCCTGATTTGATTTTTCGCAAAGTCTGCTGTAGCAAATTTAATAAACACCCCAGCCGTATATCTTGTGAAACCCTGAGTAGTAGTTTCACCTGTGATAGGAGTTATTCCTTTAAATAAATCTTGAGGAATCGGTTTTTTAAATGCACCAATCTGAACTTTAAACACAAGCCCTTCAGGTAATTTCTCATTTACAGGAATAGGCTTTTTAGCTGAATAAACTGCAATCGTTTTCTTCTCGAACGATTCATTTGGTGCCAGCTTAATTGCAGTTGTTTTATTGTTTACAATAGGTTTTGTTGCAGATGTGTTTGTTTCCTTATTTACAGGTGGTGTGACATTTGTTTTTGTAATATTATTGGCTACAGCATTTAAAAGCGAATCCTTTTTTGAATTCTTTTTGCTTTCATTTTCAGTATTGTTTGATGTTGAATTATCAATTGGATTTACATTGCCTGATGTTGAATTATCTCTGGTATTTTCATCTTTATTTTCATTTCCGTTTTTTGTTGAATTGCTGACATTATCAGCAGTTTTATTGTCCGGCGAATTAGCTGCGCTTGCAACAGTATTCTCTGTATTTGATGTATCGCTTGTATCTTTTTGAACATTGGAAGCTACAGGATTTTTATCTGTATTGGCTTTATTCACATTTCCAGACTTAACATTATTACTTACTGCCACTCCATTCTTATTTGTTTTGTTTGCAACTGCAGTTGTTTTATTTGTTTTTGGATTACTTGTTGTATTCTTATTAGTCTCAGAACTCTTATCAGTAGCAGATGCTACAAAATCAGGATTATATTTTTTATAAATATCAACTGCTTTCTTTTGTTTTTGCAAAGCAAGTATTTCATTACTGTTTGCTTCTGCAAGCGCAGTTTCTTTTTCATAACCTGCTTTAGTGGTATCTGCTGCTTTACGTGACTTTTCTGCTTTATTATAATATATCTTCGATTCATCATTCAACATATCAGCCATCGCAATTTCGTCCGATTTGTTGTTCTTTGAAAGATTTGCAAGTTGTTCTATTTGGTTTTGATTATAATTGTATTCTGATTTATTTGCTGTTGCCGCTGCTATATTTGCTTCTGCTTTCTTGCTGTCTGCCTGCTTAACCAATGCATCAGCCTGCTCAATCATTGATGTTTTTGTTTCTTCATTTTTTTCTTCTGCAGCCTTTGTTTTCAATTCTCTCGCCTGTGTTTTTATTTCATCGGCCTGTTTGCTTATCAAATCCACTTTCGCAATCTCTTCAATTGCTTTGGGTGAAGTATAAAAAGATTGTTTTTCGGCAGTTGCTGCTTTAGTTACTGGTATTGCCCCTCCTGCCGAATCAGTTTTAATTGTTCCATTATTATTGCCCACGGATTCAGGTTGTTTATTGGCTACCACAGGCTGCTTGATTTCATCAGTTGATTTTACAGTATCCTTATTCACTTTAGCAGAAGATGCATCAGTTGGGTTATTTGAGGTTTTATTATCTGCATTAACTGCCACTGCATTTTGTTTCTTTTTTAAATCAGTTACTTTTGCTAAGCTTTCATCCGATTGTTTTTTTATTTCCTTCGATTTTTGTTCAGCATCTTTTATATTTTTTGTTATTTCCTTTTTCTGTTCTGTATCTTTTACCTTTTTCAGTTCTTCTTTTTGAGTTTTTATTTTATTATCAACAGCTGTTTTCCAATCTTTCAACATTTCCGATTTTGCCTTTTCTTTTTCCAGTTCACCGGTTATATTATCTGTATTGGTAATTCCTTCATCATACTTTTTATTAATGGTTTCAAAAGTATCGTCTGAAGCAATATTAATCTTAGTACTTGCCGGTTTATTGTTGGTTTCCGGTTTAGTATTAGTAGCTATTGGTTCGTTATTCTTTTTTAATGTATCATTCGTTTTATTATTTGTTTCCTTATTACTGTTTGCATTTGGCTGTTTATTTTCAGTAATTGCAACAGCATTTTCCTTTTGTTTCAATGTTTCCACTCTGGCAACACTTTCTTGAGTTTGTGTTTTCACATCATTCGAAAGTGTTTCGGCTTCAGCAATATTTTTCTCCGCTGCTTTTTTATCACTTTCATTGGTTATTGCTTTTAAATCTTCTTTCTGTTTCTCAATTTTAGCATCAATAGTAGTATTCCATTTTTTCAATATTTCTGATTTTGCCTTTTCCCGGTCCACTTCATTCTCTATTTTGTTGGTTGAAGTTATTTCATCCGAATACTTTTTATTGATAGTTGTATAATCTTCATTAACTAATTCTTTTACATCAGGTGAAGATGATTTTGTACTGTCTGTTTTATTTGTGTTATCAGCAACTGCTACTGGTTGTTTTTTCAAATCTTCCACTTTTGCCAAACTCGTTTTTGTCTGTGTTTTTAAATCCTTTGATAACTTTTCTGCATCACCAATATCTTTTATAAGTTGTCTTTTATCTTCCGGTTTGGTTGCTGTTTTTAAGTTGGATTTTCCTTTTTGAATATGTTCATCAATTGCTTTGTTATAATTTTGCAATGCAACAGTTTTTGCCTGTTCACGCTCTATTTCATTCGTAATTTTATCTGTAGCAGCTATTTCATCCTTATATTTTTTATTTAAATCTTTAAGTGTTTCTTTAGTTGAGGCAGTTTCATTATTATTCTCAGGGTGTTCATTATTCTTTACTTCCCCCTTATTATCAGCAACAGTTTCTTTATTCCCGTCAGTTATTACTTTGTTATTTGTGTCAGGTTGTTTATCAGTAGATACCGCTCCTTTATTATTATCCTCTATTGTTTTATTTTCGTTTGTTATTACTTTGTTATTTGTATCAGATTGTTTCTCTGTAGATGTCGCTCCTTTATTATTATCAGCTACTGTTTTATTCTCATCAGTTATTACTTTGTTATTTGTGTCAGGTTGTTTCTCCGCAGATGTTGTTCCTTTATTATTATCAGCTACTATCTTATTATCGTTTGTTGTCGATTTGTTATTTGTGCCCGGTTGTTTCTCAGTAGATGTCGCTCCTTTATTATTATTAGTAGCAGCAACCTGTTTATTATTATCCTTTACTTCTTTATTATTTGAAGTTTTTACTTCGTCTGAGGATGTAACTGATTTGTTATCCGGATTTGTATTCGCTGCAACCACTGTATTGTTTGCGGCAATTGTTTTCTTTATTTCATTAACTTTTTCTTCCAGTTTTGCTTTATCAACTGCTGCTGCTGTTGTTGCCGCAACTTCACTTGTGGAAGTTTTCGCCTGTTCCACTACTGAATTAATCAATTCGTTTTGATTTTTTATGCCGTTATATTCCTTCTGTAGCTGTGTTACTTTTGCATCTTTATCTTCCAGTTCTTTTTGCTTTGTTTTATTTTCATTTGTCAGTTCATCTATTTGCACCAGCAGCCCTTTTTTCAAATCGACACTCTTTGTATTTTCAGCATCTGCCTTTGTGCTTGCAATTATAGTTTCATTATCAGCTATCTCCTGCTTAATATCATTTCGCGACTGAATTGCTTTATCCAGTTCCTTCTTTTTATTATCAACATCCAGTTTCAAACTGTTTGCAATAGCAGGAATTCCTTCATTTTCCCTGCTCAATTCTTCCAGCTTCTTTTCCTGCTCATCAAGCTTAGCCATAGCCTGTGCCGAGTTTTTCGACTTCACTGCCACTTCCAAATCCTTTGCATATTCTTTCGACAAATCCGCTTCCTTTTGTTTCGACTCCGCAGCCATTTCAAGTTTTTTAGCAAGATTAAAAGCATTAACTGTTTCTTCATTCAATTGCTGTGCTTCACTCTGTGCATCATTTGCCTTCTCTGATAATTCTTTCTTTTTTACATTATCATTTGATGCTCTTGCCTCATCAAACAGGTTTGACGCTTCCTTTGTTTTGTTTTGTGCCTGCTCATTTTTCTGATTGGCATACGTAAGCGCAATATCCGCCTGCTCCTTAGCTTCTTTGGCTTCTGTTTCCACCGACTTAGCATCATCCTTTGCTATTTTAATAATGTCATCATTAGTAAGCGGTGTACCTTGTTTTGGTTTTGTGTTTTTCACAACCGCTTCCGGCTGAACATTTGTAGTTTCAGGCTTTACAGCTGCTACCACTTCATTTACATTCACATTCAGTTTGGCTTTCTCTTTTATAAACTTCAAAGCCATCAGATAATTTCCATCTCCTCCGCCGGTTTCAAATATATTCTTCACCACCAGTTTATCTGTCTTCAACTCATAACTTATTTCCTGCTTTACAGGCTTAAATTCATTCTGGACCGGAATCACAACCACTTCCGACTGTATAGGAAAATCAGGAGACTCCACAGTAAATAAAAATTTGCCGCCATTAGGCAGATTCATTCCATACGAACCATCGGTCGGTATCGAATTATACATTCCTATAATGCTGTTGTCAGCTAGGTTTTTAACTGTTATTTTCACATTCAGTTTCTCATCATCTCTGTTTTTAATCACATTACCTGCAATTACAGCAGCATCTATCGGCTTGCGTTCGGTATTTATGTGATATACTTCTGTCTTGCCTGTAATACTTGCCCGTGAAGATGAAAAGTAAGCTTGTTTTTCTGCCGAATCAGTTACAAATAAAATATCATCATCCGGTGTGTTGATAGGGAAATCAAGGTTGACAGGGTTGCTCCACTTTTTTGTTTCTTCATTATAAGTAGATTTGAACACATCATAACCGCCCATTGAGTTATGGCCTTTCGAGCAGAAATACAAATCCTTTCCGTTAGGATGAAGAAATGGATAATCCTCGTCATATTCTGTATTCACAGGCGTACCCAGCGATACCGGTTTGCTCCATTCTCCATTATCCAGTCTTTTTGTGGTATAAATATCCTTGCCTTTGGTAGCATCTTCGCCATAGCTGGAAAAGAAAACCTGATTATTATTTCCGGAAAGATATATTATCGACTTCTCCTTTTTCTTTTTGTCCACTGCCGTCCTGAATTGTTTTTCATCAGGTTTCACCAGCAGCTTCCCTCCTATCTGCGAAATATCATAAGCCCTGAAAAATTCTTCCCTGCTCATCTCCTTCTTTTCAATAACTACCAAATCAGTTAAATTGTGCAGCAGCTGTTTTCCGTTTTTGCACATCTCTATCTGCCTGTCCACCTGAAGTTTGTTGGCTTTATTAGCCGAAGCAACCTTTTTATATTTGGTATATTCCGCTATTGCATCATCAAACCGATAGTTTAAATGATACGCTTTCGCCAGATAGTACATCACCTCTTTCTCTACATCTTTGTTCTCCGCAAATTCCAGAAACGAGATTGCTTTCTCCTTATCATCACTTGCAAAAAGAGTACAGACTCCAAATCGGTAATTATAATCCGGATCTTTGGGATAAACACTTAATAACTGACTGAACAAAGGGTAAGCAGCCTCAAATTCATCCTCTTCGAACAGTTTATTGGCATGTTTTTTAAACTCCGCTTCATCCGAAAAGTCAGGTTGAGCCTTAACAAAATTAATGTTAAGCCAGACAAAAAGCGATAAAAGGAAAATAAACTTTAACTGTTTATTCATTCCGACAAATTTA
>CAIQBY010000286.1 GCA_903870175.1 uncultured Bacteroidota bacterium
AGCATTGCTGCCTGTGTTATGTAATCACTATTGTCGCCTGCGCTCGACCCGCAGAACACTGTTATACTTTTCATAAATCGGAAATGGATATTAATAAATATTTATCAGTCAATTTGAATCCTGACAAAAGTAAACAATCCAGGCATTTGTAATTTTATATTTACAAACCTTTTCGGTTATCTCACAGTTAATCTATTTTGCCGATTTACTATACTTTTTTAAATTAACTTCCCTACATTTGCTGCATAAAATAATTACATGAAAAAAATTTATCTGTTCGCAATCTCCACATTAATCATCATTAATGTAAATTCACAAACTACTATAAAAGGTGCTGCAGCCGACAAAAAAATTCACGGTGCCGAAATAATAAGAGTAACTAATGACACTAAAATTCCTGAATATGTTCAGTTCCGTCAAGGTTCGGAAATTGATGTCGACAACTTTCAGGCGTGGTTACATAGTGCATTTAATCTGTCTGCAAGTATTGGTATTAAATTGCTTTCGACCGAAAAAGATAAGCTTGGAATGGTGCATTACCGTTATCAACAAACAATAAACGGGATACCTGTGGAAGGAACAATGTACATAGCGCATACTAAAAATAATAAAGTAGTTTCGGTAAATGGAATCATTTTCGATAAATTTAATAACACGGATGCTGCTCCTTCTTTATCAGAAGATGCTGCTTTGCAGAATGCCCTTAATTATACTCATGCGGACGAATACCGCTGGCAATCAGCAGTGCATGAAGCAGAGATAAAAGAAATAACAGATAATACAAATGCTACCTGGTTCCCAAAAGCAGAACTTGTTTTTGCTTCGCCTAAAGGAAACAGAACAGCAGCCAATTACAGACTGGCTTATAAATTCGACATTTATGCCGACAAGCCATTGAAAAGAAATTATGTGTTTGTAGATGCTGTTTCAGGAAAAATAATTGCGGAGCAAAACCGAATTCTCGATATTAACACACCTGCTGCAGCTTACACTGTTTATAGCGGTCACCGCAATATCACAACAGATAGTTATAGTAGTGGTTACCGTCTCGAGGAAACAGCCAGAGGACTTGGCTGCAACCTGAAGACTTACAATAATCAAAAGCAGGCTAATGCTACCGGAACAACCGATTTTAATAATGCTACCACTACTTGGAACAATATAAATTCAAACCTTGACCAGTATGCTACGGATGCTCATTGGGGAGGCGAAAAAACGTATGATTTTTACGACTCGATATTCAACCGAAACAGTATTGATGGTAATGGTTACAACCTTATCTCCTTTGTGCATGTAGATGTAAGTTTGGTAAATGCTTTCTGGGATGGAACCGAAATGAATTATGGCGATGGAGATTCGACTCAGGGATATACTCCACTGACTACCTTAGATGTTACAGGTCATGAAATTTCGCATGGATTAACCCAGTTTACTTCTGCGCTGAATGGAGGTGCCGGCACAGCCGAACCGGGTGCTATTAACGAAGGATTCAGTGATTGTATGGGAAACTCCATTCGTCATTATGCCCTCAATTCAACTACTGTAGATTGGTTGATAGGAGATTTGATTGGCGGCACTCCCTTTCGTGATATGGCTAATCCTAAAAGTATACAGAATCCTGATACTTATCTTGGTCAGTATTGGGATGCGGCTCAGCAGGAAGTGCACCAAAACTCAACTGTTTTCAGTCATTGTTATTATCTGGTGGCGATGGGCGGCAGCGGTACCAATGATAACAGCAGCGTTTATAACGTTACCGGTTTGGGCATTGATAAAGCAGAACAAATTTGGTTCAGAGCAAATACAGTTTATTTTTTTCCAACTACTCAATATGCTGATGCCCGTACCTACTGCATTCAGGCAGCTGTAGATTTATATGGCGGCTGTTCTCCCGAAGTTATTGCTGTTACCGATGCATGGTACGCTGTTGGTGTTGGTGCTGCTTTCGTGCCGGGTGCTACGGTGTGCAGTTTCGCTGCCAATCCTACAAGCTATTGCGCGTTGCCTGCTAATGTAAGTTTTGTTAATACAACAACAAATGGTTCAAATTATACATGGGATTTTGGTGATGGACAATTTAGTTCAGCCAATAATCCTGTTCATACATACACTACTGCCGGAAGTTTTACTGTTAAATTAAGCGCAAACAGTAATTGCGGTATCGATTCCACTACCAGTACCAATTATATTAACATCAGTCCGCCAACTTCTCCTGTTGTTACTTCTCCGGTGAATATCAATTGCGGTACTGCTGCTACTTTATCCGCATCAGGCACTGCACTGAAATGGTACACGCAGCCAACCGGCGGAACAGCTATCGACACAGGTACAACTTATACAACTCCGGTACTCAACAGTTCTGCTACTTATTATGTTCAAACTGTTATCACTTCTCCAAATGTTTATTCTAATCCGTTGGATAGTGCTTTGGGTGCCGGCTCTATGCTTGGTTATGCACATTACGAAGTGTTTACTGTAAATCAGGCTTGCACTTTGCTTTCTGTTCTGGTATATGCTCAGGGAGCAGGAAACAGAACGATTACACTCAATAATTCAGCAGGTACTGTACTTAATACAGTTACAATTAATGTCCCTAACGGACAAAGCAGAGTAGCACTCAATTTCCCGCTTGCTGTGGGTACCAATTACCAATTAGCTGCTACAGGTACTCCAAATTTATACAGGAATTCTGCAGGTGCTTCTTATCCGTATACTGACCCTGCCGGATTGGTAACCATTACAACCAACGATGTACCTGACCCTGCACGTTTTTATTATTTTTACGACTGGCAACTTGCTCCTGCTCCATGCACCAGTGCTTTGGTTCCTGTTGTGGTTAATGTTAACGGTGGCGTGTCTCCAACATTTAATTATAACCAGTCGAATAACACATTCGTATTTAACAATACTACAGCCACTTCTACTTCCTGGTTATGGACATTTGGTGACGGCAATAGTTCTACTTCGCAAAATCCTACTTATACGTATGCTGCCAATGGAACTTACACAGTTACACTTCATGCAACCAATGGCGTCTGCAGCGACAGTATTACCGAAACAGTAACGGTGACTACCACCGGAATTAATTCGTACAGTAATACAAATGCCTTATCAGTATTTCCAAACCCGGCTACTGATAACTTGCAAATAAGTTTTAATACCACCGAAAGTGGTAAAGAATGGACAATAAAGCTGAACACTGTATTAGCAGAAACTTTAATTACAAAGAAAATTACAACCGTTTCCGGAAGCAATCAGTTATCTCTAAATCTTTCTGAATTAGCAAATGGAATTTATTTTCTGGAGCTTCAAACCAATGAGGAAAAGATAGTGAGACGAATAGAAAAGCAATAAAATAACTGAAAATTAACTATCCTGCTCTTGAAAGAGGGCGGGATTTTTTGTTTGGTTTTGGGGTGGATTGGAACGCTGATTATGCTGATTTTTATGATTAAATATGATTTTTTGTTTTGATTGCCTTCTGCAATTATGATGAAGCCTTCGGCTTTTTATGTTACACAGAGGGAAAGGAGCCCTTCGACTACGCTCAAGGTGACAGCACAGAGAACCACAGAAAGCGTGCCAGAGATTCACAGATTTGAAAACAATACTGCTGTTGAGAAAGGGTGGGATTTTTTTGTTTGTTTGGGGGAGGATTGGAACGCGGATTTTTTAGGATTGGTTAGGATTAAATAAGATTTTGATTGCCTTCGGCAAGGATGATTAAAATATGTTGATTGAGGATTAGAACCGGCTGTTGAGAAAGGGTGGGATTTTTTTGTTTTATGACTTTTATCATAAATATATTGTTAAAATTTGGTTTTACATCTTTAATTGTTTTACATTCGTTGCCAGAAAAGTATTTATAATGAAACATTATGTAACTCTTCTTAGTTCTTTTTTCTTTTTTAATGTTTCATTTTGTATTGCTCCTTCCTCTATAATTTTATTTATTTTATCTTCTTTTTGTTTTTTTATTTCTTCTGAACATACAGTATTAATAATACTTAGCAAGAAGCGACAAAAGAAAAAGCCAAGCCTCCTTATTATCAGATTACTAATATAGGAGGCAAATTTCAGCGTTACTTTTTTATACTTTAAAATAAATATCTATGAAAAAATTACTACTATTATTCTGTTTTGGTTTGAGTTTAATTTCTGTTAAAGGGCAAAACCCTGATAGAAAACGGACAAACCATTGGTATTTTGGACATGGTGCTGGTATAGATTTCAGCAGTGGTTCTGCTGTAACGGATACAACCGGACATCTACATACTTCCGAGGGATGTGCTGTAATGAGTGATACTCTAGGGAATTTACTATGTTATAGCGATGGTGATACAGTATGGGACAGGCATCATAATGTGATGCCTAATGGATATGGACTGCTTGGCTGTGGACAGTATGGAAGCACTGCACAGGCATGTGTGATAATACCTTATCCTGGAAACGCTAACAAATATATTGTTTTTACTAATGATTGTCAGGAAAATTTGGGAGGGAGCGGACTTCGTTATACAGTTGTAAACATGTTGTTAAATTTCGGAAATGGCGATGTGGACACTTCTCAAAAAAACATTTTACTATTTGCACCGAGTACCGAAGGACTTGGAATTACTTATAAATGTAACAAAAAGGACTTTTGGATTGTTGCACACGAATTCAACAATAATAAATTCCATGTTTATTCAGTGGATAGCAACGGCATAAATAATATTCCTCAAATTGTTTCAATTGGCTCACCTTATACATACAATTATTCAATGTTTCGCTTTTCCTCTAATGGTGCAAAGCTTGCGACAGCATATAGACACCCACCTGCTACTGATGTTGCTATGTTATTTGATTTTAATAATCAAACCGGAGTAATTTCAAATGGAATACAACTGGTGTTTAATTCAAGTGGATTTAGCCCTGAATTTTCTTTTGATAATACTAAATTATATTATAATGTAACAAGCACCTCCATACAGCAATTTGACATTAGTTCAGGTAATGATTCGGCTTCGATAAATAGCACTAGGGTAGTTGTTGCAACTAATTCTTCGGGACTTTTTGGATATTTAGCAAAAGCTCCCAACAATAAGATATATATTCCTATGCTTAGTACTGATTCACTAAGTACTATTGATTTATCTAATGTGTCCGGCATTGGCTGTTCAATTCATCAAATGTCATTTTATACAGGAAGGCTATCAACACCAGGGCTTCCAGAATTTGTGGCAGATTATTATTATCAAGGAGTTTATTCAAATGATTGTACAGAAGGAATTGATGAAATAACCCTTGAAGATATAAAGATATTTCCAAATCCTGCATCAGATTATTTGCAGATAGAAGGTAATAATATTCAAAACATACAATTATATGATGTTGTAGGGAAAATTATATTTCAAAATAATGAAATAAACTCTATGTATTCAACTAAGATAATGACTAATAAATTAAGCAATGGAATATATATTTTTAAAATAAATACAAACAATAAATTAATAACCAAAAAAATAATTAAACAATAAAAAACAAAACAATGAAACAAACAAAAAAACAAATGACAATATTAATTGTAATAGTTGCAATTATATTGTCGCCTCAAACGAGCAACGCACAATGGGATGGAACAACTTATTTACCATCACTAATTCAAACCTTTAACCCTTCAACACAAGCAGTTGGGATAGGTAGTTTCCCGTCTTTTGGCAGTATTAAAGCTGCGTTACACATTAATACAAATTATACTGCGGCATCCAGTATATTCCCAGCGGGCAATGTATTTAGCACTGATTGCCCAAATGCCAGCAACGCAGCGTGGAGGCAGTTTAGAGGCGGTACAGAATACGGGGATATTTACACGCTTGCTTCGCCTGATAGTAACTTTAATGTACGCGCAAATTTTGGAGACCTAAATTTTATTACTGATTATGCACCTGTTAGAATGTGCATAAAATATACTACTGGTTTGGTCGGTATTGGAAGTGGTTTTACAACACCCAACTTTCTACTTGATGTGGATGGTGGAGATATTGATGTAAATACAATAATCAATGCTTATAGATTAAATAAGCGACCTTTTTTGTGGCACGATGGTGATACAACAAGTTTGTTTATTGGAGATGGAGCAGGAAATGGCTCAAACGCACCACCGTTTTATTTACATAATGTATATATTGGCAATAGTGCGGGTCATGTATCAACAACTAATAATAACGGCAATGTTTTTGTTGGATTTGAGGCGGGAGTTCATAGTTATAATACGGCACTCCATACTTTTGTAGGTTACGAAGCAGGATGGAGTAATATAGGAGGTCATGACGATGGAACATTTATCGGCGCCAATTCAGGACACCATGATAGTACTTCAAGTGGAAATACTTATGTTGGTAACAGTTCAGGATTTGCTAACCAAACTGCAGGCAACAATACTATGATCGGCAGTTATGCGGGACAATTTAATAAAGTGGATAATAATACATTTGTCGGTGCTACTTCAGGAAATGCAAATATAACAGGAAAAGAGAACGCTTTTCTTGGTTCAGGTACAGGTGTTAATAATAATGCGAATGCAAATACATTTATTGGTTTTAATTCGGGTCAAGCAAACGTAAATGGAACTCAAAATGCTTTTGTTGGTTATAAATCAGGCTATAATAATTCGGTTGACAGCAATACTTTTGTTGGTGGTTTTTCGGGACAAATGAATGTTACAGGAATTCATAATGCATTTTTGGGAGCATCGTCTGGGCAGCAAAATACGGGTAATAATAATTCGTTTATAGGTTTTCAGAGTGGGTTGAATAATATAGGTTCTAATAATACGTTTGTAGGTGATGTTTCGGGTAATACAAACACAAATGGTAGCAATAATACGTTTGTAGGCAGTAACGCAGGATTTAGTAATAATAATGCAAGCAACAATACATTTATTGGCAATTTATCAGGATTCTCAAATACTAAAGGACATGAGAATGATTTTTTGGGACGTAATTCGGGATATTCAAATGATAGTGGCTCTATGAATGTGTTTTTGGGAAATCTTTCAGGGTATTCAAATATAAAAGGGAATGAAAATGTTTTTGTCGGATTTGCTTCTGGGCACGCAAATAATGGAATTGAAAATACATTTATTGGTAAATATTCAGGGTTTAATAATACGTATGGCGAGTTAAATACTTTTGTAGGATATAATAGCGGGATTAATAATCTTACAGGAGGAGGAAATGTATTTGTGGGGCAAAATGCAGGTGACACAAATACCATAGGTCAGCAAAATACGTTTGTAGGTAGTAATACAGGATCAAAAAATATAACTGGAGAACATAATGTTTTGCTTGGTGAAAGTGCAAATGTAATGGTTGATTCTTTAGTTTATGCGACGGCAATAGGAACAGGTTGTATTGTGCCAAGTAGTTTTAAAATGATACTTGGAAGCAATAAAATTCATGTTGGCATTGGGCTTTCGGGAGATAATGTTCAGCTCGGGCCTCAAAACAAATTAGAAATTAATGCAGGTAAATATGGTGCTTTGGGTTTCGACCCCGCACCTCCTCTTGCAACACCTTATAGTGGTTTGCGATTTAGAGATATGAATGCAGGCTGCGCACCGCAGCCAAATCAAAGCCATGCTTTCCTTTCTGTTGACTCATTAGGAAATGTAATTTTCGTAAAAGATTCGGCAGCAACTGGAGGAGAAAAAGGGTTAGGAGATTCGTGTAATACTTTTACAAACCCATTAAATTATGATTGGGAAATACCAATGAGGGGGCATAATTTCAGATTCACTAATCAAACTTCAAGTAGTGCTGTTGATTTAACTCCTAATGAAAATTGTGTTGGAATTGGGAATGTAGGATGTTCTCCATTAGCTGCTTCACTTGAAATAATAAAAAAGAGTACATCACCACTTGAATCTCAACCGACCAGTATTCTAATTAAACAAAATACGGATGATGACTCAATGGCTCTGGCAGAAGGGATAAACATAAGTTTGAAAGGACATAACCAGCTTAATGTTGGGGAACAGATTGATGTTGCAGGTCAATATAATGACTATGGTTTATATGCAACTACAGTAAGAGGAGCGGATATAAATTTTGCTGTAATAGGAGAAGCGGCTAATGCAAGGAATACTAACGCAGGAGTTCTTGGGATTTCTAGTTCTAATACAGGGAATAATTTTGGAGTAGTAGGTTTAGTGACAGGTTCTGCAAATCAAAATACGGGAGTTTTTGCCGAAGTACAGGGAGGAACCACTAATTTAGGAGTTGTAGCTCAAGTAAATGGTAGTTCTTCTTATCCGTCAGGGACAGATATTGCAATTTATGGAGGAATGGACTCGCTAACCAATCCAGCCTGGGCAGGTTATTTTGATGGCAATGTAAATATAAATGGATGGGCTATTTGTACAGCAGCTGCTTGGGTTTCAGATGCCATTTTTAAAATTCATTTGGATAGTATTACCAATGCGATTAGTATAATAAAACAATTAAAAGGAAGGTATTATGATTTTACTGCTAATAACAATGGGATGAAGTTCCCGAAACAGCGTCAAATGGGTTTTATAGCAGAAGATGTAGAACAAGTTTTGCCTGCTCTAGTAATTCCTGAACATAAACCTGCAATGGTTGATACATTAGGAAATATAGTAACTCCATCAATAGATTATAAAGCTTTGGATTATATTGAATTTATTCCACTTTTGACAAGAGGTATTCAGGAACAAAGCAAAACAATAGACAGCTTAAAAACAAAGAATACTAAACAGGATTCGATTAATAAGTCGTTGCAAAATCAGATAAATCAATTGGCTGCCATTATTGACTCTTGTTGCAGCAAAAAAAGGACAACGCAACAAGCCAGTAATAATAATGGAAGCAATAATAACATAAATACTATATGTAAAAATACTTACAATGATGTGAATTCTATTTCATCATTGGACGTGAAACTAAGTGATGTTCAAACGGTCGTTTTGAATCAGAATCAGCCCAATCCATTTGCGATGGAGACAACCATCACTTATTTTTTAACTGATGATATTAAAAGTGCAGAAATGCTTTTCTATGATTCAAATGGGACATTAATAAAATCGGTAGAACTTACACAAAGAGGACAAGGACAGTTGAATGTATTTGCTCAGGATTTAACTAATGGTTTGTATAGCTATACACTTGTGGTAGATGGACAAATATTTGCAACAAAAAAGATGGTGAAACAATAAAGGGAAATTCTAAATACTAATATCTAAATTTTAAAAAGCTCCTTATAAAAAATGTAAGGAGCTTTTTTTATTTCCCAATTTCATATTATAAAGTAATTCAATTTTCAATTACGCGCGAATAAATAAATATTAATCAGATTCAGTTCTTATGCTAATCTATAAAATCTAAATCTAATGAACTCCCTTTTAATTCTTAATCCCACTCAATTCGGCACTCTTCCTCTTTTACATCACATGTTATAAACTTTCGTTTGTTACTAAGTAAATCAATATCTGATGTTATTGCTATATTATATACAGTAACATTACAATTATTATAATCCACAATATATTTAGGGTTGGTAAATAAGATGGGGAGGGAAGTGTTTTTCAGAAAAGATAGTGTAAGAGTTCACAAATATAGTCTAATGGAAGTGAAACATAATGTATTGTTTAACAACTATAGTGTAAGTGAATTGAAACATAGTGTATTGTTTAACAAACATAGTGTATGTGAATTGAAACATAGTGTATTGTTTAATAAATATAGTGTATAAAAAGTGAAACATAGTGTATTGCTTAACAACTATAATGTATGTAAAGTGAAACATAGTGTATCGTTTAACAAATATAGTGTATAAAAATATAAAATCCGAATTGTCGTTTTTATAAAAGTGATTATTTTCAATGGTTTTGGAGATTTGATAAAAAGTGGAGAATAAAAAGTGTACGAATGTGTATATTTTGGTCAGTTAGTTTGATGGTTTGTAAAAGCAACCAAAAAAGGTTATACTCTTGTGCATAATTTAATTTAAAACATAAAAAAATGTCACAAAAGAAAAAACGAATTGCACTGGAAGCGGCGGAAGCAGCAGCTTACAGAGAGAGGAAAGAAAATTATCTTTCTGCGGAAGAAAAAGAATTCAGAACCCGGCTGAATAAAATGCGAGCTAAAGACGCATATATCTTTTTAGCGGTGATTGGTGCCGTTACCGAAAAAAAGAAAAGGAAGGAGCATGAAAAGCCGAAATTTCAAACGAAGAAACAGGCAGCGGCAATTGCTTCAGAAGTAAAAAAAGAATTGAAAGCAATGGCTCCGATGCCTACACCTCCTTACACTGTTATCAGTCCGGCTCCCGGCTTAAGTTTGTTAAGTCCTTCGGCACTCTGCGATTATTTTATATCACGCAGGCCACGGATTGACGCGATTACAGATTTTGATAATTGCCTGCCCGGAACAGATTATTGTCAGGTAATATATGATGAACTGTTTCCTCTGGCTTCGATAGGCAAAGGAATAAGCAGTGACGACAGGATAGCGATGGACATATATGTGAAACAACTTTGTGATAATTTTGGTGCTACTATAACATCTATTGCAAATTTATGCCTTGGCAATGCCAAACTTTTCTCGCTTATAAATGTGAAGACCAAGAGAAAGGGAGTAAGAAATACTAAACGACTTGCTGCTCCGGTAGTTGTCATCAGCACTACCAGAGGCGGAAAATCGCTTGGCGTAAAGTGTAAGCCTATCAAGTATGCAAAATCGTACACTGTAGCAATTGGCACCGGCGATGATGTCAGTTTATACAAACAGTATGTAGGTTCGTCAAATCAGTTGATTGAAAATTTGAATGGCGGCGACTTGGTGAATGTGGTGATGTGGGCAAACACAGGAAAAAAAGCGGGATTTCCAAGCGTGGCACAGCCTATTAGAGTTCCGTATTAGGCAATAGTTGATAGTTGATAGTTGATAGTTATTAGTTGATAGTTATTAGTAAATAGGTTACAACGTAGTAAACACAGTACTTCACACACAGTCACCCCTCTCCTGTCATGCTGAGCTTGTCGAAGTATCGAGGAGAGGGGCTGGGGGTGAGGTTGGCGAGAGAGAGTATAGTAAATAGTGCTGTACGTCATTGCGAAGATTTTTCATCTGAAGCAATCTCTTTAATCATAAAGGATTGCTTCGTACCTCGCAATGACGCAGTAACACAGTGTTGCAGTGGTTGTCGAGAGCGCATAGTTTAGTTGTTTATTTGGTGGAGTTTTAGTTATGAAAACTCATTGTGGGAATAATTAGTATTAATATTAATAAAACAAACAATATGAGTGTAACATTAACGGACTTGAATTCCATTTCGGTAGGCGGCAAACATGTAAATTTCAGAATACATATCGACACATTAGTTCATGCCAAAAATACAGGCAGACACCAGTCGCTGATTACCGACATCAACCAAAAGAAATACACCTTGCCTTTCAGCGTAAGTTATCTCCCCATCAAGTTTCCGGATGCCAACTTATATCACATGGATGCCGGCGAAATAATATGTCTTAATTTCTGGGATGAAGAAAGCAGAAAATCATTCGACTGCAAAACAATAAAATTAGCAGGAAAATCTTATCAGTTCTCTCCTCTTAAAGTTCGAAAATTAATTCAACTGCGCACGCAGCATAATAAATTGAAATGTGCTGTATGCAATTCGGCTGCCTGTCTGCTTAACCGATTAAAAATAGAAGAAATGAAAGTGAAAATTAAACGTCTGCTTTCAAAAAAACATAACTGAGAATTGTTGTAGTTTCCTTTTAAAACTATTTCTTTTGTTGTTTGTTTTTAATAAAACGATAAACTAAATAAGCTACAATTCCTATTAAAAATACACCCCATAAACGTGTAAGGAAAATAAATATTGTTTCAAGGATAGTCCAGCCAAATTTAATTGATTCTACTATTTTACTTCCAAATCCAGGTTCATAAGCATCTATATTTTTGTTGTTCGGTATTAATTCGCGTTTAACAGTCTGGCGCTGATAAATGGTTAAATTAATGGTGCTGAATTTTATCTGATCGGTTAAAGATAAGTTTGCAATTTTGGCGTTGTCAGCCTGCTCCTGCTTACTCACAACCATTTCTTCTGCTGATGTTGTTTCCTTTAATTTTTTCCCTTTGCTGTCTATGGCATTTGTCAGCCGTTCTTCGTTTTTTGCTGCCCGTCTTTGAGTAAGGTTGTTCGACAATATTTGAAGAGCAACATCTTCTGCTTTGATAACTCTATAATCAAGATATTCAATATTCATCGAAATCAATTTTAAAGTGCTGTCGAGTTTAGTATTCGGCACTCTTAAAGTAATGGTATTATTTACGGTATAATACGTTGTTTCGAGCGATGAATCTGCACTTACAGGTACAGTATTGGTATAATCCAGATTGCTTGCCAGCTTGGTATAAATAACAAAACCACCCTGTTTGGCAGTAATATCTTCAATATTATAAGTGGATTTTATTACACTCCTAACTTTAAACTTCAAGTCAGCTGTTCTGATAAATTTTCTTGTAGTGTCTTTATTTTTTTCAACAGCAGCCGTGGATGAAATAAAAGCATTGGCTGAAGTATCAGCAGCAGCTTTGCTTTCCATTCTGTTTCTATCTGCATTGGCACAGCCAAAGAAAGTAAAAGCAACTGCAACCGCTAAAATAATTCTGTTTGTTTTCATTGTTTGTTGGTTAATGGTGATGAATTAATAGTGTTATGGAATTGTATAATTTATCTGAGTTGTTGCAGTTGCAGTTCCTGCATTTGGCAGTGTAAATGTAGTATTAGTAGTACTTGCCCAATCCCCTGAACTGTATGCTCCATTTCCATCGGCATCATATAAAGCATATAAATAATAGGTGCCGGGATGCATTGACGAAAAAACAAAACTCTGATGTGTGGCAGACAGCACAACATAACGGGAGCGATAAATCATGTTGGCAGAATTAATGGTTACCCCTGAAATTAAAGGCTGAGTTGTTATCATAACAAAAACTTTATTGGTAGAAACCGGAGTATAACTTCCACTATACGTAAAGTTGATTGTAGCCTGTCCTAAGTATGGTTGCTGTGCTTCGGGATAAGGATCGCCGCTTGAAAAAGTATAATAAACTGCTTCTGCCTGCCCTGTAAAAGTAGTTGTAAAATCTTTTGTCAACGTCTTTTTAGGGAAATTAAAATTAGTAACAGCCGCCTGACAGGAAGTGGTATCCTTCAATTTAGCAGTCCAGCTCATGTGAATAGTTGCTGTAGTAAGTGTGTTATATTTATTGGTGTACGATTTCATCAGCAAACTATCATTACGAAAAATCACTTCAGTATATGCACGTTTTTCCTTTTTAATTATCTCTGCGAATCGGTAAAAGGATTGAGTTGCCGATTCATAAACACTGTCTGCAAGAAAGTACGAAACTCTTGTCTGACCGCTCCAGGAGCCGCCGTTCCTGAAACATACACGATATTCATTATTGTACTTGGCAATAAAATAACTCATGTAAATATTATTGGCTGTATCCAATTCGCTTTTTTCTGAAATCTGATTCTCGGAAATTGGTCTGAAATCAACTATCCATTCAGAGAAATTACCCAAAGAAGTAGTTGAAGAAACAGGGCCGTCCCAGATACCTTTTAATTTATTGAATATACCAAATCCATAGGTGTTGTTAATGTCGGAATAACTGCTGGTGCCGGAAGTATTATTTGTATTGTTTTGATCTGCTGAAGGATCTTTTTTGCAATGCTGTAAAAACAAGGCAGCTATTATAAGTGCCGTAGACAGTAAGAATCCGAAGGATAATGTTTTTTTCATTGAAGGCTGTTAATGTTGAAAATCAAGAACTGTTAAATTGTTAGAAATCATTAATTACAAAACTAACAAAACTTTCAATCGAAAAATCAAATTATACTTAAGTCGTAATATTAATCAATGAGGTTTGAAACTAAAAGTTTAAATTGAATTACATTAAACTTTATGTTGTAATTTTGTCTCAGATAAAAACAACACTAAAATCAATAATAAAAAATGAGAATTCTATTTATATTTTTCGGTTTGTTACTTCTTTCTTCCTGCAGTAAATTAGGACTCGAAAAGCGCAGATACCGGCCAGGTTACTACAGTGAATCATTTGCAAAAACACAACCTGTACCGCAAAATACTGTGAGTGAAAACACCACAAATAAAAATGATGAATACCTACTTGGTACTAAAATCAATGAAACAATTGTAGAAACGAAAGTTGATGTTAAAGATGAAAACTCAACTATTGAAAACAGGAAAACAAAAAGTTCATCACCGGTATCAAATGTAAAAAGCAAGTTAAATTATCTATCCAAAAATAATGAAAAGGAGAATAAAACCAATGAAATAAAACAGGAAAATTGTTCCTATACTGTTCAAAGTTCTTATCGTAATGACAGAAGGTCAAACCATGGTTTAGGATTTTTATTGTTATTGTTTTTGGTATTCATTTTTATAGTTTTTAAATTTATTCTTCCCCTTATAGCGCTTGTATTCACTCTGCTTATTGCATTATGTCTGGTTTTACTTCTTATTTTATTGTGGGCTTTATTGTTTAGAAGAAGATAAGACCTTTGAATCCTTCTTAATCAATATGAATTCTTTCCGTCCTCACACATTATTTGTTTGTCGATTTTATCAAAGTATTTAACATTGGTTAGATAATTTTTTTTTATTTTTGCATTGTTAAAAAACCCAAATGAATAAAGACACAGAAGAACTTCATTTTACTCAGGAAGAATGTTTTTGTTTGCAGTTACTTTTAGAAGAAGCTAAACTAAAACTGGTATCTTCGAAACAAAGATTGATTGATAATAGCCGCTTTATTTATTCGCAGGAATCATTAATAAACTTAGAGGAAGATTTAAAAATCAGTAATAATTTTATTGATGTGGTTGATAAAATAAAAGGCAATCCCAATTATTTATTCAAAATAAAGGATGTAAAAATTGTGTTGCTTACCCTGTTGTTTTGCCCTGCCGAAATTGAGCTTTCTTCGCCTAATCAATTTCATGAATCTGTTTTACGAAAAATAGAAACAAGGCTTAAAATGCTTAACACAGGCAATAAAGTTTTCAGTAATTTACCATAATAGGTAATATTTAGTACAACTCCTTCCCTTTTTCCTGTTATATTTTCATTAAAGTTAGTCATCTGTCAATCTTTGTCGCTGGTTTTTCTATACTTTTACGTATAATTGAATTGATTTATGGCTGTTCGAAATAAAAGGAAAGGAATTTACTGCATTGAAGGATTGTGGGAACCTCAGAACATTGCTGATAAATCAACAGTATTACCGATATTGGATTTGCTCGAGAAATGCGGCTATTGTGATTATATTTACCACGATTGCGCCTCGCAAGCCGAACTTGAATTTTATCTCGAGAAATGGAAAACAAAAGCTGTAAACACCAAGTTTCCTATTCTTTACCTTGCATTTCATGGCGAAAGCGGCTGTATCTTTTTGAATAATAAAGATAAATATTCGATTAATGCGCTTGCTGATTTTCTGGAAAATAAATGTTCGGGCAAAGTAATTTATTTTGGTTCCTGTTCTACTTTAAATATGGACAGAAGAAAAATAAAAGCTTTCCTCAATAAAACAGGTGCACTTGCAACTATAGGTTATAAATCGGATATCGACTGGATACAATCCACAGCCTGCGATTTATTTGTATTTGATGCTTTGCAGAAGGATAAGCTCGACAGCAAAGGCATTGAGAAGATTTATAAAAACATCAAAAGCGAATACGGCAATCTTCATAAAATATTAGGGCTGAGTATCGTTATTAATAATTCGAAACATTTTCCGAGAAAAAGAAAATAAAAATCAGTTTAACTTTTGATATCAGCCACTCGGGTATTGATATTTGAATTAATTTTATCGCATTAAAAATGATTGACAAACGTAAAATTAAACATATATGAAAATTTTAGAATTGAAAGATGTAACGCCAAAAGAACCTTTTAAAGATTGTGAAGTAAAATTTATCCATTCGGAAAATGTTTCGCTTGCTTTCTGGAAAATTAAAAGTAATGGTGTTCTGCCTGAGCATAGTCATATTCACGAACAGGTAACTGTGGTTACTAAAGGTGAGTTGGAATTAACGATGCAGGGAAAAACGCAGATTCTGGTTCCCGGAATGGTTGCAATAATTCCTTCGAATGTAAGGCATCTTGCAAAAGCTATTACCGACTGCGAGTTGACTGACGTATTTTATCCTATCAGAGAAGATTACAGGAATTAGGAGATTTAGTAACTATTCAAAACCTCTCTTTTAGAATCTAAAACCTTGCTTTTAGATTTCAAAACCTTGCTTTTAATTTCAAAACCTTGCTTTTAGAATCTAAAACCTTGCTTTTAGAATTCAAAACCTCTCTTTTAGATTTCAAAATGTATGTTTTAAATCCTAAAAGTATGCTTCTGGCTTTTATTTAGTTAATTTTAATAAAAGATAATTCCCATAAAGAATGGAAATTGTTTTTTGATGAAACCAAAATTCTATTTATTAAAAAGCTAAATCAACATTAATTGTAGAGGAAATTAAAATTAATTACTACTTAGTGATTTTTATCACATTTTTTTACGGTTTTAATTGTTTCATTTGTACTTTAATTAATTTCTGATGAGAATAAATAAATGCTTTAGTTGTAGTCTATTCGTTAATTGTTTTGCTAATTCTCTTAACAAAACAGAGTTGATGAAATTAGAAAAGCATAAAATTAGAAAGGTATTCAATAAAGGCGAAGTAATTTATACAGAAAATAAAAATGCTGACAATTTATTTACCCTGATTGAAGGAGATGTAAAGCTGGAACATGTGGATGATTTGCGTACACCTGTTATTTTGCGGATAGCTCACGGGAGCGAAATTATCGGCTTGGAAGCGATGATGCCTCGCAGAAAATATTTAATAAGCGCCACTGCCGAAACTGAAACTTTATGTTGTATTGTTTCCAGTTCATTTATTAACGAAACCGTTATTAAAAATAAAGCCGCCTGTTCCATACTTTTAAATGAAATACAGAATGATCATGAAAGGGTGATGGGATACTATTTGGTAATGGTATTGGGCAACTCGAAAGCAAAACTTGCTTTAGCACTGACATCGCTTGCTGATAATACCAACAATGTAAAATACCTGAAAGAAGAAATTGCTTTAATGACAGGGTTGACCAGAGAGACGATATCAAGAATGCTGAGCGAACTTAATCAACTTGGTATTATTCAAACAAAAAACAGATATGTAAAACTTATAAAACTAAATGAACTTAAAAAACTCATCAATAGCCACAAAAATTCAGTTAATTAGAAAGCTGGAAACTAAAAATAATTAAAATTTATTTGATTTATTGCAGAGATAGTGGAGAATAGAATACAAGCCAAACCTATCCAATTCGCGTTCGAGAAAAAATTACTCTTCTTCTTTACCCTTGCGTTTATAGCACTTCTATCAATACTGATAGTATTTTACAGACATGCTCAAAAAGTAAAATCATCCCGACAATTATTGGACAACACGCATCAACTGCTAAACAAAATTTATGCTGTTCAAATAGGTATTGAGAATATTGAAACCAATGCGCGAGGTTTTTATTTAACCGGAAACAATACTTTTCTTGAACCACTTTCAAAATCAATTTCTTTACTAAATACCAACCTTGAACAGCTTACAGCATTAAGCAGAAATGATTATGAACGGGTAAAAATCGACAGCCTTAAATCACTTATTTCAAAAAAAGTAGTTTATATAAATAATAACCTTGAAATAAGGAAGGAAAAAGGACTCGATGAAATTGGAAAAGTGGTGGCATCCGGCGTCGGCCAGTCTTATTCAATTGACATAAAAAACAGAGTTGATAAATTGGATAATGAACTGCATAGCCAGATAGATAAATGTAATCTGGAGGATGAAAACAATATGCAGGTAACAAAACTTATGTTTGGAGTGTTGCTTCTATTTATTATTGTAATACTAATCGCTGTTGGTTTTATAATTGTTCGAAATCAGAATTCAAGAGATAAATTTGAAGAAGAATTAAGGAAATCAAAAGAACTTTTTTCAAAACTATTTAATGGTAATCCGGCAGCTATGGCTATAAGCAGACTGGATGACGGAAAAATTCTGAATGTTAATAATTCAATGGTTGAGATATTGGGGTTTAAAGACAAGAATGAACTCATCGGTAAATCCACCAAGGAACTTTTCATCTTAGCTCAGCCTGAACTAAGAGAAGAGGCAGCAGTGAAATTACAAAATGATGAAATTGTAAAAAATGTTGAAATGGTTGTCAGGAAAACAAATGGCGACCGGATATTGTTTTCGACAACTGCAGCATATATTGAAATTGATTCTGTTCCCTGTTTATTTGCAGTTGCGCTTGATATAACTGAATAGAAAAAAGCGGAAGAAAATCTAAAACAGAGTTTGAAAGAAATAATAGATTATAAATTTGCTTTGGATCAATCATCAATAATTGCGATTACTGATATTAAAGGAAAGATACAATTTATAAATGATAAATTTTGTGAAATCTCTAAATTCAGCAAGGAAGAAATTATAGGTAACGACCATCGTATTATTAACTCTGGATATCATCCAAAAGATTTTTTTGCAAACCTGTATTCTACAATTGCTAAAGGAAAAATATGGCGTGGAGATGTAAAGAATAAAGCAAAAGACGGCTCCTTGTATTGGGTAGATACCACAATAGTTCCATTTTTAAATGAACAGGGTAAGCCGAGAAAATATGTTGCAATAAGGGTAGATATTACTGCACGTAAAAATGCTGAAATGAAATTAAGCGAGTTGAATAAAGAATTGGAATCATTCAGTTATACCGTGTCTCATGATTTGCATGCACCGCTTAGATCCATTAACGGTTATGCTAATATTCTGACAGAAAAATACGCAGCCAATCTGGATGATACAGCAAAACATTATCTTGATATTATTCAATCGAACTCGAAAAAAATGTCAAAATTAATTAAGGATTTACTTTCCTTTTCACGATTGGAAAAAAAGGAACTTATGACTTCTAAAATTGATATGAACGAATTAATAGCATCAGTAATTAATGAAGAGATAATTGCAGAGACGAATAAGTTTAATTATACCGTAAGCAATCTTTTACCTGCTCAGGGAGATCCTGTATTAATAAAACAAGTATGGATAAATTTAATTTCCAATGCTATTAAATATTCAAAATACAAAACAATATCCAATATTGAAATAGGTTCCAGTTATGAGAACACAAATGTAATTTATTACATAAAGGATAATGGAGAAGGTTTTGATATGAATCATTACGATAAACTCTTTAA
>CAIQBY010000287.1 GCA_903870175.1 uncultured Bacteroidota bacterium
GCTGGTCCAAGAATTTTTATTAAATCTTTTATTTCAACATTAATATTGTATTTCTGCTCCATCGCAATTGACTTAGCAGCGTTTCTCACTACTTTAGCAATTACTTTTTCCAACCCTCTTACTCCACTTTCTCTTGTATAATTCTCAATAATATATTCGATTATATTTTTACCAATTGCAATCTTTTCCTTTTTCATCCCTTGTTCTCCCAACTGCTTAGGTATAAGGTGACGCTTCGCTATTTCTATTTTTTCTTCTATAGTATAGCCTGTAATTTCTATAATCTCCATTCTATCTCTCAATGCAGGCTGAATAGTGCTTAATGAATTTGCAGTAGCAATAAACATTACATTCGACAAATCATAATCAAGTTCAAGATAATTATCATAGAATGCATTGTTCTGTTCTGGATCCAAGACTTCTAATAAAGCTGAAGATGGGTCGCCATGAAAATCATTACCTACTTTATCTATTTCATCAAGAATAAAAACAGGGTTGGAAGAACCAGCTTTTTTAATATTTTGTAAAATCCTTCCCGGCATTGCTCCGATGTACGTTTTTCTATGCCCACGAATTTCTGCTTCATCTTTTAAACCTCCCAAACTCATTCTAACATATTTACGCCCTAAACTTTCTGCAATGCTTTTTCCCAAAGAAGTCTTACCAACACCTGGAGGACCATATAAACAAAGAATAGGTGATTTCATATTACCTTTAAGTTTTAATACAGCTAAGTGTTCTAAAATCCGTTCCTTCACTTTTTCAATTCCAAAGTGATCTTTATTCAATACTTTCTCAGCACGTTTTAAATCAAAATTATCAGTTGTATGTTCTCCCCAAGGCAAATCAAGCAATACTTCTAGATAATTGGTTTGCACAGAATGTTCCGCAGCATTCGGATTCATTCTTTCCAATTTACCAATTTGTTTTGTTACTAAATCTCCGATTTCTTTACTCCATTTTTTCTTTTTCGCCTTCTCTTTCATCTCCTGCACATCCTGTGTGTAGTTGTTTTCGCCCAACTCTTCCTGAATTGTTTTCATTTGCTGATGAAGAAAATAATCGCGTTGTTGTTTATCCAAATCGACTTTTACTTTTGACTGAATCTGGTTTTTCAGTTCCAGCATTTGCAGTTCCTTGGTAAGATTGGTGAGCACTAATGTCGCCCGTTCTTTTAATTCAACAACTTCCAGCATCTTTTGCTTTTCGGCAACTGGAGCATTCATATTTGACGAAATGAAATTAATAAGGAAAGATGGGCTCTCAATATTTTTTAAAGCAAACCCTGCCTCGCTTGGAATGTTGGGGCTGTGTTTCACAATCTGCAATGCTAAATCCTTCAAGGATGATACCAAAGCCAAAAATTCCTGATCTTCGCTTTTCGGGCGCTCTTCAGAAAACGGAATAATAGTAGCTTTCAGATAAGGTTCCGTTTGTTTTACTTCGTTAATCTCAAACCTTTTTTTACCTTGAATTATTACTGTAGTATTTCCATCAGGCATTCGCAGCATTTTGATTATTTGAGCAACTGTTCCTACTTTATTAAGATCTTCAACAGTAGGATCCTCTACCGAGTCATTTTTCTGTGCAACTACGCCAATTATTTTATCCCCTTTATAAGCATCCTTTATAAGACTTATTGATTTATCCCTTCCAACTGTTATAGGTATAACCACTCCTGGAAACAGTACCGTATTCCGCAATGGCAAAATGGCAAGTTCATCTGGTACCTTTTCAGAATTCATATTATCCTCATCCTGCGTTGAAAGAAGGGGTATAAATTCAGTATCTTCATCAATAACATTGTCATTGACCATTGTCATTAAACCTTTAATATCAAAATTGTCAGTCATCGTAATAAACTATAATTAGTTTTTATTATTATAAATTGCCTCTTTTCAATACCTATGCCAATACTCTTTTGTGGACATTTTGGCATATTTTGATTGAAAATTATAGAATTAGTTGGGGATATTTCTTTTTTCCTGTTTTGTAAAAATAAAAAAGTCCTGAATTCCTTCAGGACTTTAGAATAAATTTAAATACTTCCTATTCCTCAGGATCAGTATAACCTACAAGCATTACCACACAACCTTTTTTTACTTTGCCATCCTTACTTGCAGGTACGCTATATTCTATATAATAATTCCCGGTTTTAGGAGGCTCAAATGACCAAAAATCACTGTCTATTCCTTGATTGTTATCGAAAATTTTATGACGATTGTTTTTTATCTTGTTGCTTTTATCAAAAATATTCATTGTTAACTGTTCGTCGAATCCAGAAGAACAAAAAACTATTTTATATTTTTGACCTGCGAATGCGGTAAACTGCACCTCAACTTCCTTAGTTTTATCATCAAAAGTAAACTCATTTAAGGCATAACTATCATATCTGAAAGGCTTTTTAATATTTGCCTTACAGCCACTTGCAATCTGCTTTGCCTTGCAATTGCTTGAAGTTGGCTTTTGTGCAAAAAGAAAACCATTTGCAATTATTAAACAACAAAATATTAAAAAGTTAATTCTTGTGTTTTTCATATAGAATTATTTATAACCAACCATAAATATTACACAACCTGATGCTTTTGAATTAGCATCATCTTTAGGAACATCATAATCAATATACATATTGCGAACACGAGGAGCATCGAAAACAAACTCTGTTGTTCCTGCAGCAGCATCTTTTGTAGTATAAATTGGTGTTCGTTTTGCGGCTTCTTTATCCTTTGTATAAACTGATATCACTACAGATTTAGGTAATGAAGAAGTGTTGAAAACCAAACGGTATTTCTCTCCAATAAACACAGGCACCTCTACTTCCATTTGGACATTTCGGTCTGTAAAATTTATTTTTGAATACTTTTGACTGTCATACTTATATTCTTCTAGCTTTTTTTTGCAGGCATCTGAGAGACCTTTTTTGTCGCAATTATCAGCTGATTGAATGGTGGTAAATCCATAAGAAACTACTAACCCAATTATTAAACTAATACATAATGCTTTTTTCATAACAGATAATTTAAAGTTAATTAATTATTGTTTTATAATCCATTAACGAATTTTGTTCTTAACTCGCTAATTTTTTTTGTCAATGAGGCTACTTCATCATCTGTCAAACTCATTGGTTTGTCTGAATCTGCGCCGTCAGGATTGTTTTTTATTGATGGAAGTGCGTCATATATTTCTTTAATCGATTTCAGGTCAGTAATAAGTCCTCCAATGGCGGCATCCTTTTTCTCAACAGCCTTTAATGCATTGATAATACTATTAAGTATGTTCATTTGTTCTGCCAGCTTATTGTTCAAAGATTTATCTTTTCCTTTTTCATAAACCTTTGATCCGATATACATACTTTCAATCCATGCACCTGCAAAAACTATAGAAGTTATTTGCTGCTGGTCATTTTCATCCAGATACATATCAGTAACCATTTGCAATTCGGCAATTATATAAGCCAATGAATCTTCATTTTCAAGGTTTTTTTCAAAACGTTTTGATAAATTAGCCTGTTCAAATACTGAACCCATACCAAGATTATCCGCCAATCCACGGCAAAGTTTCATATATTTCATCGCTTCCTGGCTCTGCTTATTCAAAACACAATAAGATAAGTCGCCACTATAAACACCTAAGTTTATCGACTTACTTAAATTAGTTGTATATTTTGCAGGGTCTTTCATCTGACTTGTTAAATCAGCCTTATATTTCAAACCTGATTTTTTAAAAATAGATGCAATTTGTAAAGGTGAAGGTAGCGAATATGATGTTGTTTCAGGAACCTCAGCAACCGAAGAATCCTTTTTTACCACATCCTTTGAGGTTGTATCCTCCTTAGCAGACTCGTTATTACCACAAGATAACAACATTAAAGAGGGAGCAATAAAAAGTAAACCTTTTACTAACATTAATTTTTTATTTGTAAACATATTTTTTCGATTAATGATTATTAATTACAATTATTTTAAAAATTTCAAGGGCTAAACTACAAAAAATTATTACTCAACATAAATTAAATCTTGATTTTATTCTAATACTTATTAAGATGTGATTGTTTATTATTTATGATTCCGATTACTTTACCGATAAATTTCGTTCCAACAAATGGTGTATTTATTGATTTTGAGTTTAAATGTTTTTTATCTACAGTCCATTCTAAATCAGGCTTAAACAAAGTAATATTTGCAATTTCACCTTCTTCA
>CAIQBY010000288.1 GCA_903870175.1 uncultured Bacteroidota bacterium
TTAACAAAGCAGGAAACCAAACTGAATGAAAAACACAACGGCATATAACATAAGTATAAACAAGCAGAACTAACCTAAAACCCTTTGTGGACAGAAGAAACAACGGCATATAACATAAGTAACTGTTGCACAACCCTCAAAAAATATAAGAATAAGAAAAAACAGACTTCAATAGAAGCGTTTTAAGCAATGTTTGTTATTAGAACAGGATTTCTATTTATAAAAATTACCTTCCCTATAAAGCAAAAAAACAAGTTGTCCCGCACGTGCGGGATTATTCAACCCGGCTGGCCCAGTACGCGCTAAGCTGACCCCAGTACGCGCTAAGCTGACGGGCAGGAAAGTGTGAAGGCGCTTAGTGTGTATATAAATTGTAAGTTTTACTTACATATAAAATAAGCCAAGCTTACAAAATAACTAAACACTAAGCCCAGCCGCACAAACCAACGCTTCAGCTTCGCGCCTAATGTCATTAAGTTAAGGAATTAAAAAGAATTTCGAATAACGAATATTGAACATCGAATGTCGAAGGGTGCGGACTTGACTTCATAATTCATAATTCGATGTTCAATATTCGACATTATTTTTTCCTTAACTTAATGACATTGGCTTAGCGCATACGCGGTACTGTGATTTATAATAAAGCAAGAATCCCGTTATTCATACCTCAAAGCATCAATCGGGTTAAGTGCAGCAGCTTTTCGGGCAGGATACCAACCAAAGAAAAGACCTATAACTGCAGAAAATAAAAACGAAAGCAGTACCGAAGATACAGTGATAACCACAGGCCAGCCGCCAAACTTAGCCACCAGTTCGGAAATGGTGATGCCTAAAGCTATACCTATTAATCCACCGATAAAACTTATTACAATGGATTCAATCATAAACTGAATAAGTACATCTCTTCCTTTGGCACCAATCGCCATACGGATGCCTATTTCGCGTGTCCGCTCGGTAACCGATACAAGCATGATATTCATAATTCCTATACCGCCAACGAGCAACGAAATTCCTGCAATACTTGCCAATAGAATAGTCATTACTTTGGATATGGTTCCGAAAATATTACTGATGTCCGATTGAGTTCTAACAGTGAAGTCGTTGTCGTCCGAAGGAGCAAGCTTGTGTTTCTCGCGCAGCAGGCTTGTAATTTCATCCACTGCATCACTTATCTGGTCTTCGGAAACACCGGAAGCAAGTATCATATTTACATAGTTGGAAGACGACATCATTCGTTTTTGCACCGTGCCGAAGGGAGCAATAATAATATCATCCTGGTCTTGCCCGAAAGTGTTTTGCCCCATCTTGGTAAGCACTCCGATAATCTTTACCGGAATACTGTTGATACGGATTATCTGTCCCACAGGGTCAGCATTTTCGTCACCAAACAAATTGGCGACTACTGTAATACCTACCAGGCAAACCTTTGCAGCAGCGCGGTCGTCGGAAGTGGTAAAGGCACTGCCTTTGGATATAGTTAGCGAACGGATGGTGAAGTAATCATTCTTAACACCGAGCACCATTGTACTCCAGTTTTGCGAACCGGAAATTGCCTGCGCTCTTTTCTGGTCAACCGGAGAAACATGATTTACCAAATCGCAGTGAGAAGCAATGGCTTCCACATCTTCCACTTTTATAGTCTGTGTGGTGGCAGCACCTTGTCGCACACCGCCCGACATGGTAGTTCCGGGGAATACCATTATTGAGTTGGTTCCCAGACTGGCAACAGATGCTTTGATATTCTGGTTGGAGCCTTCACCAATTGCAAGCATCGCGATAACAGATGCCACACCGATTATAATGCCAAGCATAGTAAGAAAGCTGCGGAGTTTATTCCTGTTCAGCGAACGCCAGGCAACTTTAAATAGATTAAAGATTCTCATTTTGTTGGACTATGTTGTTGCATTTTCTTCAGCCATTGCAGCTATCTTCTTCAGTTCATCTGTTGCATTTTTTCGTTCCTTAACAGGATTGTTTGCAATTATTTTCCCGTCTTTAAAAACAATGTTTGTCTTTGCGAATAAAGCTATATCAGGCTCATGCGTTACCATTACTATAGTTATTCCTCTGTCGTTCATCTTCTGGAATATTTCCATAATCTCATAACTGGTGCGCGAATCAAGGTTTCCTGTAGGTTCATCAGCCATAATAATTATCGGGTCGTTTACCAAGGCACGTGCAATAGCAACCCTTTGCTGCTGCCCGCCTGATAATTGATTAGGCATCGAATGAACTCTATCAGCTAATCCTACTGACTTAAGCGCGTTAAATGCCTTTTCCTTTCTTTCCTTAGCCAATACTTTATTGTTGTATAATAATGGAAGTTCCACGTTTTCCTGCGCCGAAGTTCGCGGCAGGATATTAAACGATTGAAAAATAAAACCGAGCTTACTGTTTCTAAGCTCCGCCAGTTCATTTTTATTCCTTCCAAGTATATCCTTGCCTTCCATCAGGTATTCGCCGCTGGTAGGATTGTCAAGGCATCCTAATATATTCATAAAAGTAGATTTGCCCGAACCGCTTGCACCCATAATTGCAACAAAATCACCTTTATTAATAGTGAGCGAAACAGCACTGAGCGCATGTACTTCAATATCTCCTGTACGATACGTTTTTGTTAAATCCTTAACAGTAATCAGGTTTTCCGAATCAGCCATTTATTTTTTTGTTGATGTAGGAAACTTAGGCATAAAAGGACTTGATGAAGTCTGTGCATCTTTGCCTGTCGGTGTATGATTTATTCCCATTGCTACATCATATCCTTCCTTAATGTTATCTCCACTTATTTCTGTGAAAGTACCGTCATTAAGTCCTTTTGTAACTTCTACCGGAAAAATATCCTTATCCTTTCTTAGCCATAAATACCCTTTTGTGCCATTAGGTTCAGTTATCTGCTGTTTCTTTAATTCACTGGTCTGAAGTAATTTTTTCTCCCAGAATTTCTTTATAGAGTCAGGAAGAAGCTTGGCAGTCTTTATATATTCAGCAGGAGGGGCGAATGAAAAAGCATTTGTAGGAACTTTAAGAACATTCTTGCGCTCTTCAATATATATATTGGAATTGGCAGTGAGACCCGGCATCAGTTTTAAATCAGGATTAGGAACTTCAATAATTACAACATAGTTCACTACGTTTTGCACCATCACAGGCTGTCTTCTAATTTGAGTTACAGTACCTGTAAACACTTGGTCAGGATAAGCATCCACAGTGAATTTAGCCATCTGTCCCATTTTCACCTGACCAATATCCGCTTCACTTACGTCAGCTTGTACCTGCATTCGGGTAAGGTCGTAAGCAATTGTAAACATTACAGGGCTGTTAAAACTGGCAATCACCATATTACCCACCTGCACATCTCTTGCAATTATAGTTCCGCTGATAGGCGCAGTAATAGTACAATATTGAAGGTTGATAACAGCTCTGTTCAGTTGAGCTTTGGCAGAAACCAAATTACCTTTTGCAGTTTGATAAGCAGTGATAGCTAAATCATAATCAGCCTGCGCGGCAACTTTATTTTCCAATAAATTATTTGCTCTGTCAAACTCTCGCTTCGATTCATCGAGCGCTATCTGAGCTCTTTCCACAGCTGCGGCAGCATCTACTTTAGCGGCATAATAAAGGGTAGTATCCAATACAGCTATCACCTGTCCGCGTTTCACTATATCATTAAAATCAACTTTTATTTTTGCAATGATACCCGATACCTGCACTCCCACATCTACCGAAGTATCAGCAGCCATAGAGCCGGTAGCAGTTACCAATACATTTACATCGCCTTTTTCTATCTGCACGGTGCGCCAGTAATATTCCTCGGTTTTATTTTTTGTATGGTAATAATAAAAAACACCGGCTGCTATTACAATAAGAATAATACTTGTAATTATTATTTTCTTTTTCATTGATTAATTATATATAGATTTTCCCAAATAGAAATTAACTATTTTGGTTTTCAAAACGTAATCATACTTTGCCTGTATCAAAGACATAGCGACTTTGTTATAGTTATTTTTTTCAATGAGGAAGGTGGTTGCATCCATTGCACCTACAGCATATTTCTTTTCCATATCAGAGTAGGTTCGTTTTTCAAGTACCATTTGTTCCTGTGTGGCAACCAGCTTTTTACCTGCCGAAACTTGATTGGTATAAGCTGTTTCAATTGCTTTCCGTAAATCATTTCTTGTCTGCTGTTCATTCAGTTCGGCATTCATTACATTGATTTTTGCTGTCTCCACTGCACTTTTTACCTGCAGATTATTAAATATAGGTACTGTAATATTTAATCCGATTACCTGATTGAAATTGTTCTTGAACTGACTTGATAAAGGGTCTTTCGATTGATTAACTATTGTTTGCGGAACCATTCCTACAACTGGTTGTGAGGGTAAATCATTAAGGTATCCTATTGTTTCAGGTTGATAGAAGATGTTTTCAGAAAGATTGTTTCTCAAACTTGAATAACCTGACCTTAACGAACCTGACAAGGTAAGTTTCGGATACCAGCCGCTCTTCGCCATTTTAAGGCTGAACACTGCAGCATTTGTTTTTATTGCAGCACTTTTTATCTGTGGCAAAAAACCTTCTGATATTTTATCAATCTCTTCAGTAGATACAGGTATTTCAGGAAATAAATCCGTGAGTTCACTTCTCTCCACATCAAAATCAGGCATTGCCGGCACATTCATTATTTGAAGCAAAGTTATTCTATCCAGTTGCAATTGATTTTCTGTATTCACTTTAGTAAGTTTATCGGCAGCCAACTGTGATTGTACCTGCAATAAATTCAACTCTGCTACCTTGCCGAACTTCACAAACTTCTCCGTTTCGTCCACCTGCGTGTTATCCGATTCTATCTGAGCCTGCGCCACATCAATCGCATCGTGATCCATAAGTACCTGCATGTATCCTGCAACCACATTAAGCAAAATATCATTCTTAATTTTATCAACATCCAATGCACTTGCATCATAAATCAATTTATTCTGTTTCACTGTATTCAAAAGTAAATAACCATTGAAAAGCGTAACAGTACTTGTTAAGGTAATGCTATTGGTGGCGAAATATTGATTTGTATATTGATAGGTATAAGGGTCCAGCGAATAACCGTAATTGAAGTTTTGTCCGTCAGTTAAATTGAGATTAGGAAGCTGCGCAGCACGCGATTGTGTATAATTTATTTTATTGATGTCGGTGTTTAGTTTTCCCTGATTGAGCGATATATTCTTTTTGTAAGCTGTATCTATACATGCTTTGAGATTCCATGTCTTACTTTGTGAAAACAAATAACTAGAACAGGTAATCAAAATAAACAGGGTAATAAACTTCGGAAATATGTTGTTCATAATTCTTCTTCAGATATGATTTATTGCAGAGTTAGGTATGCAAAAGTAATTATCTTTTGGTTAGCAAAGGTGTGAGAAGCATCACTATTAATAATGATTAACATCATGGTTTAAAATTAGAAATCAGGAAATATAATTATTCTCGATGTTCCATAATAACACCGTGGCGGTGATGATGCCTATGTCCGACCTCTACGAAACAGGATGTCATCATCGAAATTACTGCAAATAATAAGATAAAGGAAAATGTTCTTTTTAGTTGATTTTGTGTTTTCATAATGTATGTTTTATTCTAAATATATGACCTCACAAAGGTAGGATAGTTTAAAATGGCGGAACTTACATAATGTCACAAATAAGTTGCATGATTCATCTTCATATTCATGTGTGTTTAATAAAAAATGAACGGTTTGTCGTTTCAGTCAGTTAATCCTTTGATAGGAATGGGGAAGATAAAATTCTCGAAGAAACTGCGGGCTGATTTCCCAACATGTTTAGCGTATCCATCCAGACTTTTGTGAAGTGTTTTAGCAAATTCTTTGTCAAGTTTTTTAAATAAACCGTTGGTAAGTGCGATTTCCTGTTTTAGCGCATCCCGCTTTACAGTGTCAAATGGAGCATATTTTTTTACGGTAGACTCAAAATTCTTCTTGAATTTTGTTTCTACATCTGAGTAGTACAATAATAATAAAGGATTGGCAGTAAAAGTTTTCAAGTGTGCCATTTTAATCGCTTCGGCTTTCTGTTCATTTGTAATTCCAAAAGCACCGCTTGCAGCGAGTACTGATAAAAGTGCAGGAGCTTTCAGTATTAAATCCTGCTCTTTTGCATTTAGTTTTTTAAATTCTTTTATCATTAGTGAAAGTTGATTTGTTT
Organism: uncultured Bacteroidota bacterium; assembly: GCA_903870175.1. Lineage (GTDB taxonomy): Bacteria > Bacteroidota > Bacteroidia > 2-12-FULL-35-15 > 2-12-FULL-35-15 > 2-12-FULL-35-15. The sequence continues at coordinate 6,216 of CAIQBY010000288.1, forward strand.
GATCAGTTAGTCTTTATAAAAACAGAAATAAGAAAAAAAACTATGAGGCTCCGGAGCCAGGAGTAGAAATCACAAATGAACTTTGTGTATGACGTACACTAAGCACAGGTGTTTTGGAGTGATTTACAATTTGCTGTGCCAATGCTCCCATAAAAATACCTGTTGTTCGGGATTCATGACCGGTATTAATCACAATAAGATCACAATTGTTCTTTTCGGCGTAATTTAAAGCTACATCAGCCAGGTTTTCTCCATGTTCCATTGTACTTGTGAACTTCAAGTTATGCGAATTAAGTATAGCTTCAATGGATTCCAACTTTATTTTAAACTTATCCTCTTCCTTTTTTTCATGCGAATCAGCTAACCCTAAAACAAGAATTTCGGAACCGAACAATTCTGCTATTTTCATTGCTATATTTACCTTTTCGCGACTGTGCAATGAATTATCAATAGGTATAAGTATTTTTTTAAAACCTTTGTTTATCGCTGTCTGCATGGTAAGTACAGGTATTTCGGAAAGAGTAACTACACGCTGAGCATTACTTCCTACAAAAACTTCTGAAAAGCCCGAAATTCCATGTGTGCCCATTACAATAAGGTTGATGTGTTCGCTTTTTGCATAATCAATGATTTCGGTATCCACCCTGCCGGAGGTAATATTTGTATGAGCCATAATTCCATATTTATTATTTATCTCATTTCTTACCGAGTCCATTTTTTCCTTCACTACTCCTTCAATTTCCTGCAGGGAAGGCGAAATGGCCGGTTGTCCTTCGGGTACTATATTGAATGGTGCACCATAATACAAGGAGTCCTCAATTACATGTATTAAATAAAGTTCTGCACTTAATAAAGTAGCCAGCTCTATTGCCTTTGATGTTGCAGCTTCTGATGTTTCAGTAAAATCAACCGGGACAAGGATTTTCTTGATAATTGTATTCATTGTGAAGGATATTTAAGAAAGTTAAATTTGTGTAATAAAAATTATGGGACAAAGGTATACATATTGTTTGCGCAAATTGTTACATAATTCACTTATTATTAAATAAAGAAAATTAAAATAGTTTTTGAGGAAGCTGCAATTTCCTTTTCCTGAAAAATATCTCTGTCACACAATTATCACATTAAAATCAAAATACACTCTAAATAAAAACAAAGCTTGTGGTGAGCCTTGATTTGAGTTTTTTATAAAAAAGGCTAGCCTTTTTGAAGAATTTCGTGACAAAGGTCTACCAGTCGAGCGAATTATTGAGCATCTTAGGAAAGTTGGTCTATTAGTCGAGTGAACTATTGAGCAACTTAGTAAAGTTGGTCTACCAGTCAAGTGAACTATTGAGCAACTTAGTAAAGTTGGTCTGCCAGTCGAGCGAATTATTGAGCATCTTAGGAAAGTTGGTATACAAATCGAAAGGACTATTGAGCAATTTAGTAAAATTGGTATACCTAGCTTAACCTTTTTTTATTCAAATAATACCTCGAGGCTCTGCCTCGGGGTGTGCGTAGGAAAAAAAGTAATATGTTTGCAAAATGAGTGAACATATTCATAAGCGGCACAATAAAAGTTTGTTGCTGTACCATTGTGTTTTTCCGATAAAA
>CAIQBY010000289.1 GCA_903870175.1 uncultured Bacteroidota bacterium
GAACTTATAATATAAGTTCTTGAAGTAAGTTCAAGGTCTCTTGAAGTAAGTTCAAGACATATTAAATTCAGTATATGAGTTCTTGAAATTAGTACAAGAGACCTTGAACACTATTTTTATTCAAAAAAAAATGATAAAAACATTTTCTTTTCGGCATTTCTAAAATCCAATAATTATAGGGTTTTTGAAAATTTTAGTCTCCAAAAAAATTATTATGTACGGTATTGTCAACAAATGGGGCAAAAAAGCAAAGTTTAATTTGCAGCTCATCAAAACTTGACTACACTTGTACCGAATTTTAAAATAATAATTTAAAAAAAAGAAAAAACAAATGAAAAAAATGAATGAAAAAACAATCGAATTTTCTGAAGCAGAACGTTTGTATTGGAAACGAAAAAATTGTAAGTCGCTGATGCAGGAAGAAAAGCACCGCGAAGACAATTATTTTGTGTACATCACTATTTTGAGTATTCAGGAAGAAGGCAAAAAAAAGGTGAAAAAAGATGTTGTGGTGGCAAAGCTACTGACAGTGAAAGAGAAAGCAGCAATAACTGCTGCTACCAAACGTGAACGGAAGGCACTGTATGCCGGACCGCCACCACCTTACGAAATAATAACCCCTGCGCCCGGTATGAGTAACCTCAATGCTGCGGAGCTCTGCAAAATGACAGCCCCGCTATTTATTACTATCGGCGCAATTCCGGAATTCATTGCTGCAAATCCTCCTGTATCCGACTGTTCGGACTTGTACGACATGTTGTTCCCGTTATCCAATATTGGCAGAAAAATAAGTGACAGCGATAAGAAAAAGAGAGACATACTGGTGCGCCAGTTACGCAATAAGTTTCTGTCGTGCCTGAAAAGTTGTGCACTGCTTGCTGATGGTAATATGGCTTTGTACTTGCTTATCGGTTCGCCGGTGAAAAGAAAAGGTACCCGAAGCGGCAAGGATTTAAAAGCATGTGTATTTAAACTGCACCAGAAGAGTGGTCGTGGAAAAATAAAAATTACGTGTGACGATGTTGTTGGAGCTAAGGGGTACATAGTGCGCTGGGGGAAAGGTGATTACGACCCAACTACCTGGAGTACACAATCCGGTGGTGCTACACAAATTATTTCAAGTAATTTTTTGCCGGGCGATTATGTCAACTTTGTGATGATAGCGTTTAAAGGAGATGGCTCTGAGGGTGATATTGCGAATATACAGGGTTGCAATATTCCATTCGCCTAATATAGCCTCTCGCTTTATTCCTCAATGCAGAAGCAGTGGAGTTACCTGATTTTGCAGGGAGGCAGCAGGGGAGAGAATCAGACTGAATGATGAACATTGAATAATGAAGGATGCGGGCTTTACTTCATTATTCATTATTTGATGTTCGATATTCAACATTAATTTTCAGTATTAACCTAAAAATAACCTCATGTATGAAATCAAAACAAAATCAAATTCGGTAAGAGTAAAAAATGCCGAAGGCAAGTATGTAACTATTTTAATAAGTACTATTGTAACTGCCATTAACGGTAAACATCGGAAAGGCATCATCAAGGATATCCATGGCAACAAATATACTTATCCTTATCGCGTAAGCCGGCTCTGCAAAGATTATCCGTTATTCAATCTGCTCCTCATCAATCAAAGTTGCGTTATCAACCTCATTAATATTTCGGAGAAACTATCACATCATTTCAGCTATAACTATATAATGATGTGCGACGGCATCAAACAAATACCATCAAAAGAACTTAAAAAACTGGTAAAGCGTATTTATAAATCCATGAAAGCAAAATGCCGCAGCTGGCGCGAATTTATTCAGGAATTGCTGTCGGATATCAATCTTATTATTGCGGGAGCAGCTAAATTAAGTTTGAACATTTGATGAAGTACAAAGTTTAAAGTTTCAGGTTTCAAGTACTATGTATGAAACCTGAAACATTTTTTGCATTATAGTCAACTTGAAACTTTTAATTATGCACCTGTCTCTAAGATTATTTTAATAACTTCTGAATATCAGGGCTAAAGCCCATTGGGAGATATTTGTTATTAACCCTAGCCTTAAGGCTAGGGTTATTGAAACATTAGTATTGGTGGGCTTTAGCCCAATTTAAAATAATCTTAGGGACAGGTACAAGTAATTATAAGCCGAATTATTATTTAATAAAATTAAATAAAAGTAAGTAAGTAACCAATTACCGAACCTCCCAAAACAATCAATGCACTGTTAATTTTCCTGAACCCAAAAGTGAAAAGAATACTTATAACAGCAATTAATATGGTGCGCCAGTCAACAATTGTTTCTTTGCCCAAATGCAGGCATACTGCAATTATTATGGCTATGGAAGCGACATTTACAGCATCTAAAAAGATGGAAAAGGGTTTTGAGTTTCTCATTTTTTTTACAAATGGATTTAGTATTGCAATGAATATAAAAGAGGGTAAAAAGATGCCGATGATGGAAACTACCGCGCCGGTAAAGCCATTGATTTGATAACCTATAAATGTAACGGATGAAAATACAGGTCCTGGTGTGAACTGGCCCACTGCAATGGCATCTATTAATTGGTGTCGTGTTAAAATTCCTTTAGATACTAATTCAGAATCAAGGAAGGCAAATAATACATAGCCACTGCCATATAGTATTGCACCTATTTTCAGGAATACAAAAAATAAATTTAAGTTGGTGGATGATGCTAATGTTGTTTTTGAAACTTGTAATAAGGTAAAAGGTAAAATATTTTTTGCAGTGGTGTTGATAGTTTTATTTCGTATAAATGCCAACAGCAAAGCAAAAAATCCTGCGCCGAACATTACATAAATTTCATTGAACTGAAATAGCGAAAGTATCAATGTTATAAGTCCGATGATGCTTAACTCAATAGTTTTAAATGATTTTTTTGCAAGTGGATATATAGCTGCAAGGATGATTGCAATAATGGCAGGTTTTATTCCGTAAATAAACGGCTGTATTTCGGGGAGTTGTCCGTATGCTTTGTAAAGCCAGGCGAAGAAGCCTGTAATGAGTACTGCCGGAAGTATAAAACATATACCTGCTGTTATTAATCCTTTCCAGCCTGCACGTTCGTGTCCTATATGTATAGCCATTTCTGTGCTGTTAGGACCGGGAATTAAATTGGTAGCTCCTATCAAATCAATAAAATGCTGTTCGGTTATCCATTTTCTTTTCGTTACTACTTCGTCCTGCATCATAGCAATGTGAGCAGCAGGACCTCCAAAACCAATGATTCCCAGTTTTGAAAATAATAAAGCAACTTCTTTTAAATTACTCTTCTGTTCCATTCAATTTTGAAGTAAACGAGGATAGTGATATAAATGAAAAAGAAATAACATGAGCAGATAGTGTTGAGAGTGCCGTATTCAAATTATTTATCTTTATTTATTTTAAAGTTTTGGTTTGTGAATGGTGATGTTTCAGGAATTTGCACCACATTAAATTCAAAGTTAGCCGCATGATGACAATTGTTGCATGTGTTGGTAAGTAAAATAAAACTGCTTTTAAACAGTGCCGGGCTTTGTTTTTGGATTGCATTGTTTACGCTGTCAATTGCAGGGTTTAACATACCCATCTTTTTACTTTCGTTGCGTTCAGTTTCATATTTCTGAATATCGACCACTGCTTCCATTATTTCGTGAACTTCAAAGTCGGCAAGTTTCCAATTTTTGTTTTGTCCTGCAAACCATAGTTTGGAATGGTGCGCCTGTATGCCCGACATAAATTCTCCAAATCCGGGTTTATAAGTGTCGGCAAGTTTCTTTTCTAAAGTATCTATTCGGTTTTGTAAAATCCTCGTGTTATCAGCAGGTTGATTACAGGCAAAAAGAGAGAAGGTGATAATTGTTGTAAACAGGGATTTCATATTATTTTATTTCTTTGACAAAAGTAAAGAATATCTTTTCTTTTCCCGGTTTTATTTTGGTGTACTGTATTTCAGGTTTTATATAGGTGGGCAAAATAAATTAGGCATTGTTTGCAGTGGTGCGGAAAATTTGCACTTCAGAAAGTCAAAGACTTAAGATAATATTCCAAAGATAAATTCTTTAAATTAAGATCATCTCCTTATCCTTATTAATGCAATCTTAAAGAAACAAAAGCGGTTTTGGTAACAATAAATAAAGTTCTCAAAAGCTGATAATTAATTACATTTATTATTAAACGCTTTCTCTTTTGGCAAATAATGAAATAATTATTTAAACAGATGCGGTACAAATCTGCTTCGGTTATCGGTTATTAATGTATTGGATTCCCGAATACCCATTCCTGCTGCATCCTGGTCGATCATCCAGCTGCCAATAACAGGATAATTACCGTCAAATTCAGGCAGTTCGAACAATTGCTGATATACAAATCCTTCTTCACCATAATCACCATCAGTAGAAGCAATAACATCATCCGTAACAATTTCTATATTTGCTCCCTCACGCGAATAGATAGGTTTTTTCACATAATTGCCATCAAACTTATCTGTATCAAAATACGTAGGCAGCAAGTTTGGATGATTCGGATTAAGCTCCCAGAGAAGAGCAAGAATAGCTTTATTTGACCAAAGCATTTTCCAGACAGGCTCAATCCATTGCGTATAATTAGATGACTCCACAAAACCATCTGCAAACGTTTCATTTATCAGCCATTCATAAGGATAAAGCTTGAAAACAGTTGCAATACGGTTATTATCCAAGTCAACAAAATATTTATTTTGATTATCCCAGCCAATATCACTCATCAGAATAAACTTTGTTGTTAAGCCCGCATTCTGCGCTGTCTGGGCGATGTATGCCACAGTCATAAAATCTTCATTGTTGTCAAGGTGCGCAAAGTAAACCGTTTTATCCACATAGGGTTTCAGGTCTGCCCATTTGGCTTCCAGTTTATCATGTATCGAATTGAACTGATCGTACATCGGAAACTTATCCTGAAGCCAGTACCATTGAATAATACTTGCCTCAATCAATGAAGTAGGAGTGTCGGCATTATATTCAAGCAGCTTTATATTTTTCCCGTCATATCCCAAATCAAATCGCCCATACAATGCAGGCGGTTCCTTTTCCCAGGCATCTTTTATAAGCTGAATTATTGGTTCCTTAATCTTTAATTTATCAAACAGATTATTATCAATAATATGTTGTGCGGCATCCAGATAAAGCTGATGCAGCACATACGTTACACGTTCTATTTCATCAATCTCCTTTGAAGAAAATTCATAGTATGCCGATTCATCCCAATAGGGCGAGCCATCATCCAGTGTGCTGTAAATCAATCCTTGTTTTTCGGCAGTATCTTTCCAGTTGTACCGTGGCGAAATGCTTATTCTTTTCATATCTATATTTTATTCTCCGGCACCACTTGCACCATGTCCGCTGCCACCATGGCTGCCACTTTCGCCACTGCTTCCGAAACCGCCACGCGACACAGAAGAGGAATAAGTAACACCGGATTCAGGAGCATAGCCGCCACCATAAACCGACTGACCGTAACCAAAACTGCGCCCTGCATAATACCACATATACGGCGACATACCATAACCAAATCCAGGCCGGTAATGATTATATTCATCCCGGCAATTGCAAAGCGAATCGGGCATCACTCTGCCTTCCTTATCTACACAATGACGGTAATGTTCGGAATTACTGCAGGAAGTAATGAAAAGAGAAGCAATACCAACAAAGCCTGCAATACGGATGTTTTTACTTTTACGATTTTTCATGCATCAAATGTATTAAAAGTTCTATACATGATAAATCTTTATTTTTTTCTGTGTTAATTAGCTTTCGTTTTTTTTGCCATTTGCCATTGTTGGTGTTTTCACCAACAACCTTTTATTATTTACTATTTTTCCTTAGAACGTTTGCAGGTGAAAAACACCTGCAAAGGCTGGAAAATATCGGTGTCCGTGTTCCAAATATCGGTGTCCCATTCCATGATTCGGTTGACGATTTTCAGGATTCGGTTAACGATTTTCAGGATTCGGTTGACCTATTTTAAAAATCGGGGTCTGCCAATCGTTTTCCGTTATCGCAAAGAATTGTTTTTCGTAATAAGAAAACAACCCCAAAACTCATTTTTGGTTCAAAAAGTGAGGTTTTAAAATCTAAAAGCGAGCTTTTGAATACTAAAAGAACAATAAGCCAAATTAATCCCTAAGCTTATCGAGTAAAATATTTAATTGTTCGGTTTCAACCAGATTAAGTCCTGAAAGAAAATTATCCATTGTTTCACTTCCTTCTTCTTCAATCGTATTCAAAATATCAAGCCCTTTTTGAGTAATAAGTATATCCACCTGTCTTCTGTTGTTTGCATTCAGTTCTCGTATTAAATACCCTTTTTTTCGCAAGCCTTCCACAATACGCGATGTGTCCGACATCTTATCAAGCATCCGTTCGTGAATAAGTTTAATTGTAGAGGGTTTTTTATTTTGCCCTTTCAATATCCTTAGAATATTGTATTGCTGCATGGTGAGCCCATAGGTTTTGAATAATTCGTTGTGAAGATTAAATATCCATCTGCCTGTGAAGAGTAGATTCACTGTGGTTTGATGATATAGATTACGAAAAGGTTTACTTTGTTTTATTGTTTGCTGGAGCTTCATACGGAGTATTCATGTTTTTATTAAAGTTGAATTTATGTTTTATAAAATGTAGATTTACATTAATTCAGATTATTATTTTTAAAGATTAAAGATGCAAAGTTGTAACCTTTTAACCACTTGTAAAATGACGAATTTCAGTTATTGGAATAATAATATTCTTTTCTATAATGCCTTTTCTGTAAGGCATACTTTGTACATACGCAATTAAGATTAACAATGCACCTGCAAATAAACAGATGCCTGCTCCCCAAAGCAGCCATGGGAATAAATCGCTGCTTTGAATAAATACTGCTCCTATGCCTTGCATCCAAAGGAGTACTTCATTTAGTACCACTCCTGTTGCAAAAACTAAAAGTGAAAGTCTGGTAATTAATTTCTCTTTGTTCAGGAATCCTGCATTAGTAATATATGCAAGTATAAAAAGTGAAACAAAACAAAGAAAAACCAGATGTAAAAAGCCCATAATTATTGGACGGTCGCCAAAAACAAGATTGCCTAAATAATCAATTATTGTAAAACTCTGCAAAAACATTTTCAGCATGAAAGCTCCAAACGATATTACTCCTGCTACTTTAAGTAGTGGAGAAATAGATTTATATTCGTTTTTTATGGTTCTTAATACTGCAATGAACCAGCCTAAACTTAATAATAAAAGTATGCTGCCAATAATAGCGATAATCTGGAACAGAACACTTGGATTGTGCCAGTGATAAGAAAGAAACATGGATGGAAGTATGGAAACCACAAGTAAAACGGAAAACTGATGCAGTTTCTTTCTTGCTTCTTCTGATATTTTATTCTCCAGCTTATGAACAAAAAGAGCAAATACAGCTAATGTAAAAAAACCGTTGTATTGCAGATGCAGATAGGAAAATAGTGCATCACGATATATTATTGCATTTAAAGATTTAACGGCAAACAGATAAGCTAGTGTAAAAGAACCTGCTGATGACAATACAAGACAAACAAGAGCCGATATTGATAGAACCATTACAGTCTTGCTAACCTTTACATTGCAGATATCTTTTATAAATACCCAACTGAAAAGATAAGTAATAAAAATAAAAAAAGTAGAAAGATAGGAGGAAAGAGCAGCATATCCTGCAAAAGGCAAGGTGACAAGTAATCCCCAGGTACTTGCAAAAACGCAAATAAAAACAAACTGATAAATCGATTTATTCATTTGCGATTCTGTAAGAAAAGCACTGACCATTAAAACCATTAGTACCAAGGTTACCCAGCCACCAAAAGCAAAATGACCATGAGCATTTAAAAGGTGGTTGTAATCAATAAACGGCAAATTGAATATTGCTTTGCTTCTTAATACAGCCCCTAATAAAGTAACAACACAAAGATTTAGAAGGGATAAACCAATCCAAAAATATTTCTTCTTCATTTTAATATGAAGATTTAATCAGTTCAATTATTTTTTACCGTCATTCTTACGCATGTATTCAAGCACATTGCGCGCATCTTCAGCAGTAAGATTCTGGTTCGGCATTCTTGCAATACACACTACCATTAATTGCTGTGCAACCAGATTACTATCCAGCATTACATCAGTATTAATAGCAAAATTCATTATCCATTCCGGAGTTCTTCTGTCGGTAACTCCTTTCCAGCCCGGACCTACCAGTTTTTCGTCAGTAAGTTTATGGCAGGCGAAACATTTGGTTTTATAAATAGATTCTCCCTTGCCAATCATTGTTTCATCCAGCGGATGAGTCAATTGCACTGATTTAATAGTACCTATTCCATTATCTACTGTAGATTCCGCAGCTACAGGCGGTGTTGGCTTTTCGATAACAGGTGGTTGCTTGTCGGGGCCACACTCAACTATTACAAATAGCGAACAGATGGCAATTGCTGATAAGAATTTCTTTTGCATTGTTTTTAAATTAATTGATTAATAATAGGTTTAACTGTTTGTACTTATTTTTGAAAGTGTTTAGTTAGCTGATTTAAGAAATATTCTTATTTTGGTTATTTCCATGTCTGTCAAAATAGCTTTTTGACGCATGTGTTCTGTAGCAGCATCCCAGTGATCATCACTGTATGTTTTCGGGTCGGGAGCATTGTGACAACGATTGCAGTTTTCTCCCCATAATTGTGCTCCTGATTTGCTCGAAATGGATTCAGGAACTTTACAGCCATTCATCATTCCAATTACTATAATAATTGAAAGACAAAATACTGATGCAATTGACAATTTGTTTTTATTGATTTTCATGATATATGTTTTTATGATATTGATTTAGAAAAAGTAAATTAATCGGGCTGTAAGAGCAGTAACAGTTGGTCCATTTTTTGTTTTTAGCACATCATAAGCAATGTTCAAAGGTGTTTTCCCTGTAAACCAATAGGTAAGGCATACCGTAGTTTGTGTTTCTGGGTTTTCTCCCCATGGAGATATCAGCGGAGTACTTGCTGCTTCATATTTAGGTGGTGTATAAGCACCAATCCTGCCTCCCAGTTCAAGGCTGCTAAGGAAAATGTTTCTTGAACTTGCTGCACGGATAGTAGCACCTGCAAACCATCCACTAAGTGTGTTGTTGAATTTAGGAATCAACAAGGTAGTCGAATCACTTTTCCAAGTATAATTATAATTTTGTGTTGTTGTACTATTATATTCTGCAAGTACCCTAACCATAATAGGACTGAAAAGATGATAATAATTTAAATCGGCAGCCCATGAATAGCTGCTCAATTTTTCAAAAGGAGTTCCTGTATTGCCTATTTTTCCTGCATATTGTCCTGATACATCAATTTGAAGATTGGAATTGGAAAGAGGAAGAAAGCCGATGGAACCGCCTATTGCCTTGTTCTTATTATTATCAGTATAGTTGCCATAATCCAATTGTCCGGTAAGGTTTCCATTTCCTGTGGTAGTACTATCGACAATTAATTGCGGTCCGTTTGAAATATACAACTGATAATTAAATTTAGTAGTTCCTGCCTGTAAACCTCCCTGAATACCTACACCTGTTTGTGTCTGTGGTCCTCGTGCCATTCCTATAGGGTCAGTACAATAGCGGTTGGTAAAATCATCCAGCACTCCCATATATAATCCATACTTCGGACTGAAATTTCCTGCAAAAATGGATAAGCCAGGAAGAGCACGATAATAAATTATCAACTCATTCAAATTTATTGATGCCCCTCCGCCTGTTGGGTTTGGATCTACCTCTATCTGTCCATCAAGGAAAAACTTGTCGTTCAATTTTACCAGCGGCATAAGCATGAAAGCATCTGGAAAGAATGAATGGGTTGTAGGGCTTCCTTGTGTTTGAGTTTGTGTCCATGATACTTGAGCTTTTCCTGTAAGTAGAAACTTTGTGGCTCCTCCTTTAGCTTTGTTGGGTGGTTCTACCTGTGTTGAATCCTGAGCTTTGATAATTACCGATGATGAAATCATCAAAAGCATACTAAGCGCGATTGTTTTAATTTTGGTTTTCATAAATGATAGATTAGTAGATTATTATTTTTTTGCTTCGACTTTATTTAACTTATCACCTTTCTTTAAAGTCCTTATGTAATCAACCAACTGCCACCTTTGTGTTTCAGTCAAAGATTTTGCATAAGATGCCATTGGAGGTCTTCCTGTAGTCATTTTCCAGAACAGAGCACCATCGGACTGTGACTGAACTTTGTCCGAAGTATGGTCAGCCGGTTTTGGGTTAAGACTGGCAGCCGCAATACCATCGCCTTTGCCCTTGTCGCCATGGCAAACTGCACAATACTGTGAATACAATTTTTTTCCTGCAGATGTTGCATCAGGATTGTTTTGCACTGGATTTAAAACTACATCAGCCTCTTTAGGTGCTACCCAGGGAGTTGAATTTTGTTTAATCAATGTCGTTGACATTAACATTACCCATCCACCGGTAATTACTATCGCAATGGATAATTTGTTTTTAATTTGAGCTTTCATTTTATTTATTTTTAATTGTTATACCTAAAACGTTTTAACATTTATCGTTATAACAATAGATGTTATAACATTTGTTGAGACAAAAGTAGACCCAAGTACCTACAAGTTAATATGACTTGAGTCATACACGGATATGAGCCTCCTCATGTTATGAATTATTTAATCAATGAAATTGTAACTTGTAAAATAACCCTTTGCCTTTCATAAAATTAAACTTGGTGCAAATGTCTGTTTCTGTGGGTTATTAGCGGTTACACAATTAATAATTTTAATTGTGTTATTTACACATTCAATTATCCATTATCTTTCCTAAGTGAAAAGTGAAATGAAATTAACAGATAACTTTTTTATTTTAAAAAAAGGAGACCACATAACTATATTATAAGTTATATTTGCGAACACAAAAAATAAAAACATGAAAAAACTATACAAAAAAATCAGTATTGCCTTTATAGGCTGTTTGGTGATTGCTCAGATGCAGGCACAAACGTATGACACTATTCCTTTGGGAAACACCGCAGGTACTGGCGCTACAGCTACTACTCACCGGAAACCGCTCGGCTCTAACCGTGCTTATGAGCGATCGGCAATGAAATATACTCAGCAGGAAATAGGGCAGTTGGGTATTATTACAGCTATCGGATTTTATTGCGATTCAATATTAACTCCGGGAGTTACACCTGTAAAAGTATATATCAGGGAAGTGCTTGATTCCTCATTCACTGCATCCACAGTTGCCAATGAAGAAGCAGGAGCTACCCTCGTTTTTAGCGATACACTGCAGCCTGCTGCATTTGTAAAGGATTCATTCACGACTATAACTCTTACCACACCGTTTTTACATGCCATTCCAAATAATCTGGAAGTGATTGTAGAAACCAATTCGGGCGGCACTGCTGGAAGTGATGCAAGCACAGTAGCCAAAGGATTCAGATACTTTGCTTTAGGAACCAACAGATTTGAATATTGGCAAAGCGGAAACGGAAGCGGCGTTATCCCTGCCGGAAACGGAACATTAAGCAGCAATCGTCCTAATATCAGATTAATACTTTCTCCTGCCGCCGTGTGTACGTCACCGCCAACAGCAGGTGCAGCACTTGCCAGCCCATCTGCTGTTTGTGTTGGTACAACTACTTCGCTTACTTTATCAGGAAACACTACAGGAACAAGCATGACCTATCAATGGATAGCATCTACGGATGGAGGCACTACCTGGAACCCTGTTACAGGTGCTAATTCGGATATTTATACAGATACAGTTAATGTGCCTACAAGCTTCAAATGTATATTAACATGCAGCGGTTTGTCCGATACTTCGGCTGCCACAGCTGTTACCATTAATCCATTTTATCAATGTTACTGCACACAAGGCATTGGCGGCAACTGCGCCACTTCTGCTATTGATTCAGTAGCTATTACAGGTACTACATTAAGTAATGGACATACAGGATGCTCTGCTACTGCTTATGCTGCATATCCTCCCTCCGGCAATACTACCGCTTCGGTTACACAAGGGCAGGTATATACTATAAACACAAAGTTTACAGGAAATGTGAGAGCTATTGTCTGGATTGATTACAATCAAAATGGTACGTTTGAACCGGGCGAATACAGCCAGATTTGTCTTACTTCTACTGCCAATACTAATGTTGCCATTCCTATTATTATACCTTTCAGCGCCACTCCCGGATTAACAGGAATGCGTATTCGTTCTCATGCTTCTGCCGGCGGTACCAATATTGATTCTACAAGTGCATGTGCTGCCGAAACTTCCGGCGAAACAGAAGATTATGTTCTTAATATTGTTGCAGCCTTGCCTTGTACAGCACCACCTGCAGCAGGCACCACTGTTGCTTCTGTATCTACAGCATGTGCAGGCAGTTTAGTTAATTTATCCTTAAACGGAACAAGCACAGGCAGCGGAATGTCTTATCAATGGCAATCTTCTACTGATAACGGTACCACATGGAACAACATTACAGGTGCCACTTCACAACTTTATACCGATACAATACATACAGCTATAATGTATCAATGTGTGATTACATGCAGCAGCCAGTCAGCTACTTCGACTTCAGTAAGTGTTGCATTAAATCCTTTTTATCAATGTTACTGCACATCAGGTCTTGGCGGCGGATGCACTACTTCTGCAATAGATTCAGTAGGTATCCTTGGCACCACACTTCTTAATGGACACACAGGATGCTCTACAGGCAACTATATAGCTTATCCTGCATCAGGAAACACCACCACACCTTTGCATCAGGCATATACCTATACGCTTAACACTATATTTACAGGTGCTGTGAGAGCAGGGGTATGGATAGATTATAACCAGAACGGAACTTTCGAACCTTCTGAATATACTGCAATCTGTACTACTTCCACTGCCGGAGTGAATATTGCTACTCCTGTAACAATACCTATTACAGCTCTAACAGGGTTGACAGGTATGAGAGTTCGTTCACGTGCTACTGCCGGAGCTTTGGATTCTACAAGTGCATGCACTACTTTCGGTTCGGGCGAAACAGAAGATTATATGGTAACTATTGACATTCCTTTCGGAATCAAAGAATATGCAAATGCGATTAATCTTAATGTGTATCCTAATCCTACTAACGGATTGGTAACTATATCTTCCGAAAACACGGTGTCTTCTCACTTAACCATTCAAGTGATGAATATCGAAGGAAGTAAAATTGTTAACGAACAATCGGGAGCAGTGAATGGTGCAATACATAAAACCATTGATTTGTCTTCGTATGCTAAAGGTATTTATTTTATCCGCGTAATTACTGATAAAGCTACCATCATCAAAAAGGTAAGCCTTCAATAAATAGTTTGGTTGATTCATAAAATCGCCCTTCCGGATAATTATTCGGTAGGGCGATTTTGTTTTAGGGAAGATGATATTTATAAATCCTGTATATCGTAAAATTGAATACTTTAAATAAAATTCTCTACTCAATAAAAAAAAGCTTCGTATTTCTACGAAGCTTTTTTTACAATCAACTTTTAACTGATGTCAAATATAACAACAATCGTTAAGTGTATTGAATTGCCGATGCTTGGGTAATTTTATTGTTTAATTTCTTCTTTTTTTCTTGTTTAGATTAAGATGCAATTCATTTATTTTTTAATTTATTAATTGGTTAAGGAGCGTTTAAAAATTAAGCCAAATTCTCCAAATTTTGCCAATAATTGCCTTCCTGAAGTACGAAATTTGATTTCTGAACAAATTTCCTGAATTCTCTGACTTTCCAAATAGCTTATTATCAGCATAATGTTTTATCCAAAAGGAATATCGTTTCATCCTATTGTGGCAATCGTTCAAACAACTGTGGCAATCGATGCCACAACAGGATGAACGATTGCTCCTGTTAGAATAATCGATGCCGCAACAGGATGAACCATTGCTCCTGTTAGAATAATCGATGCCGCAACAGGATGAACGATTGCTCCTGTTAGAATAATCGATGCCGCAACAGGATGAACGATTGCTCTTGTTAGAATAATCGATGCCACAACAGGATGAACGATTGCTCTTGTTAGAATAATCGATGCGACAATAGGATGAACGATTGCTTCTGTTGTAACAATCGTTGCCACAACTGTATGAACGATTATTCCAACCGTAGCAATCGATATTATGGTTTTTGCAGTTTTTGCTCCTTGTTTTCAGAAGGTTTTTAAGGAGAAATAAAAAGAAATGTCGTTTGCTTGAAACGAAGTTTTAACCATGACTTATTTGCACCTTTTGAAAAGACTTCTCCAACTTTCTTTATAATATGTTTAAATCAATGGAGTATTTATTTAGATTATCAATATTTCTGTTTAAATATGCGTTGAAAATGAAATTAATCCATAATCAACTCTTTAATGATTTTGTTTATCTTAATGATTAAGACGAAATAAAGAAGTACTTTTGATTTTGATTTCGGATAGAATGAAAAAAATAATTACATTTAGTTGTATAATATTAGGTTTGCAGTATTGTGCGAATGCACAAACTCAACTATGGGGAGTTTCGGAATATGGTGGCATACACGGTGCTGGAACAATTTTTATGGCAGATGGGGATGGCAATAACTTACATACCGTTTATTCTTTTGATAGTATTAATGGTTCCATCCCACTTGGCGGGCTTACATTGGCAGATAACGGAAAGTTATATGGATTTACTCTTTTAGGAGGTTTTAGTAATAGTTGTGTGCTTTTTTGTTACAACCCGATTACAGGAATTAATACAAATATTCATGATTTCGCTGCGTATCCACAATATGGACAGGATGCGCATAGTGAGATGATAAAAGCAGGAAATGGAAAAATGTATGGACTCTGCAATGGAGGAGGCGCAAATAATAAAGGAGTAATTTTCGAACTCGATACACTTAATAATTATACTGACATTTTTGATTTAACAGATTCAACTGGTTCTGTTCCCCTTGGAAGCTTGATAAATGCAAATAATGGATTGATGTATGGAATGACAAGTGAGGGAGGTGCAAATAATATTGGAACTATTTTCAGTTTTGACATCACTACAAGTACTTTTGCAAAATTATATGATTTTAATAGTGCCACAGGGCAACCTAATTATGGTTATCTTGGATTAATGCAAGCATCCAACGGTAAACTTTATGGTATGACACAAATGGGAGGAGCTAATAATTTTGGAGTAATATTTAGTTTTGATATTGGGACTAATATTTATACCGATATACATGATTTTGATAATATACAAGGAGCAGCACCGGATGGCACATTGGTAGAATCTATTAATGGATGGTTATGGGGAATGACACAACAGGGAGGAACTGGTGATGGAATTATTTTCAGATATCTCATTTATGGAAGCACTTTTAATCAATTCTTGGCATTCAATGGTATCAACGGTTCGCAACCCAGACGAGGATTGAAACTGATGAGTGATGGTAATTTATTCGGCACCACTTATCAGGGAGGAACAAATAATAGGGGTGTTGCTTTTCGTTTTAATTTATATCCTTCTTATTCATTTACTAAAATAATTGATTTTGATGCCAGCACAACAGGTGTAAATCCTGATTGCAATTTTATTGAAACGCCTGTATTAATTCAATGTTCCAATGGTACTACATTAAATATCAATTCTACTTCCTGCACTGGTTATACATTAAATTCACAAACATATTATACAAGTGGTACTTATATCCAAATGCTTACCAATGTTCGAGGTTGTGATAGTGTAGTTACGTTAAATCTTTCCTTTGGAACTGCTCCCGTGATTACTGTTAACTCGGCTTCTATATGTTTGGGACAATCTGATACACTTACAGCAAATGGCGCTACTTCATATTCCTGGTCTGCGGGAGCAATTCCGTTAGGAATTAATACAGCTATTGTTACTCCTTCTGTAACCACTACTTACACAGTTACAGGAACTGCAGCTACAGGATGCGCCATTGCCGTGTCAACAATTAATGTTCATCCCTTTCCTGCAATTCCATACATTATGCCCTCATCATATAGTTCCTGTGAAGGCGATTCTATTTCCTGGGAAATTCAATTCAATGGAATTCCAAATGAAATTTATAGCTGGGCAGGACCTGGAAGTAATGGAATATTTTTAACAGACTCCATTTGGACTATTCCATTTACAGATACTTTAATGAATGGAATTTATAACGTTACTGCAACTTTAAATGGGTGCACAAGTAAGGCGGATTCATTTAGCGTACATTTCATTCAAAAACCAGTTGTTTCCCCTATTAACCTATCACAAACTATTTGTTCAGGAGATACAGCAAATATTTTTCCTGTTTGCAGTCCGGCATTTGGGTGGCATGGTTTTGAATATAATTATTGTGGATTCACAGAGTTTGGGTTTACAGTCTCTGCGTCATCAGCGAATGTTACAGGTTATTCACCACCTTGTTCAGGTTGTGGATATTTTTCGATTTCTCAGCAATTAATTAATTCGGGAACTTCCAATGAAACGGTTTCTTATACGGTTTACCCTTATAATAATGGTTGTGATGGGATTTATAACATTGATTGTGCCGGTGCGCCTGTTACTTTTGTTGTAACTGTAAAACCTGCAATAGATATTACAGTTAATTCAAATGCAGACTCCATTATTTCCAATCAGAATAATGCAGCATACCAATGGCTGGATTGTAACAATTTCAATTTCCCAATTACAGGTGAAACAAATCAATTTTTCACGACCTCATCCACTGGAAATTATGCTGTTGCTATTTCAATGAATGGTTGTGCTGATACTTCAGTATGTGTTTTTATTACTACTGTAGGCATGAATCAATTTACAATGGATAATGATATTACTATTTCCCCAAACCCTTTTACTTCCGAAACAACTATCACTTTTAGTGAAAGACAGAAGAACACAACCATTAAAATAATGGATGTAGTAGGTAAGGAAATTAAAACTGTATTGTTTTCAGGAAAGAGTTTAATACTTGAAAAAGGAGAGATGCAAAGCGGAGTTTATTTTGTGCAGATAACAGATGAAAAGAAAAATGTGGTGAATAGAAGAGTGGTGGTGGAGTAGTTACCGATAACTTAGAAAAAATAATTTATGAAAGCGGTTGTTTAAAGCATTTTTAATTGTACTTGCTTAAGGCAATCAAAAAGGAAATCGTTACTTAACTCACTAATAAGCTCAACTGCGTTCCAATTAGAACATAAAAAATTATACGAAATCTGATTCGGTTTTAAGCAAATTTAATAACAACAATATCTCGAATATTAAGTTTGTTTTTTAATATTCAGCAATCAGTATTCAATATATTATATGAACATAACATTCAAAAAAGCAACAGAAAAAGATATCCCAACTATTGCTGCCTTGGCAAATAAAATTTGGAACGAACATTACATTTCAATTATTTCGCAGCAACAGATAGATTATATGCTTCGCGAAATGTATTCTCCCGAAAGCCTTTTGCAGCAGATGAATGAAGGGCATAAGTTTACACTCGCATTTGTTGACGATTTAGCTGTTGGGTATATTTCATTAAGTACCCGAGACCATAAAAATTATTACGTGAATAAGTTTTATGTTAATGTTTCCGAACACAGAAAAGGAGTTGGCTCCGGATTATTCAATCATGTTTTAAAACAGTTATCCAACGCCGAAACATTTGAATTAGCCGTTAATCGTGAAAATTATAAAGCCATCAATTTTTATTTTAAACTAGGCTTTACTATTAAACATACCATTGATTTGGATATAGGGGGCGGCTTTTTTATGAATGATTTTTTGATGATAAGGAAATGATTATTTATTAATACTATTAGTTGAGTGATGACAAAAAAAGAACGTTTCGAAAAGGTAATTGATTATTTCAGCAGAAATCATCCAATAGCTGAAACTGAATTGCATTATAAGAATCCCTATCAGTTACTGGTTGCCGTAATATTATCTGCTCAGTGTACTGATAAGCGGGTAAATATGGTTACACCAGATTTATTTAAAGCGTTTCCTGCACCTGAAGTAATGGCTGCTGCCGGCAGCGATGAAGTGTTTCAGTATATTAAAAGTGTAAGTTTCCCCAATAATAAAGCAAAACATCTGGTTGGTATGGCTTCTATGTTAATGAAAGACTTTAAAGGAGAGGTTCCTTCTGATGTTAATGAGTTGCAAAAACTTCCGGGCGTAGGACGAAAAACTGCCAATGTAATTGCCTCTGTTGTCTATAATAAACCGACAATGGCTGTTGATACGCATGTGTTCAGAGTTTCGGCAAGGTTGGGATTAACCACTAATTCAACAACTCCTCTGGAAACCGAAAAGCAGCTAATGAAATATATACCGACAGATAAGGTTGCAATTGCACATCATTGGCTGATTCTTCATGGAAGATATGTCTGTGTTGCACGAAATCCGAAATGCGGTGAATGTGAACTGAAAATGTTTTGTAAGTATTTTGAAAATTTACAGAAGAAATAATCCTCCAAAACTGTTGTAAAACATAGCTTTTTTCATTTTGTTAATAAATAACTTTCTTAAGCTCGATATTAACAGTTAATTTTGAAAACAGAAAAGGTATGGCTAATTATAAAACAAAACTGCAGAAAGGAGACAAAGCACCGGACTTCATTTGTAAGAACGAGAATGGTGTTAATGTTACTTTGAAAGAATTTAAGGATAAGAAATTAATATTATACTTTTACCCTAAAGATAAAACGCCTTCCTGTACTAATGAAGCAGTCAACCTTAGTGATAATTATTCTTCATTAAAAGCAAAAGGATACGAAGTTTTGGGAGTGAGTGCGGATGATGAAATAATGCATGGTAAGTTTATTAAAAAATATGATTTGCCGTTTTCTTTGTTAGCAGATACTGATAGAAAAGTAATTAGTGATTATGATGTTTGGGGCGAAAAGAAATTTATGGGTAAACTATTTGATGGCATCATAAGAACTACATTTATAATTGACGAGAAAGGAACTATAGAAAGAGTAATAAGTGATGTGGATACTAAGAATCACGCAAAACAGATATTGAATAACTAATAATAAATAAATTAAAACTAAATAAATAAAGAAATGAGTAAAGAAACAAAAGATGCGAAAATGGCAACAGTAAAAGAATCTATTAACAAAGAGAAATTAAAGGCATTACAGCTTACTCTTGATAAATTGGATAAAGCGTATGGCAAGGGAGCTATTATGAGAATGGGGGATCAGGCAATTGAAAATGTAGAAGTAATTCCTACGGGTTCATTGGGTTTGGATATTGCTCTTGGCATTGGTGGCTTGCCTAAAGGTAGAGTAATTGAAATTTATGGACCTGAATCATCAGGAAAAACGACTTTGACCTTGCATGCTATTGCTTCGGTTCAAAAAGCAGGTGGTATTGCAGCTTTTATTGATGCTGAACATGCTTTTGACAGATCATACGCAGAGAAATTAGGCATTGATACTGAAAATCTTTTAATTTCTCAACCTGATAATGGTGAGCAGGCATTGGAGATTACAGAGAATTTAATTCGTTCCGGAGCTATTGATATTATAGTAATTGACTCTGTTGCTGCATTGGTACCTAAAAGCGAAATAGAAGGGGAGATGGGCGATTCGAAAATGGGATTACATGCCCGTTTGATGTCTCAGGCATTGCGTAAACTTACCGGAACAATTAATAAAACCGGATGTTGCTGTATTTTTATTAATCAATTGCGTGAAAAAATAGGAGTAATGTTTGGTAATCCGGAAACAACAACCGGAGGAAACGCCTTAAAATTCTATGCTTCCGTTCGTCTTGATATCCGCAGAATAGGACAAATTAAAGATGGCGACACTGTTGTAGGTAATCGCACGAGAGTGAAAGTTGTGAAAAACAAAGTAGCGCCACCATTCCGTCAGGCGGAGTTTGATATTATGTATGGTGAAGGAATTTCGAAAGTTGGCGAAATTGTTGACCTTGGAGTGGAACATAATATTATTAAAAAGAGTGGTTCATGGTTTAGTTATGGTGATACCAAATTAGGTCAGGGTCGCGATGCTGTTAAAATTTTGTTTAATGATAATGAAGGTTTAATGGAAGAAATAGAAGGTAAAATCAGAGAGGCATTAAGTACTGCTTCTGCTGAACCTGAATTAACTCCTGCTAAATAGTTTTTCTTTCAGAGATTTAATTCTTTTATTTAACATCCCCAATTAAAAGTGTATCCGAAAGGTTATCGCTTCTAAGTTGGGGATGTTATTTTTTATATACTTTTGTCCGTATGAAAATAAAAATTCCGTTTACTTTAATAGCTCTTACTCTCATTATATTTATTGTTTCCTGTACTAATAATAGTAAGAAAAATGAAACCAAAACAGTTGATTCTGTTTTGGTGAAAACTCCGGCAGAACTTAAATCATTGAACGATCAGCTTGTTGCTAATCCTAAAAATGCTGACTTGTACAGTAAACGTGCGCAATATTATTTTGATCACAAAGATTATAATTCCAGTATGGCTGATATTACCAAAGCGATGGATATTGATTCGTCAAAAGCGGAATATTATTTGACTCTTTCGGATATTTATTTTGTTACAAACCTTACTTCTAAATCAAAAACAGCTTTGGAAAAATGTATTAAGCTGGACGATAAAAATACAATTGCAATGCTGAAACTTGCCGAATTGTTTTTGTATGTGCGTAAATACAAGGAATCGATTGAGTATATAAATATGGCTTTGAAAATTGATCAGTATAATGCTAAGGCTTATTTTATGAAAGGGATGAATTACAAGGAACTGAAAGATACTGCAAAAGCTATATCGAGCATGCAGACTGCGGTGGAGCAGGACCAGAAATATTATAATGCATATATTCAACTGGGGATTTTATGTGCTGCGCAACGAAACTCGCTTGCTGTTCAGTATTATAAAAACGCAATTAAAATAAAACCCCAAAGTACTGAGGCTTGGTATGATTTAGGGAAATGCTATCAGGACATGGAGAGCTGGAGCAATGCCATAGCAAGTTACAACACGTTATTGAAGATTGATGGAGCGAATAAATATGCACATTATAATCTTGGAGTAATTAATTATTTGGCATTGAAAAAATACCCTGAAGCGATAGAGCAATATACACAGGCAATAAATATTGATCCAAAATATACCGAAGCATATTATGCGCGCGGTATTTGCCATAAAGATATGCATAAGCTAAAGGATGCGGTAAAAGATTTTGTTGCCTGCACATCCATCAATCCTGATTTTGAACCTGCAAAACTTGAATTGAAAGAAATGAATAATGGAGTGGAAGTGCACTAAAAATATAATAAGTGGGTAGCCTTCTTTTAATATACAATTCTATAAGTAACTTTGTAAAATTAATTTATCATTTATGTCTGTAAAGAAAAAGGAAGATTTAATTATTGGCAAAAATTATTACCTCGCAATAATTGATGACAGCAGATATGCTGATAAAGTAACTCTCGAAAAAATAGAACAGCCTTCGCATCCTAATCCATTATCGCTTGTAAAACAAACACGAATTCATGTCAGGAATACTAAAAAACAATTAATGGTTTTTGATATTCGGCAGATAGGAATTGGTGTAACTAAAAAGGAAGCGACCAAAAATTTCCTTATGCTTTAATTTTATTTTGCTCTAAAATCCTTTCGGTAATTTCAGTTGAGGGTTTTTGGGAAGATTTTTTGTAATCACTTTCTTTAGCGCGTCTTTCTGTGTATTATAATCTGTCTGCAATACATCAATTGCTTCCAACTGAGTTGAATTAGGTTTTGCCTGCATTCCACAGAAGTTTCCATAGAGTGACGACACCTTTTCCCTTATTCTCTCTTCATCTGCAAATATGGAAGTCTTCTTTGTTGCCATTAATTCAGATTTGACTTTCTGCAAATCTTCATAAAATGTTTTTGCATTTTTGTTTTTTGAGAACGCAACTGTATCCACTTTCAACCCTGTTTGATATGTATTAATACTATCTATTGTATTATTCAAATCGTTATATAAAGTTTGCAGTTGCATTGCTTTTTGATACACTTTTTTCCTGTCTTCGATACTCATATCTTTATTTGCATTATCATGTATGCAATTTAAAGTGCCGGTAATTTCCTTGTCTTTCACAATAAGTTTTACAGTATATTTTCCAGGCAATACCATTGGTGAAGTAAAGCCTGCTCCATCCATCTTTGTGCTTCCTGTCGCTACTCTTGGCGGTGTTCCTCTCATATTCCAGAACACTTTATTTATTCCTTTTCTAACCGTTCCAGGCAATGATTGTACTAGTTTTTGATTCTCATCATATATTTCAAGCGTTACTTTCCCAGAACTCAATCGTTGTTTCAAATAATAATTTATTGATTGAGTAGAAGGCGGGTTGCCTGCTCCCCATCCTCCTGATACTTCCGGCCCGCCATAACCATATTTTCCATTGTTTAACGTCAAATCAGGAGTAGGAAACAAGTAAACATCTTTTTCCAAAACATCTTTTGTCAAGCTGCACATCGGTCGAATATCATCAAGA
Source organism: uncultured Bacteroidota bacterium (assembly GCA_903870175.1). Taxonomy (GTDB): domain Bacteria; phylum Bacteroidota; class Bacteroidia; order 2-12-FULL-35-15; family 2-12-FULL-35-15; genus 2-12-FULL-35-15. Next base: position 22,524 of record CAIQBY010000289.1, read on the forward strand.
ATAAATATTCCTCTGCCATGCGATGCAACAATTAAATCATGTGTTGCAGGATGAATTTGAATATCACGAACCATTGCATATTCCGGCATATTATTTTTCATCCGGAACCAATTATCTCCACCATCAAGTGATTCGAACAATCCCATCTCAGTTCCCAAAAACAAAAGGTTTTTATTTTCAAAATCTTCTTTAATCTTATGTGCAAATGCTGTAAATTCACTACTGTTAATTCGTTTCCATGTTTTTCCCATGTCCGTACTTTTTCCAAGATATGTCTGAAAGTCGCCATACATGTGGTTTTCAAAAGTTGCGTACACAGTGTTTTTATCAAACTGAGAAAGCTGAATGCTGCTCACCCAGGCTTGTGAAGCAATTCCCGCCTTAGCTACATTGGCAGAAACATTGATCCACGACTTACCTGAATCCATTGTGTATTGAAGGTTTCCATCATCCGTACCAATCCAGATAATATTTTCGTCAAATGGAGATTCAGATATTGTAAATATTGTACAGTGATTTTCAGCAGAAGTATTATCTTCACTCAATCCTCCGCTGTCTTCCTGCTTTTGTTTGTTTTTATCATTTGTAGTAAGGTCGGGCGAAATCCGTATCCAGTTCCTCCCTTGATCAGTTGATTTATATAAATACTGACATCCGACATACAAGTTCTTTGGATTTTTTGTTCCTGTAACAATAGGTGTATTCCAGTTCCAGCGCAATTTTGTGGTTTCTTCTTTGGCAGTTTTCTGCGGCTGAATAAATTCAGCTTTCATTGTTTTAAGCTCACATCTAAACATGTTTCCGCCCTGATATTCCGAATAAACTGTTTTCCCATCCACATCAGGCACAGCCCAGAAGCCATCGCCGCCGCCCACTCTGTCCCAGTTGCCGTTTCCTATTCCTCCCGGTGCAGCCGAAGGAGCCATCCAGCTTCCATTGTCCTGCAATCCTCCGTAAACATTGTATGGTTCCTGCATATCATAACCCACATGATAAAACTGCCCAACAGGCAAACCCTGATTAAACTGCCAGTTCACGCCTCTGTCCAGACTTACATACAATCCGCCATCCGTGCCAAGGTACATTATATTTGTGTTTGCAGGATTTATCCACAACGCATGCATGTCACTATGCACCCATGTTGCATCATAACTTGCATCTGAAAACGAATATCCACCATCGCTGCTGTAGGCAAAGTTAAATGCCGGACGATACACTCGTTTCGGGTCTTTCGGGTCAATTGCTATAGTACTGAAATAGAACGGACGTGCAGTTACGTTTACAGTCGCACTCTGGCTTTTCCATGTTTCACCGGCATCTCCTGAGATGTACAATCCTGTAGCAGTACTTTCCACAATTGCAATCATCTGTTTCGGATCGCTCGGAGCCACTGCCAATGCTATTCTTCCGAAAGGTTTTGCAGGCAAACCGTTTTTTATTTCTCTCCATGTTTTTCCTCCATCCGTACTTTTATATAAGCCGCTTCCTTTTCCTCCCGAATCAAAACTATAAGGTGTCCGTCGGAATTGCCACATTGATGCAAACAAAATATTCGGATTTGTCGGGTCCATCAATATATCAGCACATCCTGTTTTATCATCAATATAAAATATTTTCTCCCACGTTTCTCCGCCATTTATTGATTTATATAACCCTTTGTTTTTACTGTTGCTCCACAAAGCCCCTGGAACCGCTACGTATATGATATCAGGATTCTCTGCATTGATAACAATTTTTGAAATATGTTCCGAACTGTCAAGTCCTATTTTCTTCCAGTTATCGCCGCCATCAGTCGTTTTATATAATCCATTGCCATACGAAACCGAATTCCTCATATTGCTCTCACCCGTTCCGGCATATACTATCGCAGGGTTTTTCTGGTTAATCGCAATAGCACCTATCGACTGACAATACTTATCAAACATCGATTTGAACGACGCTCCCGCATTTGTCGATTTCCAAACTCCACCACCGGCAGTACCAATATAAATTGTCTTCCCTTCATCACTCACCACTCCTTCAATAGCAGTTATCCTGCCGCTCATAGTGCCCGGTCCCAATTGTCTTGCTTCCATTGTACCAAACATGGCAGCATTCACACTCGATTGCGCATTGCCTGCAAATAGTACAGAAACGGCAATTACTGATAAAAAGATTTTTTTCATAAGAGAGTTATTAAATGAATAATACTGGAGTTTCTAAATTCCAATTTATAATTTAGATATTAGTCCCGCTTATGCGGGAAGGCATTTTACTTCGGCAACTTAAAAGTCCCTTCATCTATCACCGGATTCACATCCAATTTCGTCACTTGCATTTCTCCAAAGCTACTCGAAACACTCATCGGATACAAAAATCCTTCAGCAAGCATTTTATAATCACCAAATACAGTCGAATTTTCCTGCTCCTGACCATTAGCTTTTACTTTACTTGTTTCCTTCAATGTATAATAATTCGAAGCATCAATATAATAGGTGGTTTCCTGACCATTTTTATCCGTCATTTTAAATTTAAAACATTCTGTCCCGTCAAAATCATCCTTTCCCAGATATTCAATTTTCTTCCCAAGCTCCGTATAAGTTATAAAATCATCCTGCAGATACAATTCATCCTGTGCATTTTTCAAATCATCCACAGTTATCGGTTCCGGTTTTGTTTGCCCCTGAAACGGCATAAAATTCCACCCTTCCGTATTCGTCACTATCGAGTATCCCGTCATCCCCATCAGCGCAATGTTTTGGCGCATCGCCTTCTTATCCACCTGAAATATAGTAATCTTAATCTCGGCACCCTGTGCCTTTATTGTCCCTTCCATCTTCAGGGTTTTCAACTTACTCCAGTTCTCCTTTCCGCCAATGGCAGCTATGTGTTTTGTTATTATTTCATCCATTGTTTGCCCCATCATTCCTGCCGAACAGAAGCCAAACATTATCAATAATACTGAAGATTTAATTGTTTTCATGGTCATAAAATTTATATTTTCATCAAATATAATTAATTAGTTTGATTACCAATATAATTTATAATACTTATACCTAAGATTATTTTAATGACTTCTGAATATCAGGGCTAAAGCCCGTTTCGTGATTTTTGTTATTAACCCTAGCCTTAAGGCTAGGGTTACTGAAATATAAGTATTGGCGGGCTTTAGCCCAATTTAAAATAATCTTAAGGATAGGTGCTTAATTTATTTGTATAAGTCTTTTATTTGTTCACCCATTTATTTATTCACAAAAAAAGCCCCGTATTTATGTGAGAATTTTTGCAATCATTTTCAGGATAACTTCTTCTTCTTGGAAGTTTTATAGGTGAAAAACACCGGCAAAGC
>CAIQBY010000290.1 GCA_903870175.1 uncultured Bacteroidota bacterium
CGCTTCATTCAATTCAAATATACGTTCAACAGCTTTAAGAAATTTACCGTACTCTACCGGTTTGACAAGGTAATGTCCACATTATGGTCAAATGCCTTTACGGCATATTTTTCTTTGGAGGTAATTAAAATAACCGGAGGAAGTTCTTTAAATGACTCAAGCAATTCAATTCCGGTCATTTCCGGCATCTCAATATCTAAAAAAATCAAATCAATATCTGTACTGTTTTTTCTGATGTAATTGGCAGCAACAATAGGGTTTGCAAATGATTCAGTAAAATTTAACCCTTCTGTATTTGCTATAAAATGTTTCATAAGGTTTACTGAAACAGGGTCGTCATCTATAATTATACAGTTAATCATTTTACTAAATTAATTGATGTTTGTCTTACTAAACCTAGATTTTTATTAATTGCAAAGATAATTTATTTTATAACAATAAGCCGCACAATTGAAAGCTTACTAAAATAAGTCTAATTCAAAAAAGTTATTTCCTTGAGTAGAAAACCAGAGATAGGAAGGATATTTATTGTTTTACTACTTTAGTTTTATAAGAATAGTTTTCACTATTTAAGTCAACAAAATAAACGGAGGCAGGAAGTTTGGTTACATCAATACTGATATTTTTATCAGCTATTTGAGTAGATTCATAAACTAATTCACCCAAAATATTCGTTATCTTAATGGTGATTGGAAAATTCATTTTCTCATTCAGTTCTATATTTATTACATTATCCGTTGGGATGGGGTAAACTTTAATTACAGAAAAAGACTTAATTATGGTTATCGGCCGAATATCACTATAGGTATAGTTTCCATTAAAATCTGTTTGTTTAAGTCGATAATATGAAATTCCTTCTAATGGATTTTTATCAATATCTGAATAATTAATTGTAAAGGAAGTGTTACCGGCTCCTTTTATCCTAGCAATTGAATTGAAATTTACTCCATCCGCGCTTCTTTCTATGTTAAAATAATCGTTGTTTTTTTCAGAAGCAGTAGCCCAATTTAAATTAACATCAGTGCCGTTATAATTTGCATTAAAGGTGAGAAGTTCTATCGGCAAAGGATTATCAGGTGTACCACTTGCAAGAGTAAATGGCGAAAACGAAGGAATTGCAGAAGCACTTATAACTGTGCCTGTATTAAAGTTTCCTGTATAGCTGCCTTGTCCGTAATCCCGCCATACTGCACCATCCCACTTGGCAACCACTAAATCGCTAAGCGAAGTAACGCCGCATGAACGGGAAGAATAACTGGCATTTGTGCTCCAGCTTAATGTTACAAAGGCATTTGAACTTCCTCCGGTTCTATTCAGAATCCAGTATTCACAACCTGAAATATGATCTATAGTGCTTGCTTTGGAAGCGCTGTTATAATTGGGGTCGGGGTCGGTAAAAAAATATTGTGCAGTAAAGTTATCTGTCGATAACGATGGCGCTGTCATACTTATAGGAGCATAATAACCGAATGTGCCTGATGTATCAGCATTTCCGACAGGGAAAATGAAAGCTGTATTACCATATTTTTTTACCTGCCCGTCAACATAAGAACTGTTGCTTACTCCTGAAACGCTTGACCCAGCTAACATTTTTACCATATAAGGGGAAGAATAAAGAACTCCTGCAGTTAAAATTAACTGACCGGAAATATTAATACTATCGTTATTTAAGGTTACGCCTCCACCCGAAAAAGTTGCTGTATTATTAATGGTAAGATTATTAGAAGTGGTAAGTGCATTACCGGTTAATTGCGCAGTAGTTCCTTCATATACATAGTTAGCGGAAGTACTGAAAGTCCTGCAACTTGTTCTTATATTTCCACTGGACGCGGTGGTTCCAGAAGTAGTAATGCCATAGGGGTCTCCAATTTTCAACGTAGCACCTGCTGCAAGTACGAAAGATCTTCCGGTAACAATAAATGTACTGCAATCCAAAGTGGCACCACTTGCTATATAAATAGAATCAGCTATTGCAAGATTACCGTTCAATGTTAATGTTCCTGAATTAACCATCACTTTTCTGTAACTGCCTGATGTTGTTGTGTTGGAAGTTATTGTTAAATCTCCTTTTGTAGGAGCCAATGCAACGCCTTTGTAAATCCAGCCTTTCTGTCCGGCACCTGAATTCAAATATTCCAAAACGGTTGGTGCGCCAGACATTGTAGAACTATTTGTTGTCGAATTATCAGTATAAGTATAAATGGCATTATAATAAATACCTGATGTGGTACCAGTGCTGACACCTGTAGAAGCAATTGTCATGAAGAGTACAGGATTATTACTGCAATCCAGATATCCTGTTACTCCAAATAATGCTGTACCTGTAAACAGTCTGCTTGAATAAGTCCAGGCAGAACCACTCCAGTAATATTTATATAAACCTGCCGTATTAGTTCCTGTTCCATTGTCTGTCACATAAAGCAAATCGGGAGTCCCGTCTCTGTTTCTGTCAAACATAACAAAACTGTATGAATCATCGGTACTGCTTAATCCAAGAGAAGTATAGGTTTGAGAAGAAGTAACAGGTAATCCGCTGCCAATTTTAAATGGATAGAGATATGGGCTGCTCCAGGCATTACCATATAATTGGCTGTTAAATATTTTTACTGTTCGTGCATTTGTCAAACCGCTGTTAAGCTGCACTGCGCCGGCAGATGTAGTATTATATGAACCGGAAGTGATATAATATATTCCGCCATTTGTTCCTGTACCTGCAGTCCAAAAACCTGTGCCGTCATTTGTTATAGCAGCTCTTATATTATTTCCCTGATACAATCCATTGGTAGTATTACTGCTGATACTGGCAGGAAAACTAACTGTTTTAGCATTATTCACCATTCCAATGATTCTGTTAATATTGGACCCGCCAACCAATGTAGTGATGCCTGCTGCCGTATCATATCCTGTAAAAGTAAGGTAGAGACCGTTTCCGGATAAATTGAGGTCACCATCCGATGTTGCCGATGCACTTTCTACACTTCTGTGATTACGACCAGAACCAGTAGTACTTGGGATAATGACTGTAGAAATAGCTGCTACCGGTGCTGTTCCGCTGGCAGGTAATTCCACTAACTGTTCTTTATATGAATTTCCTCCAGTCATATTGACAGTAGCGCCGTCTCCAACTTCAAGTACAACAATGTTTCCGGCAGTAAACTGTGCTATTGAACTAAAATGAAAACCAATCACCATCATAATTAATAATGATAATGAAAATTTAGAATGGGGTTTTGAATAAAATTTGATGTTCATTTTGCGAGAACAAATGTATTCCCGCCAGGTTACTTTAAAGTTACTTGTGGTTTAAAAAAATATGATCTTTCAACCCCTTTATTTATCATTCCTTCGCGTATTTCATTATTTCGACAATTTGCTAAAGTAAAGTTAATCTTAGCTTAATGTAAAGGATAAATAACTCTGATACTTTAGCAGAAAATTTCCATCAAATAAATCAAGGCAATTAATGATAAGTGTACAATTCAAAATTTTATTGATAGACAAAGATGAAGAGTTACTGGCAACTGCGTCGGCAAACTTAACAGCGGAAGGTTATCAGGTATTAATATGTAATAATTCGAAACAGGCAATTCAACTCGCAAAGGAAGAAGTTCCGCATCTGATTATTATGGAATTGGAAATGCCCGAAATGGATGGAATAGAAATTTGTACGGAACTAAAGCTGATTCCTGAATTGTGTTCAACCATTATTGTTTTTTATACCCAGCGGTCGGAAGAATATTCGCAGGTTACTGCTTTTAATGCCGGTGCCGACGATTATATTATTAAGCATGTAAAAGCAAGAGTGCTTGCCAGCCGTATAAAAGCGCTGCTTAAACGTCATGCTGTTTTTTCTGAAATATTAAATTCACTTAATGAAGAAGGATTGATTATTGACAGAGAAAGTTATTTGATATATAAGGATGGCGTGAAAATAATTTTACCGCGCAAAGAATTTGAGCTTCTTTCATTATTGTACTCTTCGCCCAAAAAAGTATTTACCCGCAAGGAAATATCACAATTGATTTGGGGATATGAAATTTTTGCCAAGAACAGAACTATCGATGTTCACATCAGAAAAATAAGGGAAAAACTTGGCGATAAATATATAAAGACGATAAAAGGAATTGGTTACAGGTTGGATATTTAAGTAAAACTTTCTCACCTCTGATTATTTATTTCCCTTTCCTTTAAATCCTGCTTGAACTATTCCAATTGATATATAGCTTTTATTACTCAATAGCAATCATATTGATTAAAACACCAGTATAAATAAACATACTCATAATAACTTTCAGTAGAAATAAATCATCTTATATCAGCAGGATGAACGTTTTTATCAACCTGTTAGAGGTTTATCGTTTCCGGTTGATAGTTTGGAGCAACCTGTTAGAGGTTTGCCGTTTCCGGTTGATAGTTTACCGTTTCCGGTTGATAGTTTTAAGCAAACCTCTAGAGGTTTATAGTAAACTGTTGATAGTTTTTCGTAAACCTCTAACAGGTTGCGCCAAACTATCAACAGGATGGAAAAAAAGTATTTACTGATAAAGAATTAGTAAATTCTGTTTTTAAAATGGAATAATGTCAGGCAAAAATAGAGAAAGAGTTTATTTATTCTGCGTTATAATAATCTTTTTGGTAACTACACTTTTGTCATTACTGATAGTTGCGAAATACATTCCTGCTTTAAGAAACGCCAGTGAATATGTAGTATTGTTTATATCCAACATTTCTTTGGCACACATCCTTCCTGCAACATCAATAATTGACAGTTGTGATAATTTACCCTGAAATTGAGAATCTTCGATATGTAAAACATTTGAATTATCAAGATACATTTTAATTGTATTATCATTTGCAAGTTCTGCAATGCCAGTAGTTGTTGTTCCTTCCAGATTAAAATCATCAATTCGATAAGTTCCGCTTGGTGTTTTATGAAGATTGGCAACCCAGCGAAATATAACAGACGCTTGGTTGTTAGCAGAAGCAGGCAACATAATTCGTGCACCTGCATTATCAATAGCCCAGGTGGAGTTGCCTGCGTTTTCGGTATAAGGAAGATTAGTCCAGGTAGAACCACCATCTATTGAAAAGTCGAATGATTGAATAGAACTTGAGGAATCGGAAAAGTGCGTAGTTCTACGTGCAGCCCAACTTACAGTAATACCTGTATCACCTATTGTAGATATAGCACCTGTGGTAAGTGTATAGGTACCGCTTACAGTAGCAGCATTTTTAATTACGCAATTAAACATACCGCTTGCACCAGTATATCCGCTCGAACGATTGGCAGTAACCGAGTCCATTACCCAGCCTGATGCAGTTGTACTCCATCCGGTAGGAAGACTTAATGCAAGACTGTCAAAGTTTTGGCTGTAAATAGTTGTCTGTGCTTTAGTATTAATATAGCTTAGCATTAATACTGCTATAATTATTAAGTATTGTTTTTTCATAACTTTAGAATTTAGATATTAGAATTTAGAATTAAAACATTAATTGAAACCCTATACGGAATTCACTTGGTTTCCATAATGAAGGGGCATTGGAGTCTTTCAACCGTTGCCAGTATTGAGCTTTAATCATAGCCCGTTGATTATCGAACATATAATTTACAGCATAAGAAATGGTTGACTCAGTGTCACCAATCAATATATCATTAGGATTATACTGGTCGTAACGCACAGCCACCATTGTTTTAATTGGCTTTATTAAATAGTTTACAGAAGCCACCATTCCGCCTCCCATATAATAATTGGTCGGTTTGCCATATAAATCAGAAGAATTGGAATATCTTGGAGTCATTTTCATCCTTAATTCTTCGAGATGAGCTGTAAATCCTTTATAAAGAAAATCAATATTAGCGGAAGAAGACATTTTCTGTCCATTAAATACTGTTGTAGTATCACCCGTTAAACTGGTAAATGATTGTTTGTTGGCATACCTGCCATCAATGCCGAAAGCTATTACAGGCACCTGCAGCTGAACAAGGTCAACTTCCTGATTGCGATAGCGGGCAGGATAAGAAATCTCTGCTCTACCAACAAACTCAAGTGAGCCGGTAGCATCATTTGTTGCGCCAAGTACATTGGTGCCAATGCCGTCGTAAACACCTCCATAAAAATTAACCTTCTTGTTCCATAAAGAATAACGTAAAGTAACGCCCATATCTCTTCTGTTATACACCGAACTTTTATCCATTTGAGCACGCTCAAAATAAGGCATCTCAATAGTTTCAATCATTGAACTTCTATCGAAAGGAAGTTTTCCGTAACCAAATTTTACTTGCAACGCATCATTCAAAGCATTATAAGCAACATTTGCTTCCATAATAGCACCATCATCCGTTCCGGGAATTACAAAAGCAACTGTATTTACTTTAAATTGCCATACCCATACTTTTTTTGCTACGCCATCAAAGTCAAGAACCGCATAATCAACTGCGAAGGTGTTATCTTTTAAATTTGTTGTTCCTGCCGGATATTGCCGGTAATTATAATACCCTACAAAATAACCTTCCATCTCCATAAAACCATCCGGCTTGGTAAGTGTAAATTGTGAATAGCAATCGAGATTTGCTAAAAAGAATATTGACAGGATAAGTACTATTATTTTTTTCATAACGGGATTATATTATTATTGATTATTTGGATTATTAAAAGTGAATAGTATTCCCATATCGTCTGATACAATCAACATCTGACCACGAGCATTAAAAGTTATTCCTTCAGGATTATTAATTGGTACTTTCCAGCTTTTAAGTATTGAATAATCAGCAGGATTTATTTTAAATACAGTAGCATCTTCATCCGAAAGAACATATAAATAATTATCATAATAAGTCATTGCACTTACTTCGTGAATTCCTTTAATAGGAAATTGATTTACCAATTGAAAATCGTTTGTATATTGATAGAACACACAGGGAGCTTTTTCGGTTGCCATCAAAAAATTGTTTGCAACAGGAAGATGAACGATGGATTCAAAGCCCAGATTTCTTGGTCCCTGATTGTTTACCATCAATGTTTTTTCCAGCGTTAATGTTTTCTCATCCACTATTAATACCTGGCGCAGACTTTCTTCAGAAATATATATTTTACCGTTATATAAACAGGCACCTTCAATATCATAAGCAGCGAAAGGCGCTTTCCTTGTCATCCTTCCAATCATATCCGTTTCATACAAAAATGCTTTATCACCAAGGATAAATAGTTTTGAAGTATCGGTTGACATCACCACTTCTGATGGTTCTCTATATGTAATAGGAATTTTTTTAATAGGTTTAATTTTTACGGGCTTTGCCATCTTCTCTTTCTTTTCCTTCGGTGTAAAGGATGTGAAAGAAGCAGCTAACGTAATTACTGATAGTACAAAAAGTATTTTTTTCATTCTTATTATTTTTATTGATTAGCTGCGCCTGGAGTTGCCTGAGTGCAGAAAGACCAGTTACTGCCACCGTTTGGCAATCTTCCAAACGAAATATCCTTGGTAGGCTGGTTGCCATATATATAACTATCCACTATTTTAGGATTACCGCCATTAGCTGCATAAGATAACACTACAGCTCCAGATGTATGTGCAAGCCTGAAACTTGCATGCAGCTGATTACCCAAAGAATCGCTTACGATATAAGGACTTATAAGGTTATCGCAATAAACAAGTAAATATCCTTTTGAAGGAAGAATAATTGGCTGTCCCTGCAACTTACTTGGGAATTGCCATTTATTAAGTGTTCCAACAGTATCACTCAAAAACCATCTGTTGCCAAATGTAATTGCCGAATCGGTTTCATTGTATATTTCTATCCAGTCTTCAGCAGTTGCAGAGCCGCCAAATTCATCACCATAGCTCAATGTTTCATAAGCCATAAGTTCATTTATTACAAGAGTTCCTGTTTGCGGAGAATTTGGCACAGGAAATTTTCTGTCTTTAAGGCAGGAAGAAAAACTTGTAACAACAATAATGGTCATCATAAAAAGAAATGCTTTTTTATTAATCAACATCTTCTTTTTAGACTTTCTTTTAGTTTTTATTTTCATAGTTATTGATTTTATTGCTGAACAATGCGGGTAACCGTAATTTGTTGCCCCATAATAGTTTTAATAAAGTAAATTCCGGCTGACTGATTACTCTGTTTCGCATCATAAGAAAGAATATGACTGCCTGCCGAAAACTCACCATCTGCAATAGTTTCCACTTTCTCGCCCAACACATTAAATACTTCAGCTTTCACTCTGCATGCATCGGATAATGTAATGTGCAAATCAGTTTGTTCTTTAAATGGATTAGGGTAAACTTCTGCCAATTGGTTGTTGGAAAGTGCTGCAACATTTACAGTACTTGATGGAGCAAGCAAAACCAGAGAACTATCATAAGTAGCTGTATGTGTTGTATCCCAAGTGCGGGCAGTTGTATAAGTGTTTAATATTGTATCGTATGTTCCTGAAGCATATACCATCTGTCCAGAACCTGGGTCAAACGTAAAAAAACTTGTTGTCTGTAAGTAACCGCCAGTATATAAATCATTAACAGGTAATTCGTAACCGGCAGTACCGGCAGTTACTACTGCATTGCCAATTGACGCACCAAAAAAGACAGCATCAATTGGAACTGAAGTAGCTGTAATTGTCGAAATATCCATGTTGAAAACTGCAATCGCATCGGCATTCGAACCTCCATTGCCAAGCACTCCTGCAGTTGCAGCATTGCCAAATCCATCACCAGGTTGTGTTCCTGTATCAATAACTCTTATTTTTACTCCTGTAGGCATCATGTTTGAACCACCTACATA
>CAIQBY010000291.1 GCA_903870175.1 uncultured Bacteroidota bacterium
ACCATAATTGTTTGGGATATTTTCCTTTAAAATCCTGTATTTCTTCTAATGTTACTTGTTTTTCCATAAATGATTGTGTTTTTCAATCGTCAAATATACATATATATAGTTAGTATGTTATTTTTATTGATTGGATGATTAGATGATTGCGGATTGCTAATCAGCTTTAATAAAAAAGAGAATTTCTTTTTCTCTAATCTATTAAAGAAAAATTTTTTAAAAAAGTTCGTTGGTTAAAATCGTTTTGTATTAATTGAAATTGGAAAAGTAGTAAGTCAATTTCAAAACGTACAAAGTAAAACTCAAAACGTACAAAGTAAAACTTGAAACATACCTTTTGAGTTTCAAAACATATAAAGTGAGTCGCGAAAAGTACTTTTTGAAACGCAAAACATACAAAGTGAGTCGCAAAAACTGTTTTCCAGCCGCGGAATGTACCTTTTGAAATTGGAAAGATACCTTTTGGATTTAGAAAGGTACAAAGTGAACTGCGAAAGGTACCTTTTGATTCGAAAAAAAAGTTTTTCAGCTGAAAAAACTGTTTTTGAACCGAAAAAACTGTTTTTGTAAAAATTGAAAAAGTAACAATCGGTATAAATTAAATAATAAAAGACCCTTGCAATTTTAAAACTTTTAAGATTTCAAACAAAAAAAGTCCCGAATTACTTCGGGACTTTTTAATTATAACAGCTATTCAGCGTTTATGATAACGAATCAAAAAATATGTTTTTCGGCGTGATACGAAGAACGCACAAGCGGACCGCTTTCTACAAAACGGAACCCTTTATCAATACCAATCATTTTATATTTTGCAAAAGCTTCCGGACGGATAAAAGCAACTACAGGCAAATGTTTGGATGTAGGCTGCAGATACTGCCCCATTGTTAATACATCACAGCCTGCATTTCGCAAATCGTCCATCGTTTCATAAATTTCTTCTTCCGTTTCGCCCAAGCCAAGCATTATTCCCGATTTAGTTTTCATCCCGCCATCATGCAATCGTCTTATAACTTCAAGGCTTCTATCGTATTTAGCCTGAATACGCACTTGTCTGGTTAATCGTCTGACAGTTTCCAGATTATGCGAAACAATATCCGGTTTAACATCAATAATCCGTTGCAGATTTTCCCACATACCCTGAAAATCCGGAATCAATGTTTCAAACTTTGTTTGAGGACTTTCAGCACGAATTGCTTTTATCGTTTCTGCCCAAATGATGGAGCCGCCATCTTTTAAATCATCTCTATCCACTGATGTAATCACGCAATGCTTCACATTCATTAATCTCACGGATTCTGCAATCCGCTTTGGCTCCTGCAAATCAACAGCTAACGGACGACCTGTGGCTACATTGCAAAATCCACAGGAACGAGTACAGATATTACCAAGAATCATGAATGTGGCTGTGCCTTCTCCCCAACATTCGCCCATGTTCGGGCAGTTTCCGCTTTCGCAGATAGTATGCAGTTTATGTTTGGAAACAATTTCTCTAACCTGAGCATATTCTTTTCCGGTAGGCAATTTCACACGCAACCAATCGGGTTTCCGAATTGCTTTTTTTATTTCCGCAGTATTTGAAGTGGAGTCTGACATTCTGTTTAAAAATTCGTTATTCGAAAAGATTAGTTACTCGTAGAATTACTTAAAACCATTTTTTGCCAAACACATATTTGACATATAATTGAGGGAATACTTGCTGGTTCTTATTTTCTGCCAGCATAGGAAGTCCAACCGGATAAATGTCGATCAGCGCTCCTACTTCAATGGCTTTTACACCATTATAACGATTGGAATAATCAAAGCTCAAAGCAAATTTAGCATATCCTCCCGGATAAATTGTAGTATGATCCAGCCCATATTGATAAGGTGCTTTGCCAACAATATTATCCTGATTATCTACTGCAGGATCGTATCTTTGAATAGTTGTTGTCTGATCAGTCTGGCTGTTTCTGATTTCAACATAAGTCGGTTTAGCAAAATTAATTGTAGCACCAATAAAATAGGCATAACGTATCTCAACGCTTTTTTTATCACTCTTTTGGTAAAGAATATTTTGATAGCCAATACCCGGACGAAAAATTAAAAAAGAATTGAGTTTGCCATAAAAATAACCTCTTGCATTCTGCCCAGCCGAATTCATTGTTTTTACTTCTTTCGGGTTTTTAAAATTTTGAAGTTCCAATTCAAACATTCTTTTACGACTTACATTTACCTGATAACCTCTGCGATATGCAATTCCAAATCCTATAGCGGTATGAGCAAAAACAGCTCCCGACGCCTCGTTACGGTACAGTACGTTTAAATCTTCTCCGTTTTTCAAACGCGTTTCATTATCTTTTCCATTTTGTGAAAGCGCACAAAAAGAAACAAGAAAAAGAAAAAGAACAGAAAAGAATTTTGTCAGCATTTTAGATATTGTAACTACAAAAGTATAGAATAATTAATAAACACAAATGTACGTCGAAAACTACCTGAATTAAATAAACTTAAAAGATTTATTTTAAGAAATTAACTAAAAAGGGTAAAAATAATAATGGAAAGAAAAACTTAAATAGCTTTTTGAGTTTTATCCATAACAGATTTCCCTGTATCTATTTTGTTTATTCTTCCATAAGCAGCACAACGTTCGTGGCTTCTACACGACGTCATAGCGACGCTAATGAAAATAAAAGACAAGGCGATTAATAAAATCTTTTTCATCTTGATATGGATAACATTTATACTCATTTGGTTTGAAGGTGCAAAATTAAGATAATTCTTAACATAGACAAAAATACAAATAATTATTTTATAAACAATAAGCTAAAACGAGATAAATGATAGTACTTTCGTCCCATTAAAATTATTAATGGATTATGGAGGTCTCAAATATCAATATAGACGCAAGTTGGAAGGCTATTTTAAAGGATGAATTTGCTGCGCCTTATTTTTCAAAACTCAAGGAATTTCTAATTGAAGAAAAGAAGCTTTATAATGTTTACCCTCCAGGTAATCGGATTTTTGCTGCTTTTAATCATACTCCGTTTGATAAAGTTAAAGTGGTTATAATCGGGCAGGATCCTTACCATGGCCCCGGGCAGGCGAATGGCTTATGTTTTTCCGTTAGTGATTCTGTAAAAAAACCGCCTTCACTGGTAAATATTTTCAAGGAACTTCAAACGGATTTAGGAATTCCTATTCCGCAAAGCGGAAATCTCGAACCTTGGGCAGATCAGGGAATTTTATTACTGAATGCAACATTAACAGTTAGAGCAAATCATCCCGGTTCTCATCAGAAAAAAGGTTGGGAACAATTTACAGATGCGGTTATTCATAAGATTTCGGAACAGAAAAAAGGAGTTGTTTTTATTCTTTGGGGAAAGTATGCTCAAACTAAAGAAGCATTAATAGATACCAATAAACATTTTATTTTAAAGGCTGCTCACCCTTCTCCTTTGGCTGGTGGCGCATTCTTTGAATGCAGGCATTTTTCAAAAACAAATAAACTTCTTGAACATAATTTGATTCAACCTATTGACTGGAGAATAGAAAAGTAAAACAGTATTTGTTTTATTTCTTTGGGGTCGCCGATTTCGGATTTATAATATCCGAAAGTTTTGTAGAAATTGTTGTTGCGATAGGCACAAAACAAGCTGCAACTATTTTTTTAGGATTATTTTCTTTTGAAGAAAACCGAGAGGAAAGAAGCCCTGCGGAAATAGTTTTGCCAGATTTGTCAATGATAGTATAGTGAACAGATACTTCACGCAGATAACTGTCTGTGCTTATAACATAAGAATCGGGAACAGATTTAATATCAAGTTCATTTACAAATACAAAATATTCTGATTTGTATTTATTGATAAAGAAAGGCAATACCTCATTATCATTAACCTTTGTAGTCATAAACTTTTTATCATTATTCATCTCCACCTGTATCTGTCCGTTTTTAATTCCCGATTGTTTCTTTTCAGGATCATTCGATTGTGAAGGTTTATCTACTAAATCAACAGCAAGTCTTGTTGATTTATACATATAATTCAAATCCTTATACATCTTTGTTGAATCGGAATAAAAAGAAATTACAGAGCCAATGCTTTGAAGTTTTGATTTTAATTGGGCATCCAGCTGGTGGCGAAAATTTTCTCTTATCTGTTCGAAATTCCATTTGGTTTGCTGATTGATTTTCATGTCAATTTCGCTCATGTATAATTTTGGTTCAAATGGAATGAGTATTATTTTTCCAGTTAATTCACCCGATGAAGTTGCAGTGTTTCTAGTGCCTTCCTGTGCCGACAAAGTATTTATAACAAGAAGAAGAAAACTGAAAATAAAAAAATATATCTTTATTTGACGCATCAAATATTACTTGGTAAACAATCGAACAACATCGTTTCCGTTTGCAAACAATAGCAATGCCAATAATAATATCATACCGGCATACTGGGCGTATTCCATTACCTTTTCATTTGGTTTTCTGCCTGTAATTACTTCATATAAAAGGAACATCACATGGCCGCCATCCAATGCAGGTATTGGGAGAATATTCATTATAGCTAGAACAATACTTAAGAAAGCAGTAAACGACCAGAAACTTTGCCAATCCCATGTTGTGCTGTATGCTTTACCAATTGACATAAAACCTCCAAGCTCTTTAGAAGCACCCTTTACGGTAAATATTACTTTAAATTGTTTTAAGTAATTATCAAAAGTTTCATGAGCTTTGTGAATTCCAGCAGGGAAAGATTCTATGAAAGTGTAATGTAATGTTTGTGTCTTAAAAAACTTACTAAAATCTGTATTAATACCAACTCCAATAGTTCCCATTTCAGAAACATTTACCTTAGTTCTTATTGTATCTTTTCCTCTTAAAACTGCAATATCAACTTTTAAATTTTTATTGTTCAGCAGCACTTTAGTTACATCCTGCTTGAATGGAGTATTTATATTACTAACTGAAATAATCCTGTCTCCTACCTTTATTCCTGCTTCTGCCGCCGATTTACCTGATGTTACAGAAAGAATTTCCAATGGATAACGAGCCTCCACAAGATGATATTTTCCTGTAATCATTTCACTCAAATCATCATCTGTAACATCTATATTTATATTCTGCCCGTTGCGTTCCGCCTGTATACTTTTTGCCTTATTAATAAGTACTTCACCAAAAACTCTGTCTATACTTTCTACTGGTTTATTATCAACGGATAAAATTTTATCTCCATCTCTCAATCCCATCTGATAAGCAAGTGTGTCACAGGCTACACCGAATGTTGCATTTTTGGTAGGTAGATATTCCTCGCCCCAGCAAAACAATACCATTGCATAAATTAATATCCCTAGAATTGCGTTTACAGTAACTCCACCGCACATTATTATCAGTCTTTGCCAGGCTGGTTTTGCACGAAATTCCCATTCCTGAGGAGGTAATTTCATTTGCTCCTTGTCCATCGACTCATCTATCATTCCTGATATTTTGACATAACCTCCAAGTGGCAACCAACCTATTCCGTATTCTGTATCTCCTTTTTTATATTTAAAAATAGAGAACCATGGATCGAAGAAAAGATAGAATTTTTCTACTCTTGTTTTAAAATATTTGGCTGGTATAAAATGTCCAAGTTCGTGCAGCACAACAAGGATTGAAAGGCTTAATATTAATTGTAACGCTTGTGTCAGTATTCCCATTTTTAGTTAGTTCTCTTGTTCGTTAGTTATTCGTTCATTCCGTTTTTTGCATCAGTGGATTTACACATCTGCTATTATCAGCATATCAGCTACTCTCCTTGTTTCTATGTCTGTTGCCACGTAATCATCATAGCTTGGTTTATTAATAAAATGGATGGTTTGTAAACATTTTTCTACAACATCACTCATCTCTAAAAACCCGATTTTATCTTTAAGGAAAGCCTCCACCGCCACTTCATTTGCTGCATTTAATACGCAAGGGGCATTCCCTCCTTTATTCATCGCCTCAAATGCAAGTGCAAGGTTACGAAATGTTTTTGTCTCCGCTTGTTCAAAAGTGAGTTGAGGATAGTTAAAAAAACTAAAACGAGGGAAGTCGGATTTTATTCGGTTGGGATAACCCATTGCATATTGTATCGGCAACTTCATATCAGGTAGTCCCATCTGAGCTTTCATGCTTCCATCGGTAAACTGAACAATGGAATGTACTATACTTTGCGGATGCACTATCACATCTATCTGTTCGGCTCTCAATCCGAATAACCATTTTGCTTCAATCACCTCTAGTCCTTTATTCATCAATGATGCAGAGTCGATAGTTATTTTTGCGCCCATCTCCCAATTAGGATGTTTTAATGCCTGTTCCTTTTTTACCGAACATAAAAAAGTTTCGTCTTTTCCTCTAAAAGGGCCACCTGAAGCAGTTAAATATATCTTTTCTATTGGATTATGAAACTCGCCGGCAAGGCATTGAAAGATGGCAGAATGCTCTGAATCCACAGGATAAAGATTAACCCCTTTTTCTTTTGCAAGTGCAGTAACCAACTCGCCGGCAACTACTAACGTTTCTTTATTTGCAAGCGCAATTTGTTTGCCAGCTTTAATTGCAGCTATGGTTGATTCCAAGCCGGCATAACCAACAATAGCAGCCAACACCAAATCAATGCTCTCCATTTCCACTACTTCAGCAATAGCTTTTTTGCCTGCAAATACTTTAATATCGTGTGGCTGAAGCGCATCTTTTACCTGTTTATATTTGCTTTCGTCAGCAATTACAACTGTATTTGGGTTAAATTCGATTGCCTGTTTTATAAGTAAGTCAGCATTGCCATTGCCTGTAAGCACTTCCACAACAAATGTATCTGTATTTGCACGCACCACATCTAAAGCCTGTGTGCCAATGGAACCGGTACTTCCAAGTATTGCAATGTTTTTTTTCTCTGACATTATTTAATATTCGTTATGTACGATAACTAATCGTACCCCTAAAACACCATATATTCCTGTGGATTTATTGCATTGCCATTATACCACAATTCAAAATGCAAATGAGGGCCGGTTGTCTGTTCTCCTGAATTACCAATAATGGCAACCGGCTCGCCTGCTTTAACATAATCACCAACTTTTTTCAACAACACCGAATTATGTTTATACACCGAAATTAAATTGTTTGAATGCTGTACTGTTATAGTATAACCTGTTTCCGAAGAAAATGTTGCCAGTATTACTGTTCCGTCCAAAGTTGATTTTATAGGTTCGTTTTCTGCAGCAACAATATCTACGCCAAAATGCTGTTCCCTGGCATTAAATGAAGCCGTAATTCTTCCCTTGACAGGTGTAAAAAAAAAGAAATTGCTTATTCCTGTTTTGTTAGTTTCTGTAGCATAAGCCAAACTATACTGATCCTGAGCCTCTATGTTTTTTCGCAACGCTTCTTCTTTTGCAGTAGGCTTCATTTTTAAGTTTACAGGCTTAGTACTTTTATCGGGGCGAGTTTGAGCACTATCATTTTTTATGTTCCCGTTTAATACATTACCTAGATTCTTAATAAAAAGATTCTGTTCCGTAAGAGTTTGTTCCAGCGAATCACTTTTCAAAGCAAGCTTTATCATTTCGCGTCTCACCCCTACATCGGCATAACCAGGGATGTATTCTCGAAGAGACGTAAATGCTAAAAGTGAGATTACAATTATTGTAAAAACAATGGTTACAGAACCAAATAAAATTACAACACCCAGTGGAGTAAGGCGCAGGGTAAACTTTTCTTCAAAAGTATCATCATTCATTATCGTTAAGCGATAACGATTGCGAAGACGCTCTATAAGTTTACGTTTAGTTTTATTTTCTTCGGTCATCAGGGGCGCAAAGATACGTTATTTCCTGATGTATTGATGTGCGGTTTGTCTCCGGTTTTGTTCCACTTAGTTACACAAATGAGATACAAAAAGAGTGAGTATAATTATTAATTACCTATAAAAACATTTCCTTTTTTAGTCCGAGCCATTCCAATGCCGAACCACTTAACAAAAGTTCCTTTGTTTTATCATCATAAGGCATGGATTTTATTAAACTTCCAGGCTCATTTTCTCCTAACGGAAAAGGATAATCGCTACCCATTGCCACACGTCCGGCGCCAAACATTTTTACAATATAGTCGAGCATCATAGAGTCGTGCACCAAACTATCAATCCAGAATTTACCAATATAATCACGTGGATTTTTATTATTATGAATAGCTACAAGATCGGGGCGACAATGAAACCCATGCTCAATTCTTCCTATAGTAGCAGGAAAACTTCCGCCACCGTGTGCAAAAGCAACTTTAAGATTAGGCAGTTTTTCAAAGACTCCGCCAAAAATCAATGAGCAGATAGCCCTGGAAGTCTCTGCGGGCATACCAACCAGCCAAGGCAACCAATATCTTTGAATATGTTCTTCGCCCATCATTTGCCAAGGGTGAACAAATACAGCAGCACCCAATTCCTGCGCTTTTTCAAAAATAGGAAACAGTGCAGGAGAGCCTAAATTCCAATCTTTGATAACGTGAGAACCTATTTGTACGCCGCGCAATCCAATCTTCATGCATCGCTTCAACTCTTTAACAGCAAGGTCCGGCGCCTGAAGCGGAATAGTTCCCAAGCCTACAAATCTTTTTGGAAAACGCTTTACTATATCTGCAATATGGTTATTAAGAAACATGGATATCTCCAAACAGTCATTGGGTTTAGTCCAGTAATTAAACATAACAGGTACCGTTGAAAGCACCTGAACATGTACATGATGATAGTCGCACTCCTCTATTCGTTTCTCGGCATCCCAGCAATTACTTTCTATTTCCCTGAACAAATGACCGTCATCTTTCAGCATTTTAGCGCAACAAGGCGCATGATGTTCAAGTTTTATAAAACCTCCATAGCCGAATTTCTCTTTCCAGTTTGGAATATGTTCAGGAAGAATGTGTGTGTGAATGTCAATCGTGAGGCTGTCTTTCATTTTTTATTCAGGAAATCAAATACAATCTTTTCTGCTTCATCCAAAGCATGTTCCAGATTATCATTCAATATAATTTTATCAAAAAGTTCTGCTTTCTTAAGTTCCTGTTCCGCCTTCCCTATTCTTCTCGCAATACTTTCCGGAGTTTCTGTCTCCCTTGAATTTAAGCGTTGTTCAAGATGTTCAATTGATGGCGGCATGACAAATATCGCTAATGCATTTTCACCAAATTGCAATCGTAGATTTAGTCCGCCCATCACATCCATATCAAAAATAATATGCTTGCCTTTTTTCCAGATGTGTTCTATTTCCGACTTTAATGTACCGTAATAATTATCTTTATAAACTTCCTCGTATTCGGCAAATTCATTGTTCTTTATTTTCTCTTTGAATTCTTCGAGAGAAATAAAATAATAATCAACTCCATTTGTTTCCCCCTTCCGCATTGGTCTGCTGCAGGCTGATACAGAGAACTCAAGTTCAGGAAACACTTTTAACAAATGCTGAACAATAGTTGTTTTACCTGCTCCTGATGGTGCTGAAAATATTATCACTTTACCTTTCACTTTACAAATTCTAAATCCTAATATCTAAATTCTAAATCTATAATACATTAAGAAGTTGTTCTTTTATTTTTTCCAATTCATCCTTCATCTGCACCACTAATTTCTGAACAGAAGAATCATTTGCTTTAGAGCCAATCGTATTTATTTCTCTGCCAATTTCCTGTGCTATAAAGCCCAATTTACGACCGCTTCCAAGCTCTTTCATCGTTGCCGTGAAATAATCAAGATGCGTTTTCAATCTTAATTTTTCTTCTGTAATATCTAATTTCTCGATGTAATAAATCAACTCCTGTTCAAAACGATTCTCATCTATTTTTTCCTTTTCAATTACATCAGCAATATTATTCTTAATGCGAGTCCTTATGTTCTCTACTCTCGCTGCATCATAAGAAATTACTTCTGTTAACAGTTTATCAATGATACCAATTCTCATTTCAAATTCATTCGAAAGAGTTTTACCCTCATCATCCCTGAACTTTTGAAATGCTTCAATTGCGATATCAACAGTAGCTTTTACAGCCTTCCATTCTTCCACATCAAATTCAACAACTTCCTTTTCTGCTTTCAAGACATCAGGCATCTTCATTGTCAATCGAAATAAATCTGTATTTACTTCTTTTAATTCTTCAGCTAAAGATTTCAATTCATTATAATACGTTTTGGCAAGTGTTTTATTAATTGCAACAGGTAAAGTATCCTGAATTGATTCCGTATAAATCGAAATATCTACCTTCCCTCTTTCAAGTTGTTTTGATATTTCGCTACGCAATTCAAGTTCTTTTTCCTTGTAGATGTAAGGCGTTCGGAGGTTCAAATCCAATTGTTTACTATTCAATGAACGTACCTCAACAGTAATCTTTTTTGTGGAAAATTCGCTTGAGGCTTTCCCAAAACCTGTCATTGATTTAATCATATAAATACTAAGAATTGATTTTATTAAAAAACAAATATACTATTTTCTCAATAAGAGAATACAGATATATGGAATAAGAAGCAATTATCTTTTTGCTTTCGCGAATGGCTGACTCACCAGATAAACACCAAAAACAATGAGTACCGCAGAAGTAATTTTACGCAAATCGAGCATATCATTATGGTAATAATAAATGGCGATGAGAGATGCAAAAAACGGTTGAAGATAAATATAAACGCTTACTACAGCCGGACTCAACGCCCTCAACGCATATGTATTTAATACATACGCGAAGAATGTGGTGCCGATAACTACGAACATAATATCTCTCCAGACTTGTGCCGGCATTGTTGCCCAACTGATTTGCGTGAACTCTTTATATCCGAATGGAAGTACATAAATAAATCCAAAAAGAAAAACCCATTTTATAATTGTGAATGTATTATACTTTTTCATTAATGGTTTCACAAGCACCACATAACAAGCCCATGAAATCGAATTAATAAGTATCATCAAATCACCGGATATTGTTTCGGAACCAAAGGAAAAGTTTTTGTTATACAACAGCATTATCGCTGCTCCTACAACGCCAAAACCGATTCCTATTATTTTGCTTATAGATATTTTTTCCTTCAAAACAACTTCTGCTATCAACAAAACAACAATAGGATTTGAAATCATAATGATAGAAGCATTAATTGGTGAAGTAAGGCTTAACCCTTTTAAGAAAAGTAATTGATTGCACGCAACTCCACAGGCTGCAAGCAATGCAATGCGAGGCAAATCTTTTTTATCCAGCTTTTCGTTGATAAAGAAAGTACCGATAATCCAAAATAAAATCAATGCTCCGCTTACACGCATTACTACAAATGCAAATGGCTGAACATAAGCAGGCATCACCTCTTTGGCTATGGAAAAATTTGCACCATAAATAAGGTTTACAATTAATAACGCTAAATGTGCCTGGAGGGTTTTACTCATTATTGTTTATGAAAAAGACTGTGGAAAGTATTATATATACTATAATGCAGCCTTTGCTTCCGCAATATTACTTTTTGAATTTCCGACAAATATTTTGTCTCCAATAATTATTACCGGACGTTTCAAGAATGTGTATTCTTCAAGAATATACTTCTTATAATCATCTTCTGTTAGTTTCTTCTTGTCCAGTCCTATTGATCTATATTTCAAGGCTACTCTGCTAAACAATGCTTCGTAACTTCCTGCCATCTTTTTCATTTCGGCTAATTGAGCAGCAGTAATCTTTTCAGTTTTAATGTCCTGAAAAGTAAATTTCTTTCCTTTCAAGCCCAGTTCTTCAATGATTCGTGAGCATGTAGAACAAGTGCTCAGGTAATATATTTTCTTCATTAGGGTTTAGATATTAGAATAAGGATTTGCTATAATTTATTTAATCTGCGAAAGCTTCAACATGTTTGTTCGTCCTCTTTCTTTCATTGGCATACTTACAATGTTTATTACCAAATCGTCTTCTACCACAAGCTTTTTATTCTTTAATATTTCCAACGTTTCAGAAATAGTCTGGTCAGTACTTTCATATTTATCATAATAGAAACCTTGAACACCCCACAAAAGATTAAGTGTGGTGAGCAATGATTCATTATCAGTAAAAATAAAAATGTTTGCCTGCGGACGCTGACTGGCAAGTTTAAAGGCCGTGTAACCCGAATTTGTCATTGTAACAATTGCTTTTACATCTGCCTGTTTTGACATTACGCAGGCATTAAAACAAATAGAATCAGCTACAAAGGTTTGATTCCTTGTGGTCGGTTCGTGCTCCTTATAATAAATACTTTCTTCCGCTTCCACATTTTTAATAATGCGGGTCATCGCTTCTATCACTTTCACAGGATATTTTCCTACAGATGTTTCGCCGCTAAGCATCACTGCATCTGCGCCATCCAGCACAGCATTCGCCACATCATTTACTTCAGCACGAGTAGGCGCAAAATTTGTTATCATGCTTTCCATCATCTGTGTTGCAATGATAATGGGCGTTGAGGCAGCAAGACATTTTCTCACCAGCATCTTTTGTACCAACGGCACTTGTTCCATCGGCAGTTCTACACCCAAATCTCCGCGTGCCACCATTATTCCATCCGACATATCTATGATATTATCAATGCCATTTAATGCTTCCGGCTTTTCTATTTTAGCAATTACTCTGGCGCTTTTATTTTTCTTTTTGATGATTGCTTTTAAATCCACTATGTCTGTAACCGAACGTACAAAGGACAATCCAATCCATTCCACATTATGTTCGAGCGCAAAATCCAAATCCTTTAAATCTTTTTCTGTAAGGCAAGGCAACGAAACTTTCGTATTCGGCAGGTTCACACCTTTCTTTGACGACAGCATTCCTCCATATACAACCACTGATTTCACTTCGTCCTCACCATTTGTTTCAATCACTTTCAAGAGCAGCTTTCCATCATCAATCAAAATATTTTCACCTGCTTTCACATCCTTCGGAAACTGAGGATACGTAATATATACACGCTCGGCAGTGCCGATACATTCTTTGGTAGTAATCACTATTTCTTTGCCGACAATTAATTCCACACCATTATTTTCGACCACACCTATTCTGAGTTTCGGACCCTGCAAATCCGCAAGGATAGCCACATGCGTATGCAACTTATGATTGATGGCGCGTACATTCTTAATCTGTGTTAATACGTTTTCATACGAGCCATGACTGAAATTTATTCTGCAAACATTTACACCTGCATTAATCAATTGTTCGATAACACCTATGTCCGTTGATGCAGGACCGAGTGTTGCTACTATCTTTGTTCTTTTCATTTTTTAAAATATTAAATTCTGTTTCGATTTTAATTGTGTTGCATCTATCCTGACAGCAGTTTGCACCACATCTATTTCCTTTATTTGTTTCACCAAATCATCCGCCGCATCATCTTCCATCTCACCTCTCACCACCAAAAAATAATTCATTTGTTTCTGTTCGGGTATCAGGAGTTCGTTTTCCGAATGATGTTCGTTCGCAGCCTCCATCCCGAACAGCGAATGTGTTTTCATATCCATCGATTTATTCTCACTGAAATTCGCTATCACCGAATATTCCAGAAAATCTTCTTCTTTATCAAATATAAAAAACGAAAAATAAGATGGTGTAGTTTGTTTTTTCCCTTTTATTTCGAGCGAATCTGTTTTCTTCAAATCCAGACTCAGCTTCTTATTCAGCGCCCAGCAAATGCGGTAATCTTTTTCGTGAGAAGAAATCCCTATCAGCAAAAAATCGTAATCATAAGAAACTTCAAGAGTATGTTTAGCCAAAGCAGTATTATTTGAAAACGCAAAAGTACATAAAGAAAAATTAAACAAATTGGGACGAAGGACCATAAAAAAAATCTGCTCTGCCCGCTTTTCTTTTAAGACATCATTAATATAGCTTTTCTTAAAAACAATTTGTTTTAACATTGAGGAAAATGCTCAACTATTCTTCCACTAAACTTCTAAAAGGTCAAAAAACAGTTCTTAATGATTTTTCTGAAACTCTTTAATGATTTTCGGAAAACTTGTGATGATTTTCGGAAATCAATCAAACGATGATGAAAATTTGTGATGATTTCAAGTAATCTTTGAATGATTCATGAAATCAGTGAAGATTTTGTGAAAATCTTTAATGATTTTCAGTAAATCTGTGAAGATTTTCAGTAAATCTTCACAGATGTCCAAAAAAGGCTTTTTTGAGTTCAAAATATCAATTTAACGCAGTGATAATACATAAATCAATCAATAATTAAACACTTAAAATTTAGAAATCATATTAAAGTTAAATGTTAAAATAGTGTTTTCGCTTCTTTTTTATGGCATTTGTAAAGTATTTGTCGGACAATTTTGGTTCATTTCAAAATAAGTGCCGCCCTGAAATCAAAAAACCGCCTATTTCCAAAAATCACTCTTATATATAAGATAGATTGATTAGTTTTGTAAAACCAAATCCGCACAATTGAAAAAGTACCTGTTTTTATTTATTGGAATACTGTTTTTTGTGAATGCAAAGGCGCAAGCCTGGAAATATCATCCGATGCCGGATAGTAATGCGGTGTGGAGAGTAGATTTAACTAATATGACATGTGCTCCATTTTTATATGCTACGTATCAATATACTTTAGAAGGTGATTCCATAATTGGTTCTTATACCTATAGTAAAGTATATAAATCAGGAATTACCAGTATATGTACTGGACAAAGTTATTTTAGTAATTATGCTGGAGGCATGAGAAATGATACAATTAACAAAAAAGTTTATTTTGTTTGTCCAGCTTGCTCTGAAAAAATCCTATATGATTTTTCTTTAAATGTTGGAGATACAATGCACGTTAATGCTTTTTGGGATACCAGTATTTATCCTTATTCAGTAATAATTGGTTCAATAGATTCTATATTAATAGGTAATAATTTCCATAAACAGTATAATTATGGGGCAGATGTTTTTATAGAAGGCGTTGGATCTTTATATGGTCTGATAGAAGGTCCTCCCGGTTTTGAAGTTGGTTTGCAGCTTGCTTGTTTTACGCACAATGCCGATATTTATCCTAATACAAATACATCTTGCCCCTTAATTACACCACAAGAAGTAAACATACCCGAACTCCAAAACAAAACAACATTAGAACTTTCACCCAACCCAAATAACGGCAGTTTCACAATTACAAGCAATAATCCACAACTAAAAACCATACATATATATAATGTACTTGGCGAAGAGGTTTTTCATTCCGAAATCCGTCATCCTGAGCTTGTCGAAGGACAGAAATTCGAAATCATAACAAACGATTTGCCAACAGGAATATATTTTGTAAAAGTTTCTTCGGAAAAAGAAGTGCTCACAAAAATGATGGTGAAGCAATAAGATTGAAAACAACAAACCTGACAGGTTTAGCTTCCTGATTCGTAAATTCGTACTATTAGTTATCCGTACTAATTAGTTATCCGTACCAAGTTACAAAGGAATATTACCGTGTTTCTTTTTAGGAAGTTTCGCCACTTTATTTTTCAGCATTGCAAATGCCTTGATTAATTTCTCACGCGTATCTTCCGGTTTTATCACCTCATCCACATATCCTCTTTCGGCTGCGCGATAAGGGTTTGCGAAGTGCTTAATGTATTCTTTTTCCTTCTCTGCAAGTTTAGCAGCAGGGTCTTTAGCAGCAGCAATTTCATTTTTAAAAATAATTTCGGCAGCACCTTTCGCACCCATCACCGCTATTTCAGCCGATGGCCAGGCATAATTCATATCGGCACCAATGTGTTTGCTGTTCATCACATCGTATGCGCCGCCATACGCTTTGCGGGTAATCACAGTCACTCTGGGCACAGTCGCTTCGCAAAAAGCATACAGCAGTTTTGCGCCATTGGTAATAATGCCGTGCCATTCCTGATCGGTACCCGGCAGAAAGCCCGGCACATCTTCGAACACTAACAAAGGAATATTAAAGCTGTCGCAGAAACGCACAAAACGCGCTGCTTTGGTTGACGAATTAATATCGAGAACTCCTGCAAGAAATGCCGGCTGATTAGCAACAATACCAATGCTTTTGCCTGCCAATCGCGCAAAACCAACAACTATATTCTCGGCAAAGTTTTTATGAACTTCCAGAAAAGTATCAGTGTCAATCACGCCATTTATCACATCGCGCATATCATACGGCTGATTCGGATTTTCAGGAATCAGGTTATTTAATACCTCACGTTTTTCGTTTCCGCTGCTTTCGTAAGCTACCGAAGGTGCATTGTCCTCACAGTTTTGCGGCATATAACTCAATAAAGCTTTTATATTATTAATGCACTCAATTTCGTTGGCACACGAAAAATGTGTAACACCAGATTTGGTAGAATGTGTAGAAGCACCACCCAGTTCTTCCGACGTTACTTCTTCGTGTGTTACTGTTTTCACCACATTGGGGCCGGTAACAAACATATACGAAGTGTTTTCGACCATCATAATAAAGTCGGTAATCGCCGGCGAATAAACAGCACCACCGGCGCAAGGTCCCATAATAGCCGACAGTTGAGGCACCACGCCGGATGCTAACGTATTACGATAAAATATATCGGCATATCCGCCCAAAGAAACGACACCTTCCTGAATACGTGCGCCACCGCTATCGTTCAACCCGATTACAGGCGCGCCATTCTGAATTGCTAAATCCATAATCTTGCAAATCTTTTCGGCATGAGTCTCGGACAAAGAACCTCCAAACACAGTGAAATCCTGAGAAAAAACATATACCATTCTCCCGTTAATATTTCCATATCCGGTGATAACTCCATCGCCCAAATACTTTTCGCGCTCCAAGCCAAACTCGTTCGAACGGTGAGTTACAAACATTCCTATCTCTTCAAAAGTTCCTTCATCCATCAAAAAATGAATGCGTTCGCGTGCAGTAAGTTTCCCTTTTTTATGCTGAGAATCGATACGTGTTTGTCCGCCACCCAATTGTCCTTCGGCAATCTTCTTTTCCAGTTCCTCAATTTTATTTTTCATTCTATATATAATATGTTTATTTCTGTTTTATGAGATGTGGTCAAAATTATAAAATATTGGGTTGCTAATTTTGTTATTTTTGAAAGTTATAAATTTAAAATGAACTTAGAAGAACTTCGCGATTATTGTATTTCCAAAAAAGGAGTGGAAGAAACATTGCCTTTCGGGCCTGATACGCTGGTGTATAAAGTAATGGGAAAAGTTTTTCTGCAGACTGGTCTCGAATACAATCCGGTTCAGTTCAATATTAAATGCGACCCCGAAAAAGCAATTGAATTACGAGAACATTATCCCTGCGTAATCCCTGCTTATCACATGAATAAAAAACACTGGGTTACAGTTATTGCTGATGGTTCTGCATCCAATAAACTTATGGAAGAATGGATAAACGATTCGTATAACTTAGTGGCGGCAGGTCTTACAAGAAAGGACAAAGAAAAACTGAAAAGTTTATAATTTAATTTCCTGACACAATTCAATCAATACTCCATTAGTTCCTTTTGGATGCAGAAAACAGATTAATTTATTATCGGCACCTCTCTTGGGTTCTTCCGAAAGCAGCGTAAATCCTTCGCTTTTTAAGCGTTTCATCTCTTCAATAATGTTTTCTACTTCGTAAGCAATATGATGAATTCCTTCGCCTTTTTTCTCAATAAATTTCGCAATTGCACTATCAGGATTTGTTGCTTCAAGTAATTCTATTTTACTTTCACCTATCATAAAAAAAGACGTGGAAACATTTTCACTCTCTACTTTTTCCATTTTATAAGGCGCTTTGCCAAACAGTTTGGTAAATAAATCATTCGACTGTTCTATGTTTTTTACAGCAATTCCAATGTGTTCAATCTTCAGCATTATAAATAGTTTAGTAGTTAGTACAAAAAAATAATCCCGATATTTCTTCGGGATTATTTAAATATTTATCAAATAAAAGAGATTCTATTTCTTTGTGAAATCTCCCATTTTATTATCGTAATCGATATAATAAGAACCTTTAGGTAAGTTGGAAACATCAACAGAAGAAGCAGTTCCTCTCTTCAAAATATTGCCAAACTGATCGAATATTTCAAACATGGTTTCTGCAGGTTTGTTGTTGGCCAAAAATGTAATGTCTTTTGTCACTTTGGTTGGAGTAAAACTTACTTCAGGAGATGCAGAAGCATAGTCTACACTTTTCGAAACTCTTGCCAAACCAGAATAATCAACTTGTTTTACACGGTATTGATTTTTTCCTGAATGAGGAATCACTTTATAGGAGTAATGATTTTCTCCCGGAGTTCCGTTTCCTTCTACCTCATCAAGTTTCACCCATTTGTTCCAGCGATATTGCTCAATAACGAAAGGAAGTTTTCCCAATTCATTTTTTGTAGTCCATTTTAAAACCAAACTATTGTCAACAGACATTTCTGTAACATCAAAAGTACTTTTAGGTTTTAATACTTCCGGATTTAATACTTTTGGCTTGCATCCATCTGTGTGTGTAATTTTAATTTCAACCTTATCACCTATTTTTAATTTCAATGCTTTAAAATCAATTTCGAAAGCAGATGAAGTAATTTCGTCTGTGGTAACAGCTCCATTTACACGAACTTCCTTAACACAGAAACCGACATTTGAAGAGTTTTGATATGGATTTTGAACATAAAGGTTCTTTCCCTGATAATTTCCTTCAAGCACTATAACGCTATTGGAATAGCCTACTGTAGAAATAATCAACCCAATAAATAGTGTAAAACTTAACTTTTTCATATCCTCTTTTTTATATTTAAACCAAGAACTAATAATCAACGATTAATTTTAAGAACACAATATTAGAATCTTATTTATCAATTTCAAAATAAAAACCAATATATTTTTGTTTTCGCAAAATTAAACAAATTTATGAGACATTTACATTATGTATTTATTTAGAGTAAATCCATATTGTGAATTTATTAATGAAGTTGATGTTTTACTAATATTTTTGTCGCTTTCTAAAAAACATTCATTAATCTTGTATCCTAATTAAACTGCTTAAGCATTAACCTATATAATGATGAAAAAACATTTATTCTATTCTCTGCCAATAATTTTATTTTTATTTGTTTGTTCATGTAATTCAGATAAAGGTAAAAATGCTAAAGGAAATAAAGTTTATGGTGGGACCCTGCGAATAAACGAAACTGACCAGTATCAAACGTTATATCCTATTGCAATTACTGATGTGGGTTCAGCTGATATTGCAACTCAGATATATGAAGGACTTGTAAAATTTAATCCTAAAGATTTATCAATAGTTCCTTCGATAGCAGAAAAATGGGAAATAGATGCTGCCGGTACTACTTATACTTTTCATTTAAGAAAAGGAGTTAAATTTCATGATAACCCTTGTTTTGCTAATGGAAAAGGCAGAGAAGTAATTGCTTCCGACTTTATTTATTCATTTGAATTATTATGTACCGACACTAAAGACAATTCTAATTTCTCTGGCACATTTCAAAATAGAGTTATTGGAGCAAACGAATTTTTTGCAGTATCAAAAGGCAAGCCAGCAGGAACTATTAAAGGAATAAAGATGATAGATGATAATACGTTAACAATTCAGTTAGTGTCCCCAAGCAATTCGTTTTTATTTGCTTTAGCATCTCCTGCAACATTTGTTATAGCAAAAGAAGCCTTTCAAAAATATGGTGTCGATTCTAAAGTAGGAACCGGACCATTTATATTTGATGAAAAAGCCCCTAAAGACAGAGTTATTCTTAAAAGAAATGAAAATTATTATAGATTGGATTCTTTCGGAAATCAATTACCTTACCTCGATTCGATTGTATTTAGTTTTTTGCCAACCAAGAAAAAGGAGTTGGATTATTTTCAAAATGGAGAGTTATCCTTATTAATCGGGCTTCCTTCTGAATCTGTAAAAGAAATGGTGGAAACACAAATTGTTGATTTCAAAAATAAACCCCCTAAATTTGTGTTGGAACGTTCACAGGAAATGGCGAGTCAGTATTATGAATTTAATTTGTCCAAAGAACCTTTTAACAATGTAAAAGTGCGGCAGGCTTTTTGTTATGCAATCGACAGAAATAAAATAATTGAAAATGTTTTGAAGGGGGAAGTTTGTGCTCCGGGAATCAATGGAATCTGCCCGCCTACTTTTAAAGGATATGATGTTTCTAAAATTGTCGGTTATGATTTTGATCCTCAAAAAGCTAAAAAATTATTAGCAGAAGCAGGTTATCCTGACGGAAAAGGATTTCCGAAGGTAAAATTAGAATTGAATAGTGGTGGTTCGAAAAACACAAATGTAATGCTGGAGATTCAGAAACAATTAATGGAAGTATTAAATGTAGGTTTTGAATTTGATGTAGTATCACAAAGTCAAAAGCAGGAAGACGAAAAATATGCGCGCGCAGAAATGTTCCGTTCTGCCTGGGTAGCTGACTTCCCCAGCCCCGAAAACTTTTTGTGGGTAGTATATGGTGGCACAGTTCCTGATGATATAAAAAAACCTTCTTATCCGAATACTACCCGTTATAAAAACAATGAATACGATAAATTATTTGAAGCCGGACAAGCTGCAAAAACGGAAGAAGAAGCTTATGAAAACTTTATGAAGGCTGAACAATTAATGATTAATGATGCGCCAATTATGGTTCTTTGGTACGATGCCGATTATCGTTTGGTTAAATCAAACCTTCATAATTTTCATTTAAACCCGATTCATTATTTAGATTTTTCGGAGGTATATATTAAAGAAGTTGTTCCGAGGAATGATAAACCGGAAGAGAAAAAATAAAATCAATAAACTAAAAACAAAATCAACATGAAAAAAATTTCATTAATTATAGCATCAGTCTTTGTGATTGTTGCCATAGGCAAGAGTCAGAATGCCGAATCGGTGCAGGAAATAAGCACTCCAGTGCAATCGGCAATTATTTATTTATATGGTGCCGAAGTTACGCACAGCAAACAGGTAACATTGAATGCAGGGCGAAATAAAATTGTTTTTGTTGGATTATCAACAAAATTAAATGCAAAAAGTATTCAGGTAAATAATACCGGAGATGCTTCTATTTTGGCTATTTCGGATGCGATTAATTATTTTGCAAATCAAAAGGAAAGCACTAAAATAAAACAACTGAAAGATTCTGTTCAAATGTTGACTGAAGCCATCAGCCAATTAAATAATGACAAAGATGCTTATACGATTGAAAAAGATATGCTTTTAAAAAATGAATCAATTGGCAGTAAAGACAAGGGTGTTGTGATTTCTGAACTTAAACTCGCTTCCGATTTTTATTTAGCCAAGATGAAAGAAATTAATTCTGAGCTTTTAAAAATTCAACAAAAGACAACCAAGTTAAATGAATTGCTTGTGAAAAGTAATCAGGAACTGATGGAATTAAATGCGAAAAACAATCAGCCGACTGCCGAAATTTCTATTCTTATTTCTTCGCCGATAAAAACTACAACCACAATTGAATTAAAATATATTGTTACTGATTGCGGCTGGACACCGAGCTACGACTTGAGAGCAGAAGATATTAATCAACCTATTCAATTAAAATACAGAGCGAAAGTTTTTAATAATACAGGAATAGACTGGAATGATATTAAAGTAAAACTATCAACTGCCGACCCTTCTCAATCTGCTGCCAAACCTATATTAACAGCTTGGAATTTGAATTTTGATATGGGATATGGAAATAAAGGTTTAAGCAATAGTATTTATCAGTCCAGTGAAGGATATTTTGGCAATACGCTAAGCAAAGACAATAATAATAACGAAATAAGCACTCAGCCGCAAGCTGCAAAAACAACAATTGCGCAGCCTGTAAAGTTTCAGGAAATAGAAGTTTCGGAATTAAGTGCCGAGTTTGACATTAAAAACAATTACACTATTCCTGCTGATTCCAAGCCATATATTGTGGATGTTACCGAATATAAACTGCCGGCAGTTTACCAGCATTTCAGTGTTCCGAAACTGGATAAGAATGCTTTCCTGCTGGCTCGTATCAATGGCTGGGAAGATTTGAATCTGGTGGAAGGACCAGCTAATGTTTATTATTCGGGAACGTATGTAGGGCAGTCGTATATTTATACCCGAAGTGCGGATGATACGCTGGATTTATCGTTGGGACGCGATAATAAAGTGCTTGTAACTCGCAGCAAAGTGAAAGAATATTGTAATAAAAAAATACTCGGCAATTTTGTTAAAGAAACATTTGCCTACGAAATGGTAATAAAAAACAATCGTAAAACACCTGTGCAGATTGAAATTGATGACCAATTGCCGGTTTCTACGCAAAGCGACATTACTGTGGAAGCATTGGAAACTTCGAAAGGATTGTATGATACCAAAACCGGAAAATATTCGTGGACTTATACTTTGCAACCCGGCGATGTAAAGAAAATTGCGTTTTCTTTTTCGGTAAAATATCCTCGGAATACAAGATTGCCGATGGAAAAAATGAAACGTGCCATGAGAGCCGATTTTTAAATGCAGCAAAAGGATTACTACTTATTACTTGGAGTAAATCACCATGCGAGTACACAGGAAATTAAAGTTGCTTTTCGCGATTTAGCTAAAAAATATCATCCCGATAAAAATATCGACAAGGATGCTGAGGATTATTTCAAGGAAATTCAGCAGGCTTACAGTATTTTGTCGAATGCAGGAAAACGCAGGAAATACGACACAAAGATGGGTTTTAGCCAGAATTATTTTAGAAATTATGCCACTCCACCACAAAAATCTTCTTCCGCAGAAAAAAGAGAAATAGTAAAGCCGGATAAATCGGAACGTTATTATTTTCTTATTTGCATTGTAATTGCGGCTCTGTTGCTTTATTTTATTGTTTCCTATTCTTCCAAATAATTTTTTTCTTAAAAATTCATTTGGAAGTATAGTTAAACAGATTTCATTCTTTACTCAAAAATAGGGTTTATTAACTTATATAACACTACCTTAATGCTCCCATGTCAATAAAAATCGTACTTTTGCACCCCCTAAATAAAGAAAAGGATAAAAATTTATAATGAAAAACATCAGAAACATTGCAATTATTGCCCACGTCGATCACGGAAAAACTACGTTGGTTGACAAAATATTACATACCGGAAAACTGTTCCGCGAAAACCAGGAATCCGGCGAGTTAATATTGGATAACAATGATTTGGAACGCGAGCGCGGTATCACCATCCTTGCAAAAAACGTTTCGGTACGTTATAAAGGAACTAAAATTAACATTATTGATACTCCGGGCCACGCGGATTTTGGCGGAGAAGTGGAACGTGTGTTGAATATGGCTGATGGCGTAGTTTTATTGGTTGATGCGTTTGAAGGAGCGATGCCACAAACTCGTTTTGTTACTCAAAAAGCATTGGCTCAAGGCAAGCGAGTGGTGCTTGTTATCAATAAAGTGGATAAGCCAAATTGCCGTCCGGATGAAGTTCATGACCAGGTTTTCGATTTGTTTTTCAACTTGGGTGCTACCGAAGAACAACTTGATTTTAAAACCGTTTATGGTTCTTCAAAACAAGGCTGGATGGGTCCTGATTGGAAAAATCCTACCGCAGATATTACTTATTTATTGGATACTGTTATTGATTTTTTCCCTGAATCTCCTCGTGTAGAAGGTACTTTGCAAATGCAGATTACTTCTCTGGATTATTCATCTTTCGTTGGTCGTATTGCAGTAGGACGTGTATTGAGAGGAGAAATAAGAGAAAACATGCCGGTTTCATTGGTAAAACGAGATGGAACGGTTGTTAAATCAAGAATAAAAGAATTATTTACGTTCGAAGGATTAGGCAAAGCAAAAATGACCGAACCTATTCAATCAGGCGAAATTGTTGCCATCACCGGAATAGAAGGATTTGAAATTGGCGATACCATTGCTGATTTTGAAAACCCTGAAGGTTTAACTCCTATTGCTATTGATGAACCGACAATGAATATGACGTTTTGTATCAACAATTCACCTTTCTTTGGTAAAGAAGGAAAGTTTGTTACTTCACGCCATTTGAGAGACAGGTTATTTAAAGAACTGGAGAAAAACCTCGCTTTGCGTGTGGAAGAAACCGGTTCGGCTGATTCCTATTTGGTTTTCGGACGAGGAATTCTTCACTTATCAGTATTGATTGAAACTATGCGTCGCGAAGGATATGAGATGCAGGTGGGGCAGCCGCAGGTTATCATCAAGGAAATTGATGGTGTTAAATGCGAGCCGATAGAAATTTTAACGGTTGATGTTCCTGAGGAATACGCCGGAAAGGTGATTGAATACGTGAGTCAGCGTAAAGGCGATATGTTGTTGATGGAACCGAAAGGCGATTTGCAGCACATCGAGTTTGAAATCCCTTCTCGCGGCATCATCGGATTGCGTAATAATGTACTTACTGCTACTGCAGGAGAAGCAATTATGGCGCATCGTTTCAAGGCTTTTGAACCTTGGAGAGGTTCAATTCCTCACCGTAATAATGGAGTACTTATTTCAGGTGAAAACGGTACCGCTATTGCTTATTCCATTGATAAATTACAGGATAGAGGAAATTTCTTTGTAGAAGCCGGCGACCCGATTTATACAGGTCAGATAATCGGCGAAAACAATCGTCAGGATGATATAGTAGTGAATATTACCAAGGAGAAAAAACTTACCAACATGCGTGCTTCCGGTTCGGATGATAAGATGCGGATTATTCCTAAAATAAATTTCTCTCTGGAAGAAGCAATGGAATATATTCAGCTGGACGAATATGTGGAACTTACTCCAAAATCAATTCGTTTGCGTAAAGTATTACTTGACGAAAACGACAGAAAACGTCAGGAGAAGAAATTGGTTAGTCAATAAGAAAAGGGAATAGTAAATA
Source organism: uncultured Bacteroidota bacterium (assembly GCA_903870175.1). GTDB lineage: Bacteria > Bacteroidota > Bacteroidia > 2-12-FULL-35-15 > 2-12-FULL-35-15 > 2-12-FULL-35-15. The sequence continues at coordinate 24,809 of CAIQBY010000291.1, forward strand.
GGGAATAGTAAATAGATAGTATTAAAAAGCCTCGTCCTTAATAGAGTACGGGGCTTTTTAATGCCTGTTTTCTCCCTTTCAGGACAGACAAATTCCTGCCCTACGTCTTCTCTATCCAGAATAACGTCTTCGCTATCCGGTTTAACGTCTTCGTAAAAGTGATTAGCGTCTTCGTTAAAATGGTTAGCGTCTTCGTAAAACTGATCAGCGTCTTCGCAAAACTGGTTAGCGTCTTCGTAAAAATGGTTAGCGTCTTCGTAAAACCATTCTCCGAATTAAGAATTTAATTTATTTAAGGTAAACTACTATACAAATTTTTTATTTTTTGCTCCGTAGGAGCATTCTGTTTGTAGAACAATATAATGTAATAGGAGTCAAGCTCCGTAGGAGCGACCTGTTTTATTCAGACCGCTCCTAAGGAGCTTGACATTTTTCGTTTAATGTATTAC
>CAIQBY010000292.1 GCA_903870175.1 uncultured Bacteroidota bacterium
AAAAAATGAACAAAAGAAATAAAATATAGATAGTATTAATAATAATAAAAATTAAAACAATGAAAAAGAAAGGAAGAAAAGCTAATGAAAGCGCCATGGAATTGGAAAAACTTATAAGCAGTGCTGCTAAGATGAGATATTCAGCGCATCGGAAGGTAAGCATAATAATATTATCAATTTTGCAAAATAACATTAAAGGCAGATTAGGTTTTACAATTAAACTGGCAGACGAAAAATTTTATTTTAACGCCAAAGCTATTGCTTATGCTATACGATTAAACAGATTCGGATTTTATAATCCACAATTTAAAAAGCTTGATTTACTGGATACAAGAATTGACTTTTACAAGAAATCACTGGATGATATTATGCAAGGCGGCATTGGAAAAGTAGCAATAAAAAACACAGCTAAAAGAAAATTAAAATATACATTGGATAGTGCTTTGGATTTTATAAACGAACAGGCAAGAGATAACAGGGTGGATGCCGTTACTATAATTACCGGTGCGAATCTTATTGTTCACAAAAAAAGAGTAGTAAATAAAAAAGAACTGGAAGCAATATTAGGAGGGGCAACGGGAGAAATAATACTGAAGTGCATAGCCGAAAAAGTAAATGGCAAATATATAGATGCTACGTATATGTGGCAATTCAGCATAGATAACGGAAAAACCTGGGAACCTATTGACCCTACCCATGGTGCAAAAGTGGTGGTAAAGGGAATGTTGCCTGGGATATCCACTTTATTCAGAAACAGAAGCAAAACATCAAAGAAAGGGTTGACTGCATGGTGTAATCCTGTTTAGATTGTTCCGCAATAAGATTGTGGTTCTTTTAGTTTTTTACTGGTTAAATCTGATTACTTCATAAATTCCATGAATAGAAGAAACAAATTTTGTATTAACTTCCGTATATTGTCAGTTCAAAAAACAATACTTTTCGTTTAAGTTGTAGATTGTAGCCATCAACTTTAAATAAGTTTACGAGTATGGAAGGGAGTTATTACAGAACAAATGTAATAAAAGGAAACTGGAGAAAGGAATATATGAAGAGATTATTTAACTCAAGTTGCTAGTTGGTAATATGCATGTAATGCAGTCCCAGAGGGCAATGTCATTAAGTTAAGGAAAAATAATGTCGAATATCGAACATCGAATTATGAATTATGAATTATGAAGTCAAGTCCGCACACTTCGACATTCGACGTTCAATATTCATAATTCGAAATTCTTTTTAATTCCTTAACTTAATGACATTGCCCTACGGGACTTTCAAACCATATTAATTTAAAAATGAACTAGCAACTTGAGTTATTTATTATTAAGCACATTGCTTATTTCTTATCAGTAAATAGGAGATTACTCATATTGGTAGTTTTCAATAGCGCATTGTTATTATTCAGCAAAGTTTGAATATTTTTCACTTCTTCTTTTAATTGCTCTATACTTTTATTTTGTTCAGAGTTGGTTTGTTGTTGTTGTATAATGATAGTATTAAGGCTGTCCATCTTTTTATTTTGTTCATCTATAATTTTTTGTTGCTCCTGAATCGCTTTTACTAAGGACGGGATAAATTCAGTATAGCGCAAACCCCATATTTTGCCTAACTTATCTACTCCGCTGAAATTATATCCAATTTTTGAAGCTGCGGAATCTACTTCCTGAGCTATAAAACCACTGAAAGCAATTTTTTCAATGTCATGCTTTCCTTCCCAGTCAATACCTTTGTCAATTCTTCCTAACAGTTTATTTTCTTTATTCAAATCATAATGAAATGTAACAGGACGTAATGCTTTTATAAAATCAAGACCGGGAATGTTTTCCTGAACATTGTTTTTAACTCTACTATCAGAAAAGTTTGTCCAGCCGACAGAACCACCAATACTAGATACACTGCCATTCCCAATCACTATCTGGTTCGAGGCAGTTGACCATGCATCATAACCTAAGGAAGAAGCGTTTGAATATTCTCCAAGTTCCGTTCCTGACTCCCCTATATAGGTATTGTAGCTTCCTGCAACATTACTTAATCCAGCATATGTGCCAAAAAAAGAGTTGGCTGTACCGCTTGTATTATCAATCACTGAGGCTTCACCGACAAATGTGTTGGCACTGGTGGTAGTTGCGGCACCTGCTAAAGTTCCAATAAATACGTTATTAGTACCACCCGAACTATTAACTCCTGCTGAAGAACCAATAAAAACATTATCGCCGCCGGAAGAATTGTTGTAGCCACTTGCAGACCCTAAATAAACATTATCACCACCTGTTAAATTGAAATAACCACTTTGGTATCCCATAAAAACATTGGTACTGCCGGTTGTATTTTGATTGCCGCTTTGGTTGCCAATAAAAACATTGGAAGATCCGGTTGAATTATTATATCCGTTTGTATTACCAACAAATACATTATCGTTTCCTGATGTATTATAATACCCTGCCTGAGTACCTACTGCAACATTATTTGTGGCGTTACTTGTGGTATTAAAACCATTTAGAGCATAATACCCTACGGCAACATTAAAACTGCCACCTAAATTATTGCCAAGTGCATTACTTCCAATGCCAGTATTTTGGCTACCTGTATTTTGATATAATGTTTGATAACCTACAGCTATATTATCACTGCCTGCATTTAAGCGTAGCGTTTTGTAACCCAAAGCTGTATTATTACCTCCAGAACTATTAAATGTCCAAAGAGCCTGATAACCTACTGCAGTGTTATTAGTTCCAATAGTATTAGAAACAAGTGCTTGATATCCTACAGCAGTATTATTTGCTCCTGTAGTTACATTTTCTGCCTGATAACCAAATGCCGTATTTGCCAATGCTGCATTGTAATCTATATAACCTGCTTTAGTATTTTTAACTTTAAATTCCAATGCTTTTGCATCCGTCGTACCTAAGAAATTTGTGCCGGGTGTAGTACCTGCATTGCCAGTAATACTCCAGTTGTTGCCTGTGACACCTCCACTTAACGATATCCATTTCGCACCATTCCAATAATAATAACCAAGAGTTAAATCATTGGATGTAGTGCCAGTGCCGACAGTAGCCGTATTGTAAACAAGTAACGATGTTAATGGAGTAGTTACAGGTGCTGCGGCATTAGCTCCGGTAAGTATTACTTGCGGAATTAATAAACCTTTTGTTGCGCTTTCAATATCCAGCAGCGCACTTGCATTTGGGGTTACAGTCCCAATTCCAACATTACCATTGTTTAATATCCGCATCCGTTCGGTTAATGTTGCACTTCCATCGGGAGTATTTGAAAAAACAATATCAGTAGGCAAGTCGGCGGCACCGCTTGAAACAGCACCACGCACCACTGATATTTGCGCCTGAGGAGTAAGTTGATTATTGTCGCCAAAGTTAAGTACTGCTAAATTAGTGGCAGCAGCAGCATTAGTCAGAGTTTGACGCAGCGAAACGGTAGCAGGAACACCTGCTCCTGTAGTTGTATTTCTTATTTCCAAATCAGTACCTAATGCAGATGTAGGAGAAGCCTCGGAAGAGATAACAGCACGACCTTCAATAAATGCAGCCCAGGTACTTGCATTGGCAGCATACGTTGCATTGGTGCCATTAATGCCAAATAACCCATAACTTAGTCCACCGTTGGTTCTATACCCCAAATATCCTGAAACTATATTGGTGGCAGTTAATATACCGCTTACTGCAGAAAAAGCATTTGAAGTACCTGTTGAGGAATTAACAACTCTTACACCGTTTATCTGTTGGTTATTTGCAGAAATATCAATACCATAAGCAGTAGAAGTGGCACCACTCATCGGAATAGAAATACCGCTTGGAATGGCACCCGTGGTAGGATTTATAGTAGCCAAAAAGGTTCCCGCGGGAGCGATAGTTCCAATACCTATATTTCCTGTAGAATTTACACGCATGCGTTCTGCATTATTTGTTTTTACAATCCAGTCGGCAGCATTTATGGAGCCTATCCATTCGTTGGGCGTAACAGGTAAAGTGCCTGTCAAAGTATTACCTGCTGTTGTCCAACTGGAAGAAGCATCGGAAAGATAACTCCACGCTGGAGTTGTTGTTGTGCTTGTGTTATAATAAAACCCCTGCACACCGTCTGTTTGATATACTACCAAACCTTGTGCTGCCTGAAGTAGAGTAATAATTCCTGTTCTTTCAGCAAATGTAAATCTTGGAATTAATAAACCTAATTTTGGTGATAAGCCTGTAGCATCAATATCTAATAATGCAGAAAGATTTGGGGTGGCACCTGATGTGTTTACTCCAATGTTTTGAGCTTTCGTCAAAACAATAAAAAGTAGAAAAACAACAACAAGTAGATGGGTTTTCATTAATGCAGGGGTAATTTATTTCTCATTTTATTTTATGTTATTTTAAAAATATGTTTTCAAATTACAACAATAATTCCGTACGACGGAATAGTAATTTTGCTCTATTAACATTATTAATATTCGCCTAAGTTATAAAAAATAGAACAAACAAAACAAAATAATTTGATTAATGATTGAAAAGGCAATCATTAAATAATTATTATTTTTTCATTCATCGAAAGTATTTATATTTCTTATCTGTAAATATGAGATTAGTAAGTGGAGTTCCTTTTACTTTTAAAGTAATGGCATATTGAAAGAAAGCTATTTTTTTGTCCGGCAAATCAAAAATAATAACACTTGCAACAATGGTATCCGATAATCTTACCCATGTTATATTATCTGACGACCATCTCCATTGATACAAATTTATTTTTTTATCTGCTTTTATTCTTACAACATTTGGTCAGGTTGACAGGTTTATTTACTATAAAAATGCTATGCTTTATCCCCCTGTAATTGAAAAAAGTGCAATAAAAATCTGAGAATAATAATGAATATAATTTTTATTTTCTTTAAAAGAATCACATCAAGCTGTCTTTTTATAATTGATTATTGCCCATGTATTAAGTACAACACCAATCATAAATACATAGAGTATCTGCATTCTGATGTCGTGCAGGTTGCTGCCTTTGATTACTACCATACGCATTACCTCAATAAAATGACTTACAGGGAATAGATGTCCAACAATTTGTGCCCACTTCGGCATGCTTTCAAAAGGAGTGAATAATCCGCTCATCATATTAAATACCATCATGAAGAGAACCATAAGCGAATTGGCTTGCTGCTGCGTCTCGCTATAGGTGGAAACGAGCAAACCGAAGCCTAATATGGCAAACATAAATACTATTAAAAAGATGTAAAGAGTTATTAAACTTCCGATGGAAACGATTCCGTAGCCTATCCAGGCAATGAGTAAACTGAATGTGAAAACTACTATTCCCATTACTACAAACGGAAGAAGTTTGCCAAGGATAAATTGATATTTCTTAATAGGTGTTACATTTATCTGTTCGATAGTTCCTATTTCTTTTTCTTTTACAATGTTGAATGCTGCCGATAAACCAGCCACACCGGTAACCAATGACACCAATATTCCGGGAATCATAAAGATATAATAAGTAAGAGCAGGATTGTACCAGAAGGAAGAAACGACATCAATAACAGGCTGCTGACTCACACGTTCCGGTTGTATCAATTCAAGCCGAATTGCATTGTTGTAATCCAGTATTATTCCGTTGAGATAACCAAATCCAACACTTGCTTTCACACCGTTAATTGCATTTACCTGAATTGCTATTTTCTGATTACCGTCGCGAATTAAATTGCGTTCAAACCCTTGCGGGAACTCGAGAACAATATCAGCTTTATCATTTTCAATAAGTGCATCTGCCTTTGATTTAAAATCGGTATATCCTGCAAGTTTAAAATAACCTGATGATAATATTTTGTTGGAAAGCTTTGCAGAAACAGAAGAATGGTCATGGTCGACAATCGCTATATTGACATTCTTTATTGTGAAATTGGCAGCCATCGGAAGCAAAATAAGCTGGATGGCAGGTGCAATAAACAGTCGTCCGATAAATCCTCTGTCGCGGAATATCTGCCTGAATTCTTTTTGAAGTAAAAATAAAAGTGGACGCATTGGTTATTTCGGATTTCGGATTCTTGATTTCGGATTAAACATTAAGTTTTTATTTAGAATTTAGAGCTTGGATTTTAGAATTTCTACTCGAGTCTTATTTTAAAATTTCTTAAAGCAATCGTTATAAAAAATAAAGTCATGCCGGCAAGTATTAATGTTTCTTTCCAGATAGAAGCAATGCCAAGTCCTTTGAGCATCACATCTTTCACAATAATATAATACCACTTTGCGGGTACAATGTTTGAAATCACTTGTAAAACTATCGGCATGTTTTCTATCGGAAACATATATCCGCTTAATAACATAGTAGGCAGCATCATTCCTATAAATGAAATAAACATTGCTGATTGCTGCGAATTGGTAACTGTTGAAATAAACAATCCCAGTGAAAGAGCTG
>CAIQBY010000293.1 GCA_903870175.1 uncultured Bacteroidota bacterium
ATATCTCAACTGATTATATGTTGATTTGAATTAGTGGTACTACTGAGTATAATTGTTATGCGTAATGCCGACGGATGTGCTAACGTAACACCGACAAACAGAAATTATAACAAAAAACAAACAGGGCAACCGAAAACTGAAAAGAGTAGGTGGAAAGAAAAAAGATATAAAAAGTATGAAAAAATTCATGATTGACATCCTTTTGCAAGGAATAGACAATGAAACAAGATTAAGATTATTGCCCAAAGAACAGGAAATAATAAAAGAATGGGAAGATAATGGTACTCTTTTAGCCAATTACATTAAAGAAGATGTTGCCGGAATTTATTTGGTTTTAAAGGCTAATGATAAAGCCGATGCTGATAAAAAACTGTCAACACTACCTTATTATCCTTATATGAAAATTGAAATTATGGGGTTACGTTAACACAGCTTAACACCCCACTCGCAGGGCATATCACCACGCTAAATCCATTTTAACAAAGTGTATCGCCTTAAAAATATAAAGAATAAGGAAAAACAAATGATAGTATCAATAACTAAAATAGAGTTGAATTCTTATTCAAAACTTTTTACATATTTAAAGTTTAACAGGCAAATTTTTGATGAGTTGAAACAATCAAAGTGCAAAAAATGTAAAATGACGGGCAATCGTAATTTGAAAGTGTGGTACACAATGACTTTGTGGAACGATGAAAATGAAATTAATGAATTTTATCGTAACGGAAAACATTTAGAAGCTATGAAACAATCAAAAATATTTTCTTCTAAAATTCAATCCATTCGAATAAAGAAAGAGGACTTGGTGAGTTGGAAGGAGGCAAAAAAATTGTTTATTACTAATTAAATCAGAAAGAAATAATAATGCCTAATGTTTCTAATATTGTGCCTGTAGGGTTAGCAATCAGCTTGGTTTTGTATGCTGCCGGATTGGCGGGGTCTGTCTGTGCATTTCCATTGGCATCTCTGTCGAGCACAAGTATGGGAGGTTGATCGGCTTTATAGTTATAAGCATTCTGCATATCAAAATAGATATCAAGTGACCACTTGTTGAAGAAAAATTTTTTATCTACCCTCCAATCCAATTGATGAAAAGGTTTTAAACGATAAGAATTTAGTTCATTGTAATTTAATATGCCTTGCCCTGTAATATCCCAAACTTCCTTTAATGTGGATGTCTGAACATTAATAGGAGTATAGGGTGTGCCGCCAAGGTAGCGCCACTTAATGCCTGCTTCCCAATCATGTTTGAATTTTTTTCCTAATGTTAATGCTATTATATTTCCATTATCCCAGGATGAAGATATGTATTGTTTGTTTTTATTCTGGAACTCACTTTTTACCAGGGTATATGCTATTATTCCATAAAAACCTTTATAAAGTTTCTGCTGAACCATAAATTCCAAACCATAAGCTCTGCCAGTCGAAACAGAAGTTACCGGCTCGTTGCCTATTACTCCATAATCTCCGCCAAGGTTTGCAAGTGAAATAGAATCGCGTAGGGAGAAAGGATAATTATTATAAACTTTATAAAATCCTTCTACTGTTATTTTGGTAAACGTTTTGGTGTTGTACTCAAAACCTGCTACCAGCTGGTCGTTTGTTATATAAGTTACATTATTGTTTTTATTTACAAGCGTTTTGGTGGAGTCGCGATAGCCAAGTATAGTATAAGCAGGTAACTGATAATATCTGCCGACATTAAAATTGAAGCTAAGAGATTTCGTAATGTTATATGCAAGTGAAAAGCGCGGTGAAAATTGATTGGCAGGGTTGCTCATAGCTGCTGAATAATCAGCAAAATCAGTGCGCGTCCCTAATGATAATACAAGGTGCTCGTTGAACAAAGTTTTACTGATTTGAGCAAAGGCAGAATATTTATTAAAAGTAAGATTGGAATTAAAGCCAATGGTCTTAATACCGACAGGCGTGCTTATTTTATTAAATGTAGAATTGGTATATCCTGCATTTTCAAACCCTGCACCTACATTTATCTTATATCCATTATTTCGATATGTATCTTCAATTCTAACTTTATTTTCAATTTCTTCGGATACATAATCAAGTATCTTTCCGGCAGGATTTGATTCGTTATTATTTTCATATTTATACGACCTGTTGTGCAATTGATTTCGACTGGCAACAATGGTAAGATAACTTTTCTCGAAATAGTGTTTGTAATTAACACCCAGTGCATAATTCCATTGCTGATACACAGGAAGATACCCAAGTATGTATTTTTGCTGTTCGGTATTATCGGCACTTGTATTCAACTTGAAGTTATCAATGGCGCCCAGTCCAATTAATGAAATTTCATTCTTGTCGTTCAGGCGAATTTTAGTTTTAAACTGTGCATCGTTATAAATTGGTAAAAAAGGAAGTTGCAATAGTTTAAATAGCCAGCCTAGATAAGACCTGCGGGCTGAAGCAATAAATGTAACATTTTTACCAATCGGTCCATCCAAAGATAAGCCTAAGTCAGATGAACCTAATGTACCTGTTGTAATAAGTTTTTCGGAATTGCCGTCTTTCTGTTTGAAATCGAATACCGAACTTAATGCATTGCCTCTGTTAGCAGGAAAAGCACCTGAGTAAAAATCAACTTCACGTATAAAGTCAACATTAATCATCCCGACAGGACCACCTGATGAACCCTGTGTAGCAAAGTGATTGATATTCGGAACCTCTATTCCATCCAGATAAAATCTGTTTTCATTAGGCGCACCGCCTCTTATGATAATATCATTGCGGAATGAAACTGTAGAAGCTACACCTGGCAAAGATTCAATAACTTTTGATATATCACGGTTTCCTCCCGGGTTTCTGTCTATTTCAGAGGAGCCGATAGTATGAAGTGAAAGTGGACTTTCTTCTGTTTTATTATAAGGAGAAGCAGCAACTTCAATTACCGAAAGACTGTCTATTTCCTGGTCTAAACCAATATTCAATACTGTAGGAGTATAATTGTTTACCTGAATTTCAAAAATATTCTTTTTGTTGAAACCTATATATGATGCTGTGACATTATATAATCCGGGTTTCAGTTTTTTTAATTCATAATTTCCTTCAGCATCGCTGGTGGTGGAAGCAGAAATTGATGTTATGCCGATTAAAGCAAAAGGAATTGCTTCGTTATTAATAGCGTTAAATACTTTGCCTTTTATAATTCCATTTTGAGCAATGCCGCTAATGGTTGTAATTAGTAATAAATTTGAAATAATTTTCTTCATATCTATAATTCACCTAAAGAAACAAGTTTGCAAAAATAATGTTTAAAAAACGTTGCAATATTCTGAAAATTAATCATCCCGCCGCCGCAGTATTTTAATGCCCCATTCCTGACAATTATTAAGTTATTAACTCACCGCATCCGCAAAGAAGGTAAAACAGAAAGATTTGTTATCTGGTTAAAGCTATTTTATAAGCAGCAAGCGCTCGTTCTCTTGCAAATTTGTGTTCAATAATTGGTTTCGGGTAAGTAAGTTCATCATAATCCTTAACCCATTTTCTTATATATTTTAATTCAGGGTCAAATCTTTTCGTTTGTTCAGTAGGGTTAAATATTCTGAAATAAGGTGCCGCATCGCATCCCGAACTTGCAGCCCATTGCCACCCTCCGTTATTTGCTGATAAATCAAAATCAATAAGTTTTTCTGCAAAATAGGCTTCTCCCCAGCGCCAGTCAATAAGCAAATGTTTTACCAGAAAGCTGGCAACTATCATTCTCACACGGTTATGCATAAATCCTGTGGTGTTAAGTTCGCGCATTCCTGCATCCACTATTGGGTAGCCCGTTTCGCCTTTAAACCATTGTTCAAACTGAGTTTCATTATTTATCCATTTAACAGCATCGTATTGTCTTTTAAAGGAACCATTGACTACGTGCGGAAAATGAAACAATATCATCATATAAAATTCGCGCCATATCAGTTCATTCAACCATTGTTGGTTTAATTCGATTGCTTTTTTTACAAGTTCCCTTATGCTCACTGTTCCAAATCGAAAATGAACACTTAATCTGCTTGTGCCCTCAATTGCAGGAAAATTACGTGTTTCATTATACTTTTCAATCTTAATAGTATCAAATTCCGGAACATTTATTTTTATTCCGGTTGATTTAAATCCAATATCATTTAATGATAATAAAGCAAACGGTTTTGTTTTGCAGTAATGAGAAAAGTATTTTTCCGAAGGATATTGCTTTAGATAAAAATCATTTAGCTTTTCCTTCCATTTTTTCATATATGGCGTAAATACTGTATAAGGCAAGCCATCATCCTTTGTTACTTCATTCTTTTCAAAAATAACCTGGTCTTTATAAGTATTAAATTCTATAGAATAATGGGCAAGTAAATCAGCTATCTTTTTATCTCTTTCAATTGCATTCGGCTCGTAATCGTGGTTAACATAGACGCTTTTAACTTTATATCTTTTTATTAAAGAAGAAAATATTTCATGAGGAGTTCCATTTAAGACCAACAATGAACTACCCTTTTTTAGCAATTGATTATTTAAACTTAAAAGCGCAGTGTGTATAAAGTCAACCCGTTTATCCTTTTTGTTTTCAAGTCGGTTTAATATTTCTGTATCAAATATAAAAACAGGAAGTAACTGTTTATTGTTTTTCAAAGCATAATATAATCCCGCATTATCATTAAGTCTTAAATCTCTCCGAAACCAGAAAATGCTTACTTCCTCCATAAATCGGCAATAGTTAAATGTTTGAGATAATGCATATTTGGTTAAACATTATTTAGGCCTGATTATACTCCTTTAATTCGCTCATTAGTCTTTTGCGAGCGAGGAATATTCTGCTTTTAACAGTTCCAATAGGTAAATTAAGTTCATCAGCAATTTCTTTGTATTTGTACCCATCAAAATATCTGGTAAATGGTATTTTATAATCGTCTTCAAGCGCATCTACTGCTTTTGTAAGATGTTTGTAATTCATCTGTGATTCAGCACCAGGCATACCTGTTCCGGCCAAAGGTTTTACTAAAGCTAAATCTTCCGTAGGAGTAAATACCTGACGGGTTTTTACAGTGCGTCGGTAAGTATTAATAAATGTATTCTTCATTATTGTATATAACCAGGCTTTTAAATTGCTGGCATCCGCAAATTTTTCTTTATACTTTATTGCTTTTAGAAAAGTATCCTGCACAAGGTCCTGTGCTTCATCCGTATTGAGGGTTAAACTGTAAGCGAAATTTTTCAATGGTGTACTTTGATTTATTAATTGCTGATTAAATTCTATTGCTGTCATTTATTTAAGTTTTTAAGGATTGCTAATTATTTGTGGAACAAAAGTACTAAAAGATTAAACACAAACTCAATATTTGTTTAATTATTTTATTGTTTTGTTAAACAATAATTCTATTGCCAAAGACAAAATAATTGGAAATTAGGTGTTGAAGTATGTCAAATAAAAAACACCTTTCGTTTAATAAAAGGTGTTTCCAAATCAATAATTAAGCAATTTATCTTTAAAGCAGTAAAATTAAATCAGTGGGAGTTTTAAAAGTTTTAACATTTTTAGGAGACTTAAAAGTGTTTTCAATCACCTGGTATCCTGATAAAAGTATACTGCCTTTAGGAAGCAGCTTCGACAGGCTTTTAATATAATCTTCAAATGAATGCAGTGGTTGAGTAAATACGGATATTAGATAGTCAGGTTTTTTTATTTCGATTACCTTTTGTAAATCCACTATTGGCACTGCCTGCCCAAGATATGTAACAATATGTCCCTTTGACTTTAACAGATAGCTAAAATACAGCAGGCTTAATTCGTGCAATTCCATTTCGGGTAAAAACAAAACGAATTTTTTAGAGTTTGTATTTTCTTTTACTATTTGTCCATCAATCGCTACTATTAATTTCTGACGAATAAGATTCGAAATAAAATGTTCCTGTGCGGGATTCACACAATTTGTTTGCCACATTATCCCGATTTTATGCAGGAAAGGATATATTACATTTTCAATAGTATTAGTAAATCCATTTTTAAGAATATTAGTTGAAATGATTTTTTCAAATCGCTGTTCATCCATTTCAACCATTGATATTATAAGCCCGTCAATTTGCTCGCAAGGATTTATTTGGGTATTTATAATCTTATTTACCTCGTCAGTTATCTCGTCGGATTTATAGGCAGCAATTTTGGATATTTTATATCCATTATTATACAGGAAGGTAATATTTAAAAGATGCTTAAGTTCATCATTATTATACCAGCGAATATTTGTATCTGTCCGTTCGGGTTTTAAAATACCATAACGCTGTTCCCAAATACGCACAGTATGTGCTTTAATCCCTGATAATTTTTCTAAATCTTTTATTGAAAATTTCCCAACCATTAATACTTATTTGTCTTATCAACAAAATGCTATAAAAATTGTTTAAATATAGTTATATTTAAATTGTAAATATTGATTCCATAATTTTAATCAGGCCAGTCATTCATAACCTTTACAATTCTCTCCTTCAAAGTTCTTTTGGGTTGTAATGTATTTAGTTGATAGCTCCGGACGAATTCACTTAATTACGTGGATGTTCTTTTGGAATTGGGAGGCTTTGTAGAATCATTTAAATTATTTGATATAAGGAGATAATTTAACTTCTAATGATTCGGAAATAATTTTTTTCCAATTATCTTCAGTAACATCGTTTACAGACTTGCCATACCCAATACGTTCGAGTGCATGTACATTCCATTCCTGCTCAAAATGGCTGGTAATACATAACATATATACTCCGTGTCGCAGGCCGTAATATATTGTTCCATTTCCACCGTGACAAATCATTAAGTTCGCTACTTTCATTGCCTCATCTATATTCACAAATTGATAAGGATAAATATG
>CAIQBY010000294.1 GCA_903870175.1 uncultured Bacteroidota bacterium
AAAAGCAGGGTTTTATTAGAAGTATTTTTATGCGGATTAATTATTCCATCATTAATGAATAAAAATATTGCAGCTGCACTTCTTATTATTAGTATCGTTTTCGCAGGATTTATAAATAAATCTTTTTCACAGGATCCGCCCTTTTATAATTCAAAATCAAGTTGGGCTGATTCGGTGTTCAAAACATTATCTCCTGAAGAACGCATTGCACAGTTGTTTATGGTGGCTGCCTATTCCAATAAAGATAAAACAGAAGTAAATGAAATAAAGAAACTGGTAAAACAATATAAAATAGGAGGCCTGATTTTTTTTCAGGGAGGACCTGTAAGGCAAGCGCAACTAACTAATACATATCAATCACTTTCAAAAGTTCCTTTGTTTATAGCTATGGATGCTGAATGGGGCTTGGCAATGCGACTGGATAGCACTATCCGTTTTCCGAGACAAATGACATTGGGTGCAATTCAAAATGATTCATTGATTTATACAATGGCTGTCGAAATAGCCCGTCAATGCAAGCGTTTGGGTATGCAGATAAATTTCGCTCCGGTAGTTGACATTAATAATAACCCTTTAAATCCAGTAATCGGTAATCGTTCTTTCGGTGAAAATAAATATAATGTAACCGCCAAAGCATTGATGTATATGAAAGGAATGCAGGATAACGGAGTGCTTGCCAATGCAAAACATTTTCCCGGACACGGTGATACTGACAGCGACTCACATAAAACATTACCGACCATCAAATCCTCAAGAGCAAGATTGGATACGTTGGAATTGTATCCTTTCAAAGAATTAATTGCAAAAGGACTAGGCAGTATGATGGTCGCCCATTTATCTATTCCTTCTTTGGACACTACACCTAATCAGCCTTCCACACTCACTAAGAGAATCGTAACAGGATTATTGAAAGACACACTTGGCTTTAAAGGTCTCGTATTTACTGATGCTTTAAACATGAAAGGTGTAAGTAAATTTTATAAACCCGGAGAAGTAGATTTAAAAGCATTGATGGCAGGCAATGATGTATTACTGTTTCCTGAGGATGTTCCAACTGCAATTAAAAAGATTAAATCCGCAATTGACAGCGGACTTGTTTCGCAGGAAGAAATTGATAAACGCTGCTTAAAGATATTGAAAGCAAAGGAATGGGCAGGACTAAATCATTATTCTAAAATTAAAGTAAAAACCCTTTACAAAGAATTAAACACAATAAATGCGGAAGTTATCAATCGTAAATTAACGGAAGCTTCTTTGACTTTATTGCAGAATAAAAACAATATAATTCCTCTTAACAATCTTGATTCATTAAAGATTGCATCACTTTCATTGGGATATAATGAAATCAATTTATTTCAGCAGACATTATCGAACTATGCCAATGTAAAGCATTTTGGAATGGATAAGGATGCGAAAAAAGAAACTTTTGACACATTGCTTTCACGATTAAAAGATTACAATTTAGTTATCGTTCATATTGATAATACTAACAATAAACCTGATAAAGATTTTGGTTTGTCACAGCATGTAATAAAAATGTTGAAGGCAATTATGCGTCAGTCAAAAGTAATTGTGAATGTGGCTGCAAACCCATATATCCTTGCAAAGATGGATAGTATTCAATTTGCGGATGCTGTGGTGATGAGTTATGAAGATAATGATTTGAGTGAGAGTTATTCGGCACAATTAATTTTTGGTGGTGTGGCTGCTTCTGGCAAATTGTCGGTTACGGCAAGCCCTTATTTTAAAGTGGGTACAGGTATTAAAACAAAAGCAGTTCGTTTTAAATATACCATACCTGAAGAGATTGGAATTGATTCAAAAGCATTATCAAGGATTGATACCATTGCGTTGAAAGGCATAAGAGATAGGGTTTATCCAGGGTGTCAGATTTTTGTTTCAAAGGATGGCAATGTAATTTATCAGAAATCATTTGGCTATCATACGTATGATAAAAAGATAAAAGTAAAGAATGATGATATTTATGATTTGGCTTCCGTTACTAAAATTGCGGCTTCCACGCCATCCATCATGAAACTTACGGATGAGAAAAAAGTTAATATTGATGAGAAACTGGTTACTTATTTACCAAATCTGAAAGGTACTAACAAGGAAAATATTGTTATCCGTGAAATGATGGCCCACCAGGCAGGATTGAAGGAATGGATTCCCTTCTGGGCAAAAACAATGGATAAAGGAGAGTATAAATCCGATGTTTATAGTACCCTTCAAAATGATGTTTATACAAAACGTGTAGCTGATAATTTATACATCAATAAAAACTATGAAGAGGAGATGTATAAAGAGATTATTGAATCACCGGTGAAAGATAAAGGGAAGTTTTTATATAGTGATTTAGGATATTATTTTCTGAAGAAAATCATTGAACAAAAAACTTCTTTAACGGAAGATGAATATACTTACAAAACATTTTATGCTCCGCTTGGGCTGACAACAATGGGTTACAAACCACGCGACCGATTTGATATGGACAGAATTGTACCTACTGAAAATGATAAAAAGTTCAGGAAACAATTAATACATGGAGATGTGCACGACCAGGGTGCAGCGATGCTTGGAGGTGTTGGAGGGCATGCAGGACTATTTTCGGATGCAAATGACCTTGCTGTTTTGATGCAGATGTATATGAATAATGGAACGTATGGAGGCAAGCGATACATTGATTCTATTACTGTAAGCAGGTTTACCAGATGTCAGTATTGTTTTGAAAACAGAAGAGGAATTGGTTTTGACAAACCGGAAATGAGTGCAGGAAAAGAAAGTCCTGTTTCACTTTCGTGTAATCCTGAAAGTTTTGGACACTCCGGATTTACAGGAACTTTAACCTGGGCTGATCCTGTAAATGGAACTGTTTATGTATTTCTGTCGAACCGTGTGAATCCTGATGCGGATGATAATAAACTTGCTAAATCGGGAATTCGAACAAAGATTCAGCAGGTGATATATGATGCTGTGAAGTAACAATTATCTAATATATGAAACAAAAAAACGCAATTCGCCTAAGGTAAGTTGCGTTTTATACTTTAATAGACTTGTTATTATTCAACTATCAAAGCTTCAGGATAACGTTCCTTCCAAGCTTTGAATGCGTCCATTGAACGTACAGTAATCATTGTTCTGCTATCTATTTGTATTTTAATCTTCGGACGAAGGTCAATTTTTACTTTTTTAGCTCTCATTTTATAATACATTTTATTTATTTTTTATAAATGTAACGCAATTAGTCAGCCAATTGTTGTATGGTTAACATATATTAACAACAATCTTATGAACAATTGGTTATACTTTGTTTTTTTCTTTCTTCTCTTTTTTAGGTTTATTATCAGCATCTATTGGGTTGCGGAACACAAACTCCTTGTCAAAAACATCCAATACAATGTTGGCATCCTTTTGAACTTTTCCTGCCAATATCTGCTTTGATAATTCATTTAGCACTCTTTTCTGCATTACCCGTTTTACAGGACGTGCTCCAAATTGAGGATCAAATCCAAGTTGAGCAAGCCAATCTATTGCTTCATTTGTAGCTGTAAGATGAATATTGCTTTCTTCCAGCATTTTCTCAATTCCCTTAAATTGCATCTCGACTATACGATGAACATTTTCGCGTGTCAGAGGAGTAAACATAATAGTCTCATCTATACGATTCAGGAACTCAGGACGAATTGTTTTCTTTAACAATTCAAACACTTCCACTTTTGTTTTTGCCATTATTTCATCGTGATTCTTTTCGTTTATCTTTTCAAAGTTTTCCTGAATAAGATGCGAACCCATATTGGATGTCATGATAATGATGGTGTTTTTGAAATTGACTACACGACCTTTATTATCTGTCAATCGCCCGTCATCAAGCACTTGCAATAAGATGTTGAAAACATCGGGATGTGCTTTTTCAATTTCATCAAGCAACACTACACTATATGGTTTTCTGCGAACAGCTTCTGTCAACTGCCCTCCTTCTTCATAACCAACATATCCCGGAGGCGCGCCAACAAGGCGACTAACTGCATGGCGTTCCTGATATTCGCTCATGTCAATTCGTGTCATGCTGTTTTCGTTATTGAATAAAAACTCTGCCAAAGCTTTTGCCAATTCAGTTTTACCAACTCCTGTTGTTCCAAGGAAAATGAATGAACCGATTGGTCGCTTTGAATCCTGCAAACCGGCACGGCTTCTGCGCACAGCATCACTTATCGCTTCTATTGCTTCTTCCTGTCCAACCACTCTTTTATGAAGCTCTTCTTCCAGATGTAATAATTTCTCGCGTTCGCTTTGCAGCATACGCGAAACAGGAATCCCTGTCCAGGCAGCTACTGCGGCAGCAATGTCTTCACTGTCCACTTCTTCTTTTATCATTTGTGAACCGCCTTGCTGCATCTCTGCCAGCTTTCCTTCAAATGACTTTAGCTGTAGTTCAGATTCCTTAATTTTGCCATAACGTATCTCCGCTACTTTGCCGTAATCACCGTTACGTTCAGCCTGCTCCGCTTCGAATTTAAAATGTTCAATCTCCTCCTTTACTTTCTGAATTCCTTCCACCACTTCTTTTTCACTTTGCCACTTAGCACGCAGATTAGTACGTTTATCAGATAGTTCAGCGATTTCCTTATTCAAATCTTCCAACTTCTTTTTATCATTTTCCCGTTTTATTGCTTCGCGTTCAATCTCCAATTGTCGGGTTTTACGCTCTACTTCATCCAGTTCTATTGGCATGGAGTTAATCTGCATACGCAATTTAGATGCTGCTTCATCCATCAAGTCGATTGCTTTATCAGGAAGGAAACGGTCGTTGATATAGCGTTGCGAAAGCTCTACAGCGGCAATTATGGCTTCATCTTTAATTCGAACTTTATGATGCGTCTCATATTTTTCTTTGATACCACGCAAAATAGAAATCGCATCTTCGGCTGATGGTTCATCCACCATTACCTTCTGGAAGCGTCTTTCCAATGCTTTATCTTTCTCGAAATACTTTTGAAACTCATTTAAAGTTGTTGCTCCAATCGCTCTTAATTCGCCGCGCGCTAAAGCAGGTTTTAAAATATTAGCTGCATCCATTGCGCCTTCTCCGCCACCGGCACCAACAAGTGTATGTATCTCATCAATAAATAATATTATCTCGCCTTCGGCAGAAATAACTTCTTTTACCACACCTTTCAAACGTTCTTCAAACTCGCCTTTGAACTTGGCGCCTGCAATTAATGCACCCATATCCAACGCGAAAATCTGTTTCGATTTTAAGTTTTCAGGAACGTCTCCATTAATTATTCGGTGTGCCAAACCTTCGGCAATAGCTGTTTTACCAACTCCCGGCTCACCTACTAAAATAGGATTGTTCTTGGTGCGGCGCGACAATATCTGCAACACTCTTCGTATCTCTTCATCACGGCCAATTACCGGGTCGAGCTTGCCTTTCTTTGCCTGTTCGTTTAAATTTATTGCATATTTATTCAATGCATTATAAGTCTCTTCTGCGCTTTGCGAAGTTACTTTAGCACCTTTGCGAAGCTCATTAATAGCGGCTTTCAAATCTTTTTCATTCACACCATTATCTTTCAGTAATTGTGAAATGGTATCTTTGGTGGCAAGTATGGCAAGCAATAAATGTTCGATGGAAACATACTCATCGCCAAATTCCTTTAGATACATAGATGCTTTTGAAAGCGCCTGATTCGCATGGTTAGACAGGAACGGCTGACCGCCCGAAACTTTAGGATAACTCTCCACTATTTTATCCAGCGCTTTGCTGAAAATAGCTGTATTTACATTTAGTTTCTTCAGAATAAAAGGAGTTACGTTTTCGTCCACCTCCAATATTCCTTTTAACAGATGTCCGTTTTCAATGGATTGCTGCCCATTGTTGGTTGCAATCTGCTGTGCCTGTTGCACGGCTTCCTGCGATTTGATTGTGAAATTATTAAAGTTCATGTTTTATAAATTATAAATTCTAATATCTAAATTCTAAAATTCTTTGTACAAAGGTCAATTATTATTCCAATGGAAACAATGATATAAATCACGCCAAAATGGCTGAAATTATTGGCTTTGAATGACTTTTTTACGGTTGAGTTTATAATTATCTGACTATTTAGCAGAAGATAATTTTATTGTGGCGAAGAAGTGGTTTTGGCACGAGGAGTTTTTTACCGCAGAGGATCCGGTTTTAATGCTCCGCTTCTTGATTTTATTTTATATGAATTAGTAATAATGAAATTAAGCGAATTACCATTTTGACATTCTTTTGAATCTTATACTATCCTTACGTTTAGTTTCAATATATCCTGAAGGTAGAATTTTACTCACATAATTTACGGAATCGACTATTGCAGGATGTTTAATTGAATCTGGTTTGATGAACTCAATAACTCTATAAGACCATATTTCATCTCCTTTAATCCAAGATTGTATTTCCGGACACATTTCTAATAATGAATCTGATTGATTTGGACCGGCACATTGTCCACCGTTCATTTTATAAAAAGATACAGGGATATTTTCTTTATCAAGAAGAATATAATACAATGCTCCGAAATCATCGCCTTCAACCCAAACAATTATTGGCAAGAACTTTCCAATGCTTTTTTGTTTTGCAATAAAATAAGATGACATATAGTGTAAAACGTAATATTTAAAAGAAGAATCCATTTTCACTATTTCCATTTCTTTTGATAAAACAGGAAATATTAATTTCGTTGTTTCAAAACTATCAAGTTTAATAAGAGATCTTTTTGAAGCAGAATTGGCAATTACATTTTCCGCGGCAAATGAGTTCTTAATATCTTTCAAAATAAACAAACTGTCGGAGAGAAAGAAAGAAGAGCTGATTTCGTTTCTTCTTTTGTTTTCTGTATTAGAATTAATTGTAGAACAACTAAAAAGCACTACTCCAATAAATAAAAACAGGTACCTTTTCATTAGATTTTGTGTTGTTTTAATGCAAATGTACAACATATATCCTCAATAAATCATACATTCACATTAGTTTACTAAATTATTCATTTGTCAGATATTCTTAAAATTGGGAGGCTCCGAGTACGTATTCCAAGTGTTCGAGTACGTATTCCGAGTGTTCGAGTACGTATTCCGAGTGCTCGAGTACGTATTCCGAGTGCTCGAATACGTATTCGGAGTGCTCGAATACGTATTCGGAGTGCTCGCGTACGTATTCGGAGTGCTCGAATACGTATTCCAAGTGTCCGAATACGTATTCCGAGTGCTCGAATACGTATCCCAAGTGTCCGAATACGTATTCCGAATCCGGCTTTGCAACTTGGATATTTGCATTTATACTGCATTTCCATTCAAAGTATAGTATCTTTGCAATCTAAAATCTTCTTGCCATGAAATTACAAAAACTACTTTCGCTGTTAATTATTTTCTCTTTCAAATTTATTGCTGCGCAAAATCTGCCAACCAATAAAGCGGTAAATCCTAAATTGTTTCCGCAGGAAATAAATAAAGCCATTCATTCTTCTTTCGAGCAGTCGTTGCAAAAATCAACTAACAGTCATCCTGACCTTGCTGAAGGACAGCAATCAAATTCCTCTGCATTTCAACTGCTAAAGAAAATGGAGGAAATAAAACATACTGATTTTACAAAACTGACACATCCAGCTGGCGGCGCAAAACTACTGGATACTGTATATGTGGGCGGTGTGCCGCATGATACATTAAGGATTACGGGCAGTTACAGCCATACCGGACCGATATTCGTATTTAATGACGGCGTATTAATTGTCAAAAATTCAACTTTCTATAATGATGGAGATTTATATGTTTGGGGGCATGGCAGCGTGTTTGCCGATTCTTCTGCATTTACTTTTCCTCAGCAATATTTTTATCAGCGCTCTATATTGGCCGTTCAGCACGGTTATATCAACTTCAGCAATTCTTCATTTTATAACAGCGGAATGTCGCATAACCTGATGCTTGGCGACACTGCAACCGTTATTATGAACGGAATTCATAACTACGACAGGACTACTGCAGGTTTGTTTGGCTACCCTACAGTAAGCGTTAACGGCTGCAATCTGGGCGGCGAATATATTCTGAGTGATAACGGACACGCCACTTTCAAGCATACGGATACGTTGCTGCTCTGGCATCAGTTCCCGAATACTGCAAATGTAAACTACGCATTTCCACAGGGCGACACGGTTAATCATTATGTTTTCAACAATACGGTTTCGGGCATAAGCGGCATCAATTATACTGTTTCGGCGGATACCTGTTATAATATCTGGTGGGGAATGATGCCTGTAAACGGCTCGAATGTTACCATCTCCAATTCGAAAATAAGAACTATAGGTGCATGGTTTCAGTACGGCGATTCCACGCATGTTTCGGGCGTGTTTGATAATTCAACCTATACTAATTTTGTGATGCCGGTTACCGACAGGAATCTGCATCTGATAAACAGTACCGTGCAAACATGGAGTTTATATGTGTTTGATACTTCCAAAGTAACTGTTTTTAATTGCACTCTTGGTGAAGTGGGAACGGAAAATACCTCCAGATTAAATGCCGATAATATTTTGCTTGATGGCAGCGGCGGATATTTCTGGGCTACCGATACATCGGCTATTATTGCTTCCCATTCCACTATTTATTCCACCACCAGAAGCGAGAAATATGGGATGTTTATAGTTGCGTATTGCAATATGCCTTATGCCGGACCTACTTCAATCGGCAACAGTATTGTGGTTTCCGTTCAGAATACGCTTGCAACTGACCCTGTGCCGTATGATAACAGCAATGCGTGGATGGAAAATATTGCATCGCCAAATACAGCACATGCCGATTCGATAATTCCGATAAAAGGTTCCGTTTGGATTGACCAGGGACCACAAGGCGGCTGGATGTTTTTTGCGAATTACAGTTTATCCTATCAGATTTCGGGTGGCACCGGCTGGACGTATTTAGTTTCCGATTCCGCTCTCGAGATAAGAAACAATACACTTGCTAACTGGAATACTACCGGGCTTGCACCGGGCACATACATTTTGCGTCTGGTAGGCAAAAGCACTTCTGCCGATACTGTCGAAGATTATAAAGCCATTACAATAAGTCCTGCTGTTTCTGTTTCGGTTAAAGAAAATGAGTCTGCTGATTTTCAGGTTAAATGTTATCCAAATCCGGCGACTGACGAGTTAACAGTTGAAAGTTCAAAGTGGAAAGTGGAAAGTGTGCGTATATATAATGTACTTGGTGAAGTAGTTTATCAATCGTCAATCACTAATTTTAAATCCACAATTACTATTAAAGATTTTGATAAAGGAATTTATTTTATTGAAGCAGCATCAAAAGATAAAAGAAGCACCATTAAATTTATAAAAGAATAAATAATGAAATTAAAAAATCAATTAATTGTACTGTTTATTGTTAGCCAGACAATTTGTTTTGGTCAGGAATTTAAGCAGGATTCGCATACATACATCAAGATGCTTAAAAACGGAACCTTGTTTGTAAGGCTGAAAACTTCCGACTTATCAATTACTGCGTTGAAAAAACAAGGCAAGGAAAAAGAAGCGGAAGAAATAAGAACAAAACAGGAAGCCGAAAACAAAGCAATTGTGGAAGCTTTTAAATCTGAATTTTCTTTTTGCACCGTATATTTTTTCTACTCCAATAATTCTGACGCAATAAAAAGCGGGAACTGTAAGGATTTATTATTTGATACCAACTTTCAAAATGTTGTGTCTCCTAATTGTTCCGATTTTCTGGTTGGCGAATTTGATGAAAGCGAAACAACACATATAAGTGCATTTATTATTAAAGACAAAAACTACAATCAATTGAAATCTCCTTTTCCGTTTCTTACTAAAACAAATGCAAAAATTGTGAGTACACGTTCCAAAGCAGATGTGATTAAAGATTTAAATAAACGTCTCAATGAATTCTGGGCAAAGAATCAATAAAGAATTTATACTTTTGCATCATTCAACATTATTACTTATAATTTCATAAAATGAATCATTGGCTTGTAAAATCAGAACCTTTTAAATACAGTTGGGACCAATTTGTAAAGGATAAAAAAGCAGTGTGGGATGGCGTTCGCAACTATGCTGCCCGAAATAATATGCGAGCCATGAAAAAGGGTGACCTGTTGTTTTTCTATCACAGTAATGAAGGATTGGAAATAGTCGGTATTGCAAAAGTGGTGAAAGAAGCCTACCAGGACCCGACTACAGAAGACACTGCATGGAGTGTGGTCGAAATAGCTCCTTTCAAAAAGCTGAAAAAGCCTGTTACATTAGCTCAGATAAAAGCTGACAAACAGTTGGCAAATATGCAAATCATCAAACTAAGCCGTTTGTCGGTGTCCGCTGTTACTCAGGCAGAGTTCGACAGGGTACTTGCGCTTTCCGAAACAAAGTAATTATTGATAATTACTGATGTTTATTCGTTTCGTTTGCCTTGTAGGTCGCAAAAGTGAGTTATTCGCATCTTGTAATCTAATATTTATTACTTTTACGCTCTTTAAAAAAATAACACAATCAAAATGTCTATTCATAAGTTGCTAAATAAATCAATACTTTTCGCTTTCTTAATTCTTATTTCATCCGGTATTTTTGCCCAGCAAAATACGACAGGTACTATCCGCGGATTTGTTTATCTTAAAGAAAATGGCGAACCGATTTTATTCACCAATGTAGTTTTGAAAGGAACTTCAATGGGAATTGCGACTGACGTAAACGGCTCCTTTACCATAACTAAAATTCCTCCAGGAAGTTATACTTTAATGGTTGCATCGGCTCTTGGATATGATACCTTGCAGGAACCTGTAACTGTGAAAGCCGGTGACATTATCAGCAAAAAACTTTACCTTGTAAAGAGTAATATCAAACTGAAAACAATTGAGATTTCTGCCACACAGGAATCCAAAGAAACAGAAACACAAGTTTCAGTAAATAAAATTGACCCTATTAATATCAAAAAACTTCCTTCGGTTGGCGGCCAACCTGATTTGGTTCAGTATTTACAGGTATTGCCCGGAGTTATTTTCACCGGCGACCAGGGCGGACAGCTTTATATTCGCGGTGGTGCACCCATTCAGAATAAAGTATTGCTTGATGGAATGATTGTTTACAATCCCTTCCACTCCATCGGTTTATTTTCGGTATTTGATGTGGATATTATAAGGAATGCCGATGTTTATAGCGGCGGTTTCGGGGCTGAATACGGTGGTAGAATATCTGCAATTATGGATATATCAACTCGAGAAGGGAATAAAAAACGTGTTGCAGGAAAAATTGATGTGAGCCCGTTTGGCGCAAAAGCCTTAGTGGAAGGACCTTTGAAAAAATATACTGAAGGTGGAAGTGGTACCTCTTCTTTTATTTTTTCTGCAAAAACTTCTTATTTACCCGAAACATCCAAATCACTTTATTCTTATGCTGCTCAAAACGGACAAAATAATTTACCTTTTGGCTTTGATGATTATTATGGCAAAATATCATTCAATGCCAACAATGGAAGTAAATTAAATCTGTTTGGCTTTGATTTTAATGACATGGTAAATTATTCCGGGTTAGCAAAAATGAATTGGCAATCTTATGGCGGTGGAGGAAATTTTTTATTGGTACCTCAAAACTCACCTATATTGGTTAACGGTAATTTTGCTTACTCGCAATACGGAATTAATTATACCCCATTCGGTATGTCTCCCGAAAACAGTTCTATTAAGGGTTTTAATATGGGTATCGGATTTACTTATTTCATGGGTAAAAGCGAAATCAATTATGGGATGGATATAGATGGATTCAGTACTAACCTTGATTTTTTCAATTCGGGCAATCGTGAAATTACTCAAGTTGGTTATACTACTGAAATTGGCGGTTACCTAAAATACAAATGGGTTTCGAAGAACAATAAACTGGTAATAGAACCAAGTTTCAGGATTCAATATTATGCTTCTCTCGCTAATTTTTCTCCCGAGCCGCGCATCAATGCTAAATGGAATATTACACATAAAGTACGTTTCAAAGCTGCTGCAGGCATGTATTCTCAAAACCTTATTTCTACAACTACAGACAGAGAGGTGGTGAATCTTTTCCAGGGATTCCTGACCGGACCTGATAACTTGCCAACTTCTTATGTTAATCAAAATGGCGAAACCATTGATGTGAAGTCTAAATTGCAAAAAGCAAATCATTACGTAGCCGGCTTCGAGTTTGATATCACAAAACATTTAGAGATGAATGTGGAAGGTTATATCAAGGATTTTACACAGCTTACCAATATTAATCCTTATCAGGTATATGACGATACACCGGCGAATCAGGGAAAACCGCAGTTGTTGAGAGATGATTTTATAATTGAGACCGGAGTTGCAAAAGGAATTGATGTTACATTTAAATATGAATACAAACATCTTTATTTATGGCTTGTGTATGACCTTGGATTCATCAATCAATGGGATGGAGTTCAGCATTATCGTACAATCTATGACCGCCGCCACAATGGAAACATAGTTGCCACCTATACTTTTGGAAGAAATCTTAATTGGGAAGCAGGTGCACGATGGAGCATCGGGTCAGGATTCCCTTATAATCCAACAGGCGGGTTTTACGAAAACCTGAATTTCCAGGGAGGCATCAATACTAATTATACAAGCGCAAACGGAAACATGGCGTTTTTCCTTGCCAACGGACAAATACATGAGTTGCCTTGGTATCACAGGCTGGACGTAAATATTAAACGTACTTTCCGTTTGTTTGAATATTGCAAACTTGAAATTGCCGCAGGCGCCACCAATGTTTATAACCGTGCCAATGTATTTTATGTGCCCCGCACGGATCCTTCTGAACGTATAAATCAATTACCGATAATGCCGACAGTAAGTGTGGTGATGATTTTTTAAATAGTGGAAATCTATTTTGAATAAGGAAGTTCCTGTAACGGGAACTTTTTTTATTCCTAGTTTTCAACATTACGTTTTATCAGAAGGAATAATTCTTATTTTTGCCCAACCCTTAAAAATCTTCCTCTGGTTAAGGATTCGAACATTTAAATTATTATGCCAATATCTACAAAATATATTTTTGTTACCGGAGGAGTAACATCATCGCTTGGAAAAGGAATTTTAGCTGCTTCTCTTGCAAAGCTTTTACAGGCGCGTGGATACACTGTTACTATTCAGAAACTCGACCCTTATATTAATGTGGACCCCGGAACGCTAAACCCTTATGAACACGGAGAATGTTTTGTAACTGATGACGGTGCTGAAACCGATTTGGATTTGGGACATTACGAACGGTTTCTAAATACACCTACTTCGCAAGCCAATAATGTAACTACAGGTAGAATCTATCAATCGGTGATTGAGAAAGAACGCCGCGGCGATTATCTTGGAAAAACTGTTCAGGTGATTCCACATATTACCGATGAAATAAAAAACAGAATTAAATTACTTGGGAAGACCGGCAAATATCAGTTTGTAATTACTGAAATAGGCGGTACTGTTGGTGATATTGAGTCGCTGCCATACATAGAAGCTGTGCGCCAGTTGAAATGGGAACTTGGGAAACACGCTATGGTTATACATCTTACGCTGATTCCGTACCTTACTACCACGGGCGAATTAAAAACCAAGCCAACTCAGCACTCTGTAAAGATGCTGTTGGAGTATGGAGTTCAGCCGGATATACTTGTCTGCAGAACAGAACATCCAATAAACAGAGACATCAGAAATAAGATTGCATTATTCTGCAACGTTGCGCCCAATGCTGTTATCGAAGCCAGAGATGCGGGAACTATTTACGAAGTGCCTGTACTTATGGAAGAAGAGCAGTTGGATGTGGTGGTACTTAATCAACTGGGAATGCCGGTTTCTGAGAATCCTGACCTTGCCAAGTGGAAGGAATTCCTTTTCAAACTCAAGAATCCGAAACATGAGATACGGATAGGATTGGTAGGTAAATATGTTGAATTAAAAGATTCATATAAATCCATCTCAGAAGCATTTATTCATGCAGGTGCTGCCAACGATTGTAAAGTAACTATTGAATGGATACATTCGGAGAGCATTACAGAAGAAAATGTGGCTGCAAAATTCAAGGGATTGGGAGGAGTACTGGTAGCGCCGGGGTTCGGACAGAGAGGGATTGAAGGAAAAATATCTGCCATTAAATATGTCAGGGAAAACCAGATTCCATTCTTCGGAGTATGTCTGGGAATGCAGTGTGCAGTGATTGAATTTGCAAGAAATGTACTTGGTTTCAAAGATGCCAACTCTACCGAAATGAATCCCGGCACCACTAATCCGGTGATTGATTTGCTTGAATCGCAAAAGCAGATTACCAAAAAAGGCGGCACGATGCGTTTAGGCTCTTATCCATGCAATATTACCGAAGGTACCAAAGCCTGGGAGATATATAAACAAAAGGAAATAACGGAGCGTCACCGTCACCGCTATGAGTTTAACAATGAGTATCTGGCGGATTTCGAGAAAGCAGGCATGATTGCATCTGGAATAAATCCCGAAGGAGGTTTGGTGGAAATTGTTGAGATACCTGACCATCCGTGGTTTGTGGGTGTACAGTTTCATCCGGAATATAAGAGTACTGTTGCAAATCCGCATCCTTTATTTGTAAATTTTGTGAAAGCTGCTATTGAGGTTGGCAAGCTGGTTCATTAAAATTTCAGACTTTCAACAGCATTTTCTTTAGCGTTTATTATCTTCAAAAAAGAACTGGAATCCCGAAAGAAGGTCGGGACAGGCAGCTGTGATTGGAACGCTGATTTATTAAGAAAACAGGGATAAAAAATGATTTTGATTGCCTTCTGCAATTATGATTATAAAATAGATACCAAATATTACTAAGATTTACACCGATTCGTAAATTTGTTTTGTCACCCTGAGCTTGTCGAAGGGCGTTATCCGTACTTGTATCTATTCAACTACCACTTTCCTTTTCACCACCTTCTCGTTCGCTGAGCCTGCCGAAGTGGTTATCTGTACAAAATAAACACCGCTTTGCATTTCTCCTTTTTCGAGTACTAAACTTTCACCCGAAAACAATACTGTTTTTATTTCCTTGCCTACCACATCCATTATTTTTATGGTTGTGTTTTTTTGTGCTTCGCTAAAGGAAATTGTTGTTTGGGAGGTGAAAGGGTTTGGTGAAATTAATATATCGTTATCAATTGTCAATTGATTTATACCCGCCCCCACTATATTCACTCTCACACTATCATACCTTGTAGTACCGCATATCGTTTGTTTTAGCACATAAGTAGTAGGCACTATTGGTTTTACCCACATACCTGCCACTGTATCTATTGCTACATTATTTATATACCACACACAATCTTCATTTAAACCTACTTCCGGCGGTCTTCCTACAAACACACTATCTCCAAGGTGTATAAGTGTATCGTTACCAGCATACCCAGGTGTTGAAATATCTATTACTGAAATATCATCTATGTAATAATAAGAAGCCCAAGGTGATGGATTTCCAATTAAGCCTATATCCGATGCACTATCAGTAAAAAAATTACCAATTGTAATATAGCTCTCAATACCGGTTGCAGTAAACGAATCTTCTATCTTCATCCAATTTAATGTATCAGTTAGTTGTTGCCCTGTGTTGTATACTTGTGGTGTAACTAATGCAAGACCGCGAGGAGCAGGAGGTGATACAGTTCCGTTATCAAAATAAGCACCAATCGGTTTTATATATGCTCTCATTGAATTATATAAACTAACATAAAAAGATACACAATAGGTTTTACCTATACTTAATGTATCAATTAATTTACTCTGGATATATTCTCTCCAATTATTTATTGCACTACTACTTACTACATCAATACCGGCATAGCCGATACCGGAGTGAGGATATTGAAAACTTAGTCCGTTTAAATTTACTGGAACACCTGCTTGACTTTGAGATGCACAAATATTGTAAACATCAGGATTTCCTCCTCCTGTTATTGGTAGATGCCAACCAACTGCTAAAGAAATTTGCCCAAAGCTTGTTGGACAAGCAGATATATTCTCAAAACTTGGATTACTAACTAAGTTAATTTGTGAATTAACCTCTTCCGCAAGGAAGAGGTTAATACACAAAACTAACAGTTTTCTAAAGCGCATCGTTTAACGTATTACTGTTATTTTCTTTGGAATACCAATGTTGTTACCATTAGCATCTTTTACAGTTATGAAATACATTCCATTTTTAAGTCCTTTATCAATGATAGCAGTATTATCATTTAGTATTACTTTATCAGAGCTTATTAACTTTCCTGTAATGTCACTAATAATTACAATAACATTATTACCAGTTTCTCCTATAACATTAATTGTAAAGCTTCCTGTTGTAGGATTCGGAAACAAACTAAGTCCATTATTAACAAGTGTTTTTTTAGTTTGCTTCATTTTTGATTTGCTATTAGAATCAATACAATCATTTGGATAGTTGGTAAAATCTCTATATATTTTACTATACAACATACGTGCGTGATGCACTATTAATCCATCTCTTACTGGACAACCCATTGCTAACGTTTTCAACATTACAGAATCGGATTGAGAGTATGTTTTCATTCTATAATGCAAATATACGGTAAGATGATGTGCCAATATGCTAATTAGCTAATTAGCTAATATGCCGATGAAAAAACAATTTATTCCTTTATCAATTTCTTTCTCACAATACCTCTTTCAGTTTTCACTTCAACAAAATAGATACCTTTCGAGAAATCACTTAAATCAATGGTTGCGCTTTGGTCATTCTGAACTTGTTTCAGAATCTCACAACCTAATACATTTATTATTTTCACTTCTTTTATTTTCACTTCTTCTGTACTTATAGTAAATACGCCATTTGTCGGAT
The DNA here is from genome assembly GCA_903870175.1 of uncultured Bacteroidota bacterium. GTDB lineage: Bacteria > Bacteroidota > Bacteroidia > 2-12-FULL-35-15 > 2-12-FULL-35-15 > 2-12-FULL-35-15. Next base: position 16,860 of record CAIQBY010000294.1, read on the forward strand.
TTGGTGAAATAGTTATTACATTATTATTTGTCAATTGATTAATGCCTGCACCAACAATATTTACCCTTATACTATCATACCTAGTAGTACCGCATATCGTTTGCTTTAGCACGTAAGTAGCAGGCACTATTGGTTTTACCCACATACCAGCTACCGTATCTATTGCTATATTATTTACATACCATATACAATCTTCATTTAAACCTACCTCCTGCGGTCTGCCTACAAATACACTATCGCCAAGTGTTATGGTAGTATCTCGTCCCGCTAATGCGGGAGTAGAAACATCTATTACTGAAATATCATCTATATAATAATAAGAATCCCAAGGTGTTGGATTTCCTACAAAGCCTATATCTGATGCACTATCAGTAAAAAAATTACCAAGTGTAATATAACTTTCGATTCCTGTGGCTGTAAAAGAGCCTTCTATCTTCATCCAATTTAATGTATCACTTAATTGTTGCCCTGTATTATAAACTTGTGGTGTAACTAATGCAAGACCGTGTGGTGCAGGGGCTGACACTGTTCCACTATCGAAATATATACCAAGCGGTTTTATATATGCTCTATCACTATTTAACAAACTTGCATAAAAAGTAACACAATAAGTTTTACCTACACTTAATGTATTTATTAATTTGCTTTGTATATATTCTCTAGCATTGTTTGGGTAATAGGACTCTGCAACATCTAAAGCGGCATAACCATTTCCCGTATGAGGATATTGAAAACCATTATTAATATTATTTACTGGAACGCCAACCAAATTACCTGTATAACAAGAATTATAAAGGTCAGGACTTCCGCCACCACCATTTAAAGGAGTGTGCCAACCAACAGCTTTATTTATTTGTCCCGCTCCAACTGGGCAAGAGGACAAAATTTCAAAACTCGGATTACTAATTAGGTTAATTTGTGAATCAGCCTCTTCTTTAAGGAAGAGGCTGATTGACAATATTAGTAATTTATTTAAGTACATTGTTTAATGTATTATTGTAATCTTTTTAGGGCTTCCGATATTATTTCCGTTCAAATCTTTTACAGAAATAAAATACATTCCATTTCTCAATCCCCTATCAATTATAGCGGTATTGTCATTCAATATTACTTTATCTGCACTAATCAATTTTCCAGTAATATCACTTATTTCAACCACCACATTAGTTGTAATGGTTCCAGTGATATTAATTGTAAAGCTGCCACTACTTGGATTAGGGAACAAACTAAGTCCGTTGGCAATATCAGGTTTTTTATTTTGTTTCATTTTTGCCTTATTGTTCGGGTCAATACAATCATTCGGATAGTTTGTAAAATCTCGATAAATCTTACTATACAGCATCCTTGCATGCCATACAATCAAACCATCGCGAACAGGGCAACCCATCGCTAACGCTTTCAACATTACAGAATCGGATTGAGAATTTGTTTTCATTACATAATGCAAATATACGGAATAATAATTTTTATTATTTCTTTCTATTGCATTTTGCGGTACCACAGAGTTAAGCAATGCTGCTGCATTTTGCAGTTGTCCTGTACTCAAAGCTATTGCCGCATTCTGTATCTTCCCAATGTTGCTGGTTGAAGAAGTATTATAAAAACGTGAAAGAATACTCGAATTGTTTTTTAACGAAGGCTGCAAACTAAGCATTTGATATACCTTAAACTTATCGCTTATATGTTGCTCCGTTTCAAAATAAGAATACTTAACACTATCCTCAACCATAAGCTCTAATTTATTTATTAGAATTGCTGTAGTATCTGTGGTATGCTGCAAACTTTTATTATTATTACCCGAATACATACCAATGGAAGAAGCTGTATTGCAGGTAACACCGTTGCTTCCAGAGGAATCTGTTATTCCATTTCCAATTTGGTAAGAAAAAGGGATACCTAAATCTGACCAACAAGCACCAACAGCAGAAGGATCCCAAGGGCTTCCATATTCTGTATATAACCAACTTAAAGTAGGGTCGGCACCGTTTCTCGTATATGTGGTGTATTGTCCGGCATTGCCATAAGTGTATGGTGTCCAAACATTATCGGAAGCGTAAGTGTTGTCGCCTTGGTTGCCTATATAGGTATCGTCTATTACTAAACCTTTTCCGCAGCTTTTCATTTCGTTGTTTGCAACATAGTTATATCCCTGTCCTGTCATTACTGGCGAACTGCCAAGGAAATATATACCATTTCCTGTTGTATCCACATAGTTGCACATTACTTCCTGATGAAACCTCGGCGCAACATCATACGCACACATAATGCCTGTGCTCACACTGTCTATGTCGTTATACCCGTATCCTGTAATATTGTTGTTATCAATCACAGGTCTCCAGTCGAGTATGTGAGCAATGCCATATTGCGGTGAACCTACAGAAGGCGGGAAAATGACTTGTCGGAGCGTAATATAATTACGATTAGTAATTGCAATGTTACCAAATCCCGGTCCTGTGTCCGGTTGCCAGTTAAGCCAGTTAATCATTTCAATTCCGTTGTGCAAATTATGTATATGGTTTCGGTTTACATTCACCTGATGAATGCCGGGGAATATGCCTGGGGTACCACCTGAGAATGCACCGTACCAATCGAAGAGGTTTTGAGCAATGATACCGTAATAACAATATTCGTTGGTAGGTGCTGTGGTGCCATAAGTGGGTTGAATGGTATTATCAGTTATATGTACATTTTCTATAAGCTGTGCATCGGTATATCCGGGATAGCTGGTATAATCATCCGCAAAAAATCCGATACCTGCATATTCATTTGTTATAACATTGCTGTCGAGCATTATATTTGAGCAGTTGGGTGTAACTACCCAAATACCAACCACGCCATTGGAAGGTTGTGTAGTAATGGCCTCTTCGGTGCTTCGTATATCACAATGATTAATAGTTACATCATTATAATAGTTACTATATATACCTACCGAGCAATCGTAAAACCGATTTCCCCATTTGCTGTTTGCAGTGTCTGAAATTACCCGAAGTCTGTTTTCTGTAGCGAATTCATCAGAAGGTACAGGTGTAGTGTAAAGCGAATAAATCCCATATCCTGAAGGACCGAATGTGGAAGGGTCTAATATATATTGGAAAGTATTGTTATAACAGGTAATATTACTATTAACCGCAACAATGCCATATCTTAAAGTATCAAACAAATTTAAAGCTCCATTAGAATTGCCATCTCCAATAGTCATGTCATAATATGCATAGGGTCCCGGAAATGTGCCTGTCCTGGTTCCAACATTCACAAGCACTATTCCTATATTGCTTCTTGTGGAAGTATTAGGTGGTGCAAGATTAACAGGAGGATAATTTCCCATATTATAATGCTCGGCTGTGGTGCCAGTGTTCACAAGTGTTTTAAGAGCCCCTGGTGTAGTCCAGCTTGCAGGTGTATAAGGCAATTTTCTGCTTGTAAATACTGTTCCTGTCACAATAAACGGATAAGCAACTGTATCAATATCATTGACAATATTAATACTTACATCGTTTTTATTGAATATTGCACCGCCCACATTAAGAGTCGTAGTAGGTGAGGGAGATGTATTATTGGTAATATCCACAGCTATTTCCGCATCTTCAATGAGGCAATTTTTATAAATATTCAAATGACCATCTGGTGAAACCACAATCCCCTGCCACATTGTGTCGCAGGCATACAAATGACAATGAAGCAATGTAAGCGTTGCGCCTGCATCCACAGTAATAGTAATATTAGGCGAAATGCTGAAGACATCACCAGATAAACTGACAGTGGAGCCGGAGGCTACATGTACATTATGATTTATATTGTAAACAGCATGTGGAACAATTGTACTGCTGAATGTATTGTCCCATAAAGTATCAGTTACAACTATTCCACAGGAATTAGAAGTACAACTGTCAACAGATACAATTACAGTATCGGATAAGATGCAACCAGCAGCAGATAGATTAGCAACATACATAGTGGAGCCTGTTACAGACGGTGTGGCAATTGTTGAGGCGCAACTATCGCACGAAAAAGTGGAAGCAGGACTAGAAGACCATCTAACCACTTGAGAAGAGTTTGTGGTTAAAGAAATAGAATCACCCAAGCATGTAGCAGAAGTTGTTGTAACTGTAAACGGATTAGTTGAGGGGATGATTGATACATTATCTACGAAATAATAAGCGGAAAGTCTGCTGCCTGTTGGATTAGTAATGGAGGTAGTTATCGTTGTATCGAAGCAACCTATAGTAACATATTTATAATTGGCGGTAGCCAGATAATTATTGAAAAATATATGGTACCAGTTGCCATAACCTGTTGCTGTTACAGGAGCAGACCAAAGTAAAGACGGGTCGGACGCTATTATTCTTACTGAAGATCCAGTTAATGGACTTGCTGTAGTTAAAGAAAATCCAATATTATTAACGCCAAACCTACTAGTTGAATCTAAATTTACCCACATTGATAGGTCGTAACGGTTTCCGGCAACTAAACCTCCATAATTTAACATTTGATAAATATATTCACAATTTTGAATTGCACCAGGCGTATATACATCAAATCCTGCAAAAGCAATCCCTGGTGAAATGGAACTTTGAATGCCATATGAAGTGTAAGGTGCTTGAACACTACTCGCTGGAGTAGAAGCTGCACTAAAGTAATCAGATGTTCCCATAAATAGTGTTGGATAATTCCAAGGGCATGCTAAGTAGATTTGAGATGGTCCTAATGGAGCATATGAGTTATATTCAAAATCTCCATTAAAAATATAATCGCAAGGGGTTGAGGTCGGGTCAACACAAGATAATATTCTAAAACTCATTCCAAGTAAATAGTTGATTGTACTTGTAGTATCTTGTTTTAAAACTACTAAATAATAATTGCTATCTGGTATAACAAGTGTACCTGTAATATTTAAAACACTATCTATACTGCTGTCGATAGTATCTGAAGCAACTAAACTTATACTTCCGCAATTTCCTTTTAATAAATAAATGGCTATTACTTTATCGGTGGCAGAGAACATATTAATATCTCTCACACCAATGTCTAGTGTATCACTTAATGCGGTAAATTGAAACCATTGCAATTGTTTTGTTTGCCATTTAAACGGCGCAACGAAACTAGTATCTGTAAAATAAGGTCGAGCAGTGGCGCAAGATGCGCCACTTTGGGCTTTTCCGCTCCTGCCAATACAGGCGAGCAGAATAATTAAGAGTAGAATTTTTTTCATTTTCTTAAATTTTAAGTGTGTAATTTGTTAAGTAACTTCAAGCGTAAGTAACTGTTGCACAACCCTCAAAAAATATAAGAATAAGAAAAAACAGACTTCAATAGAAGCATTTTAAGAGAAGATGATTTTATGAGTGAGAGGTTTTGTGTAGGAAATCACCTTCTTTATAAGCCCTAAAAATGAGT
>CAIQBY010000295.1 GCA_903870175.1 uncultured Bacteroidota bacterium
CTCAAAATGGCTGGTAATACATAACATATATACTCCGTGTCGCAGGCCGTAATATATTGTTCCATTTCCACCGTGACAAATCATTAAGTTCGCTACTTTCATTGCCTCATCTATATTCACAAATTGATAAGGATAAATATGAGGGGCAGAAAGAATACCGTCTGTATCACCGGCAGTAATAATAGTGAAATCAACAAATGAAGGAGAATTAAGAAATTTAAGCTTCCCCCAATTACCTGAACTTCCCAAACAGATAAATATAATTGGCTTGTCAGGATTAAATTTATTAATAAATTTCTCATTATTATTTTCAGACTTATAAATTAGCGGGCCGGTATATTTATAATTTGAATAGAGATGTCGCTGAGGAAACAGTTCAGGACTATCGCAAATAAAATTATAATCACCCTCCATTTCATCAATATAACTTTTCACTTTTATTAATGAATACTTCCTTCGTAAGTCGCGGAAAGGGCGATGTACCATTTTAAATGAAAGGTTTTCTGCGAAGCTGGTTATTCTGTCAAAATACTTTTCCGGAATTTTATCAGACCACTTGTATGCTTTATGTGTTCGTGATAATCTGCGGGTGTAAGAATAGTATTTAGTCATATATCCATTCATTAATGAAACATATTTAACATGAGTAAATTCAGCAGCCATTTTTAAAGTTGGAGCCGTATCCCCAACAACTATTGCCGGTTTTAGCTGTCTGATACATTCAACCTGAGAAAGGAAAACAGTTTCAATATCTGTATAATTGAGCCAGGAAAAATCAAATTTCTCCGAACATTTTAATACTTTGCCTGCGTCGAACTGTTGACATTCAAAGGTCGCATATCCATGTAATGTAACATAATCATTATAAGTGGTACTGCTTAGGAATAAAACTTCGTAATTTTCTTTATCATAATATTGTTTTGCAAGAACAATACATCTCAAGTAATGAGACAATAAATTAAAAGGAAAGAATAGAACTCTCTTTTTTGCCTGCATTTTTATTTAACAAAAACTCGTAAACAGTTACATTTAAAAGTATAAGCAGCATTCCATAAAAGATATCTTCGACAGGTATTGTTCCAATGCGAATTCCTAAATTCTGCATATTATTATACCATACCACAGGTTCATCAATCCCTGTTCCTGTCAATATTCCATTTATAATTGCAAATGGAATAATTAATATTAAATAGGAGAAATAAAATCGGCTTAACCATACAGGTTGAATTATATATTTTAATATTATGAGTACGAGTGCTAATAAAATAAATGTGATAGAAGTATATAATTTAGTTATGTTATATAATCCGATTATTAATAATAATAAAATCAGGGTTGAAGTAAACAAAGATTGATAAGCCGCAAAATAATCTTTCTTTATTAATATTTTAAAACAGTGAATTGTAAATAAGCAACAATAAGGAATACAGATAAAAAATAAAACTTCTTCCAAAGGCAAATGGAATAAAGTATAACCAGTTAAATATTTTGTATTAAAACCCCAAACTTCTTTATTTGCAAACCAAATATCCCAAGGAACAAAAACAGCCATTACCGTAATAATAGACGGGAAAAGAAATCTCCATTGTCTGTGAAAATTAATTTTCGGATGAAACGAAAAAATAAATGGAACAATAATAGAAGAGAAATTTATTAATAAATACAAACTCTTCATTTAGCGGAGTATTTAAAAGCTTCTCTAAAGTATTTTAATGGCACCCATAACATACCAAAAGACTCTCCCTCATATTTGTCAAGATATTTATGATGCATCTTATGTCCTTTTCGAATCGCCCGCAAATAAACAGAATCTGTATTCCTGAATATTTTGAAACGCTGATGTATAAATATATCATGTACAAAAAAATAAGCAATGCCATAAAAAGTTATTCCCAATCCAATCCAGAAAAAGTAATTGAAGTTATTCTGCAAACCAACAAACAATCCAATAATACCTGGTATTGCAAATATTAAAAAGAAATAATCGTTCTTTTCAAAAAAACTGGAGATGTTTTTTTGATGATGATCTCTGTGAAGATACCAGCCGAAACCATGCATAATATATTTATGTGCAAGCCAAGCTATAGCTTCCATGCATAAAAAGGTTGCTATTAAAATAAGAATATTAATTAACCTCATTTCCATGTTTTGTTATTACCTAACAGACATCTTAAACTTGATAACTTTTCCGAGACAAAGTTTAAGCCATTCTGTATAATCTTTTGGATTATTATTAATTTCCAAAATCAAATCTGAAATGCTCATATACTTCCAGTCATTCACTTCTTCTTTGTTTATTTCAGGAATTGAATCAGATACGCCAAAATAAACATGATCGAATTCATATTCAGTCAATCCATTGTCAAAGGCAGCATGATAGATAAAATTAAAAGCAGGTGTCATTTCACAGGTCATACCCATTTCCTGCTTCAGTCTTCTTTTCACTGCCTCTTCAGTTGTTTCTCCCGGAGCAGGATGACTGCAACATGTATTGGACCATAAACCGGCAGAATGGTATTTGTCTTTTGCCCTTTGTTGAAGCAGCACTTCATTTTTTGAATTGAAAATAAAAATGGAAAATGCCCTGTGAAGAACACCTTTCTGATGAGCTTCCAGCTTTGGCATTTCACCAATTTGGTTATCATCATTATCAACTAAAATAACATGTTCTTTCATTTAAATACTGATTTTTCTATTTGTGTACAGGATGCTGATTGCAGCATGTAGTTTTTAATTTTTAATTTAAGATCAATGTCATTAATAGTTGCCCAGCTTTTCAAAATTATTGTTTTGTCAACATCTGCATTACTGCTGTAATTGAGAAAAAAAGGTGCATTGGTTTGAATGCAATATCGCATAAATCTTATTTCAACATTCTCCGGCTCCGCTTTTACAGCCTTTTCAAGCATTTCTTTTCCTTTATTAAAATAGGATAACTTAGTGTATGGATTAAATGAATATTTAGCACCTATCATATAAGCCATACCTCTGTAACATAAAAGTAAAGGGTTAGATTCTACTTTTATGTTTTTCATTGATGTTAAAAACAGTTCTGATGCATCCTTTTTTGTTGCAGCATCATAATACATTTTTCTTACCTCAATTATTTCTGTTCCAAAAGTAAAGGAAATGTTGAGAAATAAGCAAACAATAAAAAATAATATTCTTCTCATAACAGATTCATCTGATTTCTTAATAGAGAGCTGAACATCAACCCCAATTTATGTAAATCGGCAATTCGTATTCTTTGATCCATCAATTTTTCTGCAGGTGTATTTTTAATCTTTGAAAAAAGTTTTCTGTAATAATAATATGCAAGGTAAACACCCCTTCGTGATTCGGCAGGAAGAAGACGGATACCTATTAAGGCTTCATTAAAATCGGCTTCAATTTCCTTTTCAATTACTTCCTTTTGTTTTTGAGAAAACTGCTTGAAATCTATACCCGGAAAATAATTCCTGCCAAGTATTTCATAGTCGTCTTTTAAATCTCTGAGAAAATTTATTTTTTGAAATGCAGCCCCAAGCTTCATTGCAAAAGGTTTTAATTGCTCATATTTTGCATCATCGCCATCCACAAAAACCTTTAAACACATCAATCCTACCACTTCAGCAGAACCAAGGATGTAATTATTATATGAAAGTTGATTATGTGTTTTTTGCTCCAAATCCATTTCCATACTTTTCAAAAATGTATCTATAAGTTCCTGATTGATATTATATCTGTTTACTGTTCTCTGAAACTCGTTGAGTATAGGATTCAGACTTATTTTTTGGTTGATGGCTATAAATGTATCCACTCTGAACGACTGCATCAGCTGCTCTTTATTGTAACCGTGAAAGCTATCAACTATTTCATCAGCAAGTCTTACAAAACCATAAATTCCATAAATAGCATTATGCATTTTTTTATTAAGGAAATAAATGCCAAGGGAAAAACTTGTGCTGTAAGCTTTTGTTACTTCTTTACTGCATGTTGCAGAAACAGTGTCAAATATTTGTTTCATTATTATTTGTTTAGATATTTCAATAGTTCGTTTGCTGCTACCTGTCCCGAAATTATTGAAGGAGGAACACCTGGTCCGGGTACAGTTAATTGTCCTGCAAAAAAGAGGTTATCAACTCTTTTACTCTTCAATTTTGGTTTTAATATTGCGGTTTGATTAAGCGTATTTGCAAGCCCATAAGCATTTCCTTTGTATGCATTGTAGTCCTTTTTGAAATCCGAAACGCAATAACTCCTTTTATAGACAACATTAATACGAAAATCATCGCCTGCATACTTACAAATCCGGTCAATCATTACTTTATAATAATGCTCTCTAATCCCTTCTGTATCATTCAGCCCTGTCGCTATCGGCATTAACAGGAAAAGATTTTCCTGACCAATAGGAGCAACTGAAGGATCAGTTTTTGAAGGACAGCAGACATAAAATAATGGCTTAGTTGGCCATTCTTTATCCTTGTATATTTCCCTTGCATGTTCTTCCAAATCCTCATCAAAAAACAAATTGTGATGACTAAGATTTTTGATTTTTTTATTAATACCCAAATAAAATATAAGACAGGAAGGAGCAAATGTTTTCTTTTCCCAATAAGTTTCTTTATAAGATCTGCTATGTTCAGGCAACAGGGATTGTTCAACGTGGTGATAATCGGCTGTAGCAATAACAGCATCTGTTTTGTATGATATCCCGTTTGATTTAATATGACTTATAACGCCTCCTTTTAAATTCAAAGACTCCACATTCTCTGCCGTTTTAAAAACAACACCCTGTTCTTCCGCTATTTTTTTAAAAGCATTTACCACTTTTCCGAAACCGCCCATGGGATAAAATGTACCTTGTTTAAGCCCTGCATAATTCATTAAACTATATAGAGCAGGGGTGTTCTGAGGCATAGCACCAAGAAAAAGAACAGGAAATTCGATTAAGGCAATTAATCTGGGATGTTTAAAATATTTTTTTACGTGGTTTCTAAAG
>CAIQBY010000296.1 GCA_903870175.1 uncultured Bacteroidota bacterium
ATATCTCAACTGATTATATGTTGATTTGAATTAGTGGTACTACTGAGTATAATTGTTATGCGTAATGCCGACGGATGTGCTAACGTAACACCGACAAACAGAAATTATAACAAAAAACAAACAGGGCAACCGAAAACTGAATAGAGTAGGTAATTTAAAAATTTAAAATTATGGAAATAAAAATTAATTTTATTGCAATTATCGTAGCTGTAATTGCAAACTTTGTACTAGGTGCACTTTGGTATATGCCGATATTCGGCAAATTATGGGCAAAAGAAAAAGGTTTCGACCTTAACGAGAAACCCGATAAATCTGTTATGTTTAAAGGTATGTTCTATATGGTTATCGGCAACCTTCTTTTTGCATGGGTTTTTGCTCATAATATTGCAGCGTGGCAATTTGTGCCTGGTATTAAAGAAATGGGTAATATGCCGAAAATAATGATGTCAGCTATTTTCACGTGGCTTGGATTTTATTTGCCTGGCAATTTAGGTGCAACAGTTTGGGAGAAAAAATCATGGACACTTTTTTTTATTGATGCCGGCTATCACTTAGCTTCCTTATTTCTTGTAGCTTTTATTTTAACCGTCTGGAAATAAAATCAAAACTTTTATTATTTGTTAGTATTGCTAGTAATAATTAATCCATGAACTTTTCTTTTTTTATTACATTTGTCATTCTATAATTTCATAGGTATTTATTATTAAAAATCAGAAAATGAAAAACAATTCACAAAGAAAAAAATATTGTATCAATTATGTTTCAGCAGCCATTGTTGCATTTACTTTTTTATTAAGTTCAACTGGCAACATGTATGCGCAGAAAAAGGAAAAGTTACTTGGAGAAAAAAATTTTGATTTAGTGCTTACCGAACAGGGAAAGAAAAAAAATAATGAACCAGTCAAAGATCAGATTGTATTCAGGGCAGACCGAATCAGTTCCACTTTTATGTTGAAGGAGTATGTATTTACTGCCAGTGCATATAATGCTTCTGTTGATTCCACTTCCGGCACTCCTATAATTACTTTTGTATCGGATTCCAAAAATGCCGATGGTGATTTGCTCAAATGGAATGGAACAGTTACAGGTGAAACCATGGAAGGCACAGCTATAATAACTGACAAAAAGGGGAAAACAAAGGCTGATTATTCCTTTAAAGGACAACAAAAAAAATTCAGGAAATAACGAGTTGGCTTATTGTTCTCTAATTATTGTAATCATCATACAATAATTAGGTCTTTGTTCGTGTTCTATTTTTATACATCTGGCTATAAGATAAAAACATTTAATTCGTCCAGTGTTATTCAGATAGCTAGTTAAAATAATCGAACTGTAAATTAAAATTATTCAAAATTAAAATAACAGTTACAATTGTTTTAGCAATGACCGCCTTATATACAATTCAACAGTTATAAAAGTACTTTTTAAATGAAGAAAGTCTTATCATTAATTATTCTGCAATCATTATTCCTGTTTGGTTGTCAACAAGAGGATACTAAAGAAATACAGGATGTTTCTTATCCCCATCAAAGAGAATCAATAAAACAGGAGGATGTGCACGCCTATTCTGAACTGCTGCCTAAAGGTATGATGGAAAAGTATATTGCCCTGCAATTCAAAGACAGCGGGCTCTATGTTAATAAATTAAAAAAGGTTTTTGGGTAGAATATAGCATTGACAGTTCACTCAATGGTAGTGAAGTGCAAGGAATGCCTTTAGTTAAAGGGGGCACAATGAATTTAGCCTGTACGGTGATGCGGGATGAGGGGAATTATGAAACAGGAAAAGAAAATGGAATTTGGAAACGATACAGCACGTTGGATAACCGACCTCCATTTAGATGGGATTTAACTTATGAAACCGAATATAAGAACGGATTAAAAGATGGTAATGAAGTACTATATGATCATGGAGATTCCATAAAAATAACTGTTTTTAAGAAAGATAAAATCTTATCAAAAAAAACAATTCACGAGCAGGATCCTTTTAAAGCTTTTAAAACAGAAAAGCATTAACCGTAAAATTCCAAACCTTAGCGAACATTTTGCATTTTATTTTGTAGAGTTTGTAAAGAAATAAACAAACACATACGGTTATTAACAAATATCGCTGACTCTAACCATTTTTTCTTACTTTCGCGGTAATTTCGAAAAAGCAGTTTGTTTCAGTAGGAGTATTTGGAGATTAGAATAAAAAAATTTGAGTATGAGTAACGAAGAAAACGAAGACAATAAAGAGGAAAAACGATTGCTGGTATTGGTGGATAGGTTTGAGGAGATGATAAATAAGGGGAATCAGTATTATTTCGAAACTGAAGATTTAGAGGAGATAATTGATTATTATTTCGAAAAGAATATTTCAAAGAAAGGATTGAAGGCAATTGATTTCGCAATCAATCAATATCCCTTTTCTACTGTATTTCATTTGCGCAAAGCACAGCTTCTTGCCGCCATCAATCAAAGCCAGAAAGCGTTGGAAATACTATCTTATGTAGAAAGCATAGAACCATCCAATCCGGAATTGTATATGACCAAAGGTTCCATATACAGTCAGATGGGATTGACGGATCAGGCAATAGAAAATTATAAAAAAGCTGCTGAAACTTCAGAAGATGTGGAGGAAATTTATCTTGCAATGGCATTTGAGTTTATGAATACCGGCAAGGTGGATGATGCAATATTTTATTTGAAAAAAGTGTTGGAGATAAATCCTGAAAATGAAATAGGAATTTATGAGTTGGCATTTTGTTATGAAATGAATTTCCAACTTGAAGAAAGTGTTAAGTTCTATAAAGAATTCGTAGATAAATATCCATATACTTATACTGCCTGGTTTAATCTTGGAGTTTCTCTGAATCGTTTATCACGTTTTGAAGAAGCAATAAAAGCGTATGATTATGCTATTTTGATTAAGGAAGATTTTTCTTCAGCCTACTTTAATAAAGCCAATTCGCTTGCTGCACTCGAAAAACTGGATGAAGCAATAGAGATATACAAGCAGACATTGGAAATGGAAGACCCTGATGCCACAACTTATTATTATATTGGTGAATGTTATGAGAAGAAGGAAGAGTACGAAAAAGCACTGATATATTACAATAAGGCTATTGTTATCAATCCTCAGGTGGCAGATGCGCATCTTGGAATAGGAATAGTACTTGATGCATTGGACCGTACTGCAGAAGGAATGCATTATATCAAACGTGCAGTGGAACTTGATAAAGAAAATGCTGAGTATTGGTATATATACGGAGAATTGCAGAAGAAAATGCTGTTTTATGAAGATGCCGAAGCTTCCTTTAAAAAAGTAATTGAACTTGACCCAACTAACGCAGAAATATGGCTTGACTATGCTGACTTGCTTTTTGAACAGGAAAATAAAAACGGTTCATTGGAAATATTAGCTGAAGGTATTAAGAATCATCCACAGAATGCGGAGTTGCATTATCGTATTTCTGCCTGTCTGATGAGCATTGGGCAGAAGCAGGAAGCATTGAGTTTTTTACATTCTGCATTAAAACTCAATTACGAAAAGCATAACGAACTATTTGAATATTTGCCCGATTTAAAAAAGAATACAAGTATTACCGAATTAATTGAATCTTATAAAAAATAATATGAATTTTATACTGCCATATATACCCGAACGTCCTGCAAAACCACGTAACAGCGGAATAACAATGATGATGGACAAGGGATTGAGCATTCGTCAGGTGGAAGATTTTTTATCTGTAAGTTCTGAGTTAACCGATGTTGTTAAACTAGGCTTTGGAACATCATTTGTTACTAAACAACTGGAACAGAAAATAAAGCTTTATAAAGAAGCAGGAATGAAGGTTTACCTTGGTGGTACTCTGTTCGAAGCCTTTATTATTCGCAACATGTTTGAGGATTACAGAAAACTGCTTGACAAATTCAAACTGGAATGTGCTGAAGTATCAGATGGATCCATTGTAATGAATCATCAAAAAAAATGTGAATACATTAATATTCTTTCTAAAAATCATACTGTATTTTCGGAAGTAGGTTCTAAGGAAGCAGGAATCATTATTCATCCTGCAAAATGGGTATCAATGATGAATACCGAACTGGAGGCAGGTTCATGGAAAGTGATTGCCGAAGCCCGTGAAAGCGGGAATGTTGGTATTTACCGTCCTAATGGAAATGCTCATACCATCCTAATCAATAAAATTCTTGCAAAGGTAAAACGTGAAGATATACTTTGGGAAGCACCACAAAAGGCACAACAAGTATGGTTTATTAAGCTTCTTGGTGAAAATGTCAACCTTGGAAATATTTCGTATGAAGATGTAATACCATTGGAAACCTTGCGACTTGGGTTGCGTGGAGATACTTTTTTCTCGTATCTGCCTAATGAACTAAAACAAAAAACGGTAACAGGTTCGTAAGTGTTTAATTAACCAAATTAGAATTTCAAAAATGAAAGAAATAACAGTAACCGAATTAAAAAAGTTAAAGGATTCCAACGCTGATTTTCAGCTGATAGATGTGCGTGAACAACATGAGGTTGACAGTTGTGCAATTGGAGGGGAACACATTCCTATGGGAGAGGTGATGGACAATTTGAATAAAATCTCAAAAGACAAACAGGTAATTGTTCATTGTAAAATGGGTGGACGTTCAGGTGCAATATGCAATGCACTCGAAGTTGCAGGATTTACCAATGTATATAATCTAAAAGGTGGCATTGTTGCCTGGGCAAACGAAATAAACCCTTCACTAAAATCATTAATTTAATTAATCCGTGTTAATAAGCTTATAAGTTTAAGTTAGCAAGTTTGGTATCATTAACCTGCATCTTTTTACATAGGTAAACTTATTAACCAACAACTTAGAACTAACTAACTAAATTTTATGCTCGAACTATTTAAACATATTTTACATCTTGATTTCGACTGGTTGTTTCAAAATTTCGGAACCACTGTTTACTTTATTTTATTCCTTGTTATTTTCGTTGAAACAGGATTGGTAATAATGCCTTTTCTTCCCGGCGATTCTCTATTGTTTACTGCAGGTTTGTTCGCCAATCAAATAAATAAAATTTCAGGCGAACCTTATTTAAATATTACCTATTTGATAGGGTTGCTTATTATAGCTGCTGTATCAGGCGATAATGTAAATTACTGGATAGGAAGAAAAATCGGACTGAAAGTGCTGCATTTAAAGTTTAATGGAAAGAGTTTGGTGAAACAGGAATATCTGGATAAAACACATTCGTTTTATGAAAAATATGGAACCAAAACAATAATAATGGCTCGTTTTGTGCCTATTGTGCGCACTTTTGCACCTTTTGTTGCCGGTATTGCAGAAATGAATTATCGTAAATTTTTCTCCTTTGATATTCTTGGAGGAGCATTATGGATATGTTCCTTAACAATTGCGGGATATTTTCTCGGAGAAATTAACTGGATAAAAACACATATTGAAATGGTTGCGCTTGCAATTATCTTTATTTCCATTCTTCCAATTATTTTTGAAGTCATAAAAGCAAGAATGGCAAAGAAGTAATATTTCGAGAATAAACTTTCTAATTCCACTTTTGTATTCTGTTATTTGGATAACGCCAAGTCTTACTTCGAAGCATCCAAGTTCCATTTCGATGACGCCAAGTCTTACTTCGAAGCATCCAAGTTCCATTTCGATGACGGCAAGTCTTACTTCAAAGCATCCAAGTTCCATTTCAATGACGTGAAGTCTTGCTTCGAAGCATCCAAGTTCCATTTCGATGACGCCAAGTCTTACTTCAAAGCATCCAAGTTCCATTTCGCTGATGTGAAGTCTTACTTCGAAGCTTCAAATCCCTGATAAACTATGAGATGTTAGATGTTAATCCCAGAATCTCCAGTTGATACCAATTTTAAACATGCGGTCGCTCATTGGGTAATGTGCGGTAATCATATAGGTGTTGCCCATTAAGCCACTATTGGCATGGTCAACTTTCAAAAATACACGTACTGATTTAATTCTTGCATTTAGAAAAACATCTATGAAAGGGTAATTACCATACTTCTTATCCGATTGAAGATAAAACTCACCGGTGGCAGGCATGTACGCATCTGCAAAATAAGCTGTAGAATAATTTACACTCGCTCCAATTTGAAGATGTAAAGCTCCTTTGAATAAATCATTTTCATAATATAACGAATGATTTAAAACAAATGCAGGAACACGTATAACCATTGAATCGGGAACGTATTGGTAAATAATTGTATTGTTGAGATGCCAGTTTAGAAGTTTGAAATCTTTCTTTACAAAGGCTGTAAATAAAGGAATCTGACCTTTATATTCTCTGGCTAACGCATAATTATCGAAATAAAGAACATTGGTATATACTTTAAAATCTGCTCCTGCGTCAAATTTATATTTCTTTATCCCTACATCGCCGCCAATGCGCCACATCTGCGTTTTATCATAATTATTGTTCCATATAAAATTGTTGGATAAATATCTGTTGTAAATAAAATCGGGTGCATTGGCTTGTATATTTCCACTAACTGTAACGGTAAGCAGACTGTCGGCAAGTTTCTTTTTAAACACTGCTCCTGCATTATAATCTCCGCCATTATAACCGCTGATAACATATTTACCGCTAAGTCGCCACCAGAATTTATTGTTTGAATACGTGTTGTAAACGGCAGCATTCACCATAATATTGTTAAATGAGGTATCAATTTCTTTTTGCTTTATTTTCACAAATTCATCTTTAACCCCTGCGCTGAAACCAATCATATCCTTCAAGCCTCTATGAAGACCATTGTCTAAACATTTCCATTCCAGTTCGTTTCCAAGTTTAAATGTATAAGTGGAGTCGGACGATTTGGCAGTATCAGGATGATAATAATAATTTCTATAAAAACCATCTATCCCGTCATCTTCATACTTTAATGCTTCATCTTCAAATGAGGTGGTGAGGACTAACCGACTGCCGGGAATGATGCTACCTAATGCGGCAGTATCATTACTTTTTCTTCCGAAGTTAATATATTGTTTAAAGGTAACAGCTTTACTGATTACGCTTCGATTGGAGGCGGAGAGATTGACACCGATAAGTCCACGGTCTTTAAAACCTGCATTTTCAAAGGATGTGTCCTGCTTCACACCTCCATTTTCTGCATTTTTACTGCTGTTTAAAGTTGCATCGGCAAGAAACCAGTATCTGTTTTTTTTGCCTTTATAATTGGATGATAGAGCAAGAAAGTTATCCAGTGTTTTTTGCTGTAAATAACTTCCTTCGCTTCTGATACGCGAAAAATCAAAGGTTACATTCCAGTTTTTTTTAATATTATATGAAAATGTAACCTTTACAACTCCTTCCTTCTTGGTGCCGGCTACATAAAATAAATCAGTGAAAGGAGAACGCGTATTATAAAATTTCAGGTTGTCGTGAGTAAAAAAATAATCGCGATAATTGTTTTTCCAATAGTTGAAACCAACGCCATAAGGATTTTGAGCCTGAGTATTGAATAAGTCGATTACAGGCATTCCAACATTGCCAAGGTTATATCGCGGCAGATAATTTTGAAAGCCCGCCAATGAATTTTCTACTGCTGTGGATGAATCATTATATTCGAATCCGTTGGCTGAAAAATAATGTGTGATTCCGCTGGCTCTGAAATACTTTGCTGTATCACCATATCCTGCTGATAATAATAGCGGAGAAAGGAGAAACGAAAAAAGTAAAATTCTTATAAAGCGTACCATGTCTTTTATTTAAAGCGAACAAAAGTAGCATTAATAAAAATAATGTTTGTAATAAATTACGATATTTGCAGCCTTGAAAGAATTACGAATTAAGAATTACAAATTACGAATTAGGAATTAAGGATAAACAATAATAAAAGATGAGCGAAGGAAGACAAATTATTTTTTCGATGGTGAATGTAAGCAGAACATTACCGGCGGGGAAAACGATATTAAAGGATATTTATTTATCATTTTATTATGGTGCAAAGATTGGTATTCTCGGATTAAATGGTTCCGGAAAGTCAACATTACTGAAGATAATAGCAGGGGTAGAAAAAAATTATCAGGGAGAGATTCATTTTTCGCCGGGATATAAAATAGGTATGCTGGAGCAGGAGCCAAAGCTTGATGATACTAAAACAGTGCTTGAAATAGTGCGCGAAGGTGCTGCCGAACATGTGGCAATATTGAATGAATACGAGGCAGTGAATAATAAATTTGCCGAGGATATGACATCTGAAGAGATGGATAAGCTGATTAACCGTCAGGCACATTTACAGGATTTGATTGACCAGTTTGATTTGTGGAACCTTGATAACAGGCTCGAACAGGCCATGGAAGCATTGCGTTGCCCTGAGAGTGATGCATTGGTACTGAACTTATCAGGAGGAGAAAGAAGACGGGTAGCACTTTGCAGATTACTTATTCAGGAGCCGGAAATATTATTATTGGATGAGCCTACCAACCATCTGGATGCGGAAAGTGTGGATTGGCTGGAGCAGCATTTGCAGAATTATAAAGGTACTGTGATTGCTGTAACTCACGACAGATATTTCCTTGATAATGTGGCAGGCTGGATTCTTGAACTGGATAGAGGTGAAGGTATCCCTTGGAAAGGCAACTATTCCGACTGGCTGGATCAGAAGCAGAAACGATTGGCAACGGAAGAAAAAACGGAAAGCAAACGTCAGAAAACATTATTGCGCGAGTTGGATTGGGTGCGTCAGGGTGCTAAAGGCCGTCAGACTAAATCGAAAGCACGTCTTCAGAATTATGAGAAGATGCTTGGCGAAGATGCTAAAACAAAGGAAGAGAAGCTGGAATTATTTATCCCGAACGGACCTAGATTGGGAAATGATGTGATTGAAGCAATTGATGTTTCCAAGGCTTTCGGTGATAAATTACTGTACGAACATTTAAACTTCAAGTTGCCTCCTGCAGGTATTGTAGGCATTATAGGACCTAACGGAGCCGGTAAAACTACGTTGTTCAGAATGATAATGAATGAAGAGAAGCCTGATAACGGCGAATTCAAAGTGGGCAGCACCGTTAAGATTGCTTATGTGGACCAAAGCCATACAGAGATTGACCCTAACAAAACTATTTATGAAGTGCTTACCGGAGGTCACGAAAACATTGTGATAGGAGGACAGACATTGAATTCGAGAGCTTATGTTTCCAAATTCAATTTTAATGGAAGCGATCAGGGAAAGAAGACCGGAATACTTTCGGGCGGAGAGCGTAACCGATTGCATCTTGCATTGACATTGAAAAAAGAAGCGAACGTGCTGTTGCTTGATGAGCCTACCAACGATTTGGATGTGAACACACTTCGTGCGCTGGAGGAAGCCTTGAATGACTATGCCGGATGTGCTGTAATCATCTCCCACGACAGGTGGTTCCTCGACAGAGTATGTACTCATATCCTTGCTTTCGAAGGCAATTCGCAGGTATATTATTTTGAAGGTGGATACTCGGAATACGAAGAGAATAAAAAGAAACGCCTTGGCAATGTGGAGCCGAAACGTGTTAGATATAAGAAGTTGACAGTATAATGAATGGTTTATCTCCTAAAAAAGCCTCGTATTTCTACGAGGTTTTTCATTTATAAATGAATAGTTTTTTCATTTGACAAAGTTAACTTATTCTCTTTCAAAAAACTTTTTTACTCCTGTTTACTCCTCCCTCAAAATAATAAAAAACATTTCTTTGTAATGATATCAACGTTTAGCGATAATTTCGGAAAGCCGATGTAATAGTAAAGGAAACAATGTGTAATCTTACAATCTCAAGTAAAAATAAAAGCCAGCTGGTAACTTTCGAGTGTAAAATTCTCAACCCCTACTTCCTATAAAACTTATCTGATAAAAAGGGAAGTACTTTTCTCCAAGTTTAAAAGTAATTAGCGTAAAAATTGTTCTTTGATTTCAAGTTTTTATTCTCTTAATAAAGGATGAAAACAAATAGTAAAAAGCCCAAAGACACATCTTAATGGTTTTCCTGAAAATCTGTTAAGATTTCATGAAAACTTGTGAAGTTTATCGGAAAACATTTAAAAGCAGATGAAAAGCTTGAAGGATTTATTGAAAATCTTAACAGATTTTCGGAAAACATTGTAAACTTTCACCCAATCTTAACAGATTTTCAGGAAATCTTAAAAAATTTTGTGCATGTCTTAAAAGAGTTTCAGTAAATCTTTGAAGAGTTACACTCAATCTTAACAGATGTGCAAAAAAGGCTTTTTGAATTCAAATTAGTATTTTAAAATAGTGTAAATAAGTAAAATAATCAATATTTCGACAAGCTCAATAACCATAAATAGTTAAATAATTAAACAATCAAAATTTAGAAATCAGATTAAAATTAAATGTTGAATTAAGGATAAATTATAAAAAAGCCACGAAGAAATTCGGGGCTTTTTTTATTATATAGACTAATAAACAAAATAACCGGTTTACCTATGAATATCTATTATCTACATATATTCCTGCGACTATTAACAGTGTTTAACAAAATGTTTTTTAACTTTGGCACAGCCGTTGTAAAGTAGCTGGTATAACAATTAATAATAAAATAAAAATGAAAAAATTAAGTTTAATTATTGCATGTGTTGGATTAATTTCAACCGCAACATTCGCTACAGGACACAAAAATGTTTTTACACTTAAACAAGGAGTTAAAAAACAAGAAGCAGCAAAGCAAGAACCTGCTAAGGCAACAAAAGCAGAGGCTGTAAAACAGGAGCCGGCAAAAACTACTCCTGTTGCTAAAGAAACTAAAGAAACACCTGCAGCGAAGGAAACAAAAGGAACCGAATCGAAATCAGGAAACACTTCAAAAGAAACTCCTAAAACTCCGCACAGAAATTTGCGGGCAGTTCCTGTTAAGCACGAAACTGCAGGAAAAGAAAACAATTCCTCATCAGCACAAAAAAAGTAATTTTGTTTTATTATAATTGAAAAAGTCCTGCTTTAAAATAAGCAGGACTTTTTTTATTATACAGACTAATAAACTAATTATAAAAAACCAATGAACCAATCACCTCGGATATTCCATCCGCACGTGATAAATGTTCATCAATTTTTTCTTAAAGATTTTTTTGAGAGTATTGATATCTCTAAAAGTAATATCGGCATTCGCGTATTGATTTTGCTCTATCTGCGTATTAATAATGCGTTCCACCAGATTATCAATCGTTTCCTCGTCATATTTCTTTAAGCTTCGCGAAGCTGCCTCCACCGAATCTGCCATCATCAGCACCGCAGTTTCTTTGGAAAAAGGAATAGGTCCGGGATAATGAAACTTGGCTTCATCTATTTCGGCATCCGGAAAAGTGTTCTGAAACGAACGGTAAAAATAAGACGTAAGCGAAGTGCCGTGGTGTGTGCGTATAAAATCAATTATATGCTCGGGCAGGTTATTCGTTCTCGCAATTTCAATGCCTTTAATCACATGTCCGATAATGATGGCGGCCGATTCGTCAAAGCTGATTTCATCATGCGGATTAATTCCGTTCGCCTGATTTTCGATAAAATACATTGGCATTTCCATCTTGCCGATATCATGAAACAACGCGCCTGTGCGAACCAGCAAGGTATTGCCGCCGATAGTATATATTGCTTCTTCGGCAAGATTAGCTACCTGCAGCGAGTGCTGAAATGTTCCCGGAGCGCGGTAAGCAAGCTCGCGCAGCAGTTTTCCGTTGGTATCCGACAGTTCCAGAAGAGAAACATCGGAAGTAAAACCAAATATCTTTTCGAAGATAAATATTAAAGGATAAGAAAAAACGGTGAGTGTTGCACTTACGCCAAACCACGCAAAATCAAACCAGGTAATGGCATCGTTGCCGCCTTCCTGAATAATAGTGATGCCGACAAACGAAACAGAATAGGTAAGAAAAATGAGTGTTGCCGAAATAAATATCTGCGAACGGTTACGCAAATTCACAATGC
This sequence comes from uncultured Bacteroidota bacterium, assembly GCA_903870175.1. GTDB lineage: Bacteria > Bacteroidota > Bacteroidia > 2-12-FULL-35-15 > 2-12-FULL-35-15 > 2-12-FULL-35-15. The sequence goes on from CAIQBY010000296.1 coordinate 11,936, forward strand.
TGAAAATGGCTACCATACCGCCAAGCAACTGAATAAATGTAAATTCGAACCGGTTGGGAGCCATAAATGAAATGAGAAGAACTGCTACCAAATGAACGAATAGCGCCACCCTTGTATCAAAAAAGGAACGAATAATAATAGGTAAAATACAAAACGGTAAAATATAAATACTGAACGATTGTGAGTTGGAGCCCAATCGGGACATCAAAACCTGCAGAATAATTAATAACAGAATAAAAGTAATCTTGGTATTATCCATCACAATTTCCTTTCGGAAGAATGTCAAAAACGCTATTAATACTGACAGACAGATGGCAACAATTAATATCTGCCCCAATAAAATTAAGAAATAGCTCCCTGCTCCTACCGATTGTCCGTCATATTCAGCTTTTAGCGATTCGAGCACCTGATATTTTTTGGCATCAATAATTTCTCCTTTAGATACAATTGCCTGATCCTTCAAAATAATATCACGAGTCTGTGAAATATCGTCAATAGCTTGTTTCAGTATTTTATCTGTTGTGGCTTTATCATAAAATACAGAATGGGTAATCAGGTTTTCGAGTAAGGAAGAAACAAATTTTACATCAATTGTTTTCACGTTTGCATTTAACTGCTGCTGAGCATAAGCAAAAGCAGTATTAATGGTATAAAAATTGTTGAGGTCGCGCTCCTCGGCAACATTATTATTTAATAATTCAATGGTAAAATCAGCCGGTTTATTTTCTATTACATCCACAGGTTCAATGATTCCTTTAGAGTAGATAGAATCTAAAATCGAATTGGTAACAGCAAATGTTGCCTCTTTTAAAGGTTTAGGTTTCCTGCTGTCCCATTTTAAATCAAATTCTTTTGCAAGCTCCTCCTTTTTGGCTTTAATAACCTTGTCATCTATTTTGAAATACGGCTTTGAATTCTTTATAACATCTGCCTTTTCATTTGCCAGTTCTTCATTTGTTTTTTTAATTGCGAAATCAAAAGGAGCAATCAAATCGTCGTGAAACCAAGGCTTTCCTTTTAAATTATGAAACTCATACATAAATTTCCCCTGCTTCGGAAATATGGAAACAATAGCAGCAATAGCTATTACAACAAGTATAGCTTTATATATCTCTGGATGGCTGTGACGAATAAAAGAAATTAGCTTTTTCACATCTGTTTTATAATAAGGCGAAAATAACCATTATTTATGCACAGGATAGCATAAATAGTAATTCATTTGTACACATCTTTATTCACAATGTGCCAATATATTTTCCACCAATCAGTAATAAACGTAAATTTGAGCCCGATTTTAAAAAGCAATTAACAATAAAACAATTTATAAAAATGAAAGAAGTTTATATTATTTCAGCAGTGCGTACACCAATAGGAAGTTTTGGCGGTGCATTATCAGGTATTTCAGCAACAAAATTAGGAGCGGTAGCAATTAAAGGCGCAGTAGCGAAGGCAGGCATTGATGCAAAAGAAGTAGAACAGGTATTTATGGGAAGCGTGCTGCAGGCTAATCTTGGTCAGGCTCCTGCACGTCAGGCCGCATTGTTTGCTGGTTTACCAAACACTGTTCCTTGCACCACAGTGAATAAAGTATGTGCATCAGGTATGAAAGCAATAATGCTGGCTACTCAGACAATTATGTGCGGCGATGCAGATGTAGTGGTAGCAGGCGGTATGGAGAATATGAGTCAGGTTCCTTTTTATTCTGAAAACCTTAGATGGGGAAATAAATATGGTAACGTAACAATGATTGATGGTCTTGCAAAAGACGGTTTGATTGATGTTTACAATAATTACCCAATGGGAAATGCTTCGGATTTATGTGCAAAAGAATGTAATATCTCGCGTGAAGAACAAGATGCTTTTGCCATTGAATCATACAAACGTTCGCAAACTGCCTGGGCTGCCGGTAGATTTAATGATGAGATAGTTCCTGTCGAAATCCCTCAACGCAAAGGCGACCCAATCATTATGAAAGAAGATGAAGAATATAAAAATGTTCGTTTCGATAAAATTCCTGAATTAAAACCTGCATTTGCAAAAGATGGAACAGCTACTGCTGCAAATTCTTCTACGATGAATGACGGTGCAGCTGCATTAGTATTGATGAGTAAAGAAAAAGCAGAGAAATTAGGATTGAAACCAATTGCAATTCTTCGCGGATATGCAGATGCTGCTCACTCTCCGGAATGGTTTACTACTGCGCCTTCTTTGGCTGTGCCTCTAGCTGTTTCAAAAGCCGGATTAACATTAGGAGATATTAACTACTTCGAATTGAATGAAGCATTTTCAACTGTCGGCATTGTGAATATACAAAAGATGAAACTGGATGCAAGCAAAGTAAATGTGAATGGCGGAGCGGTTTCTCTAGGACATCCTCTTGGATGTTCCGGTGCCCGTATTGTTGTTACATTAATACATGTGCTTCAACAAAACAAAGCTAAATATGGTGCTGCAGGTATATGCAATGGCGGCGGTGGCGCATCAGCTGTTGTTGTGGAAGCAATATAATTCCAAATTTCATATTTCATATTATGGCAAAGCTTGAGAAGTTCGAAGACATGGAGGTTTGGCAAAAAGCCAGAAAACTTTGCAATGATATTTACCCCTTAACTTTAAAAGGAAGTTTTGCAACGGATTTTAAATTAAGAGATCAGATAAACGGTTCAAGTGGTTCCGTAATGGATAATATTGCAGAAGGATTTGAACGCGATGGAAGAATTGAATTCAGACAATTTTTGAGTATTGCCAAAGGTTCCAGTGGTGAAGTTCGTTCTCAATTATGCAGAGCAAGCGATAGAAATCATATTACCTTAAATGAGTTTGAAGGTTTAAAATTACAAGCAGAAGAAATTAGTAAACAACTGAAAGGTTTTATTTCATATTTAAATGCATCCGAATTTAAAGGAACAAAATTTAAGTAAATTTGAAATCTGTAACCTGAAATTTGAAATTTGTTATGTTCGGAATCTGTAATTTAAGTTTAGTACCTTGCCGAAAGGAACCTTCAGATAGAGCTGAATTGGTTACTCAACTTTTGTTTGGGGAACATTTTCAGGTTCTGGAAGTTCAGGGAAGCTGGTGCAGAATTAAAATTGCTTATGATAGATATGATTGCTGGATTGATAAAAAACAATTCCTTGCTATTTCTCAATCTACATTCGAATTGCTTAATTCCAGTGATGTATTTTGTACAAATGAATTAATTCAGGTTATTACAGATAAAAAAACGTCCCAATTCTTTCCTGTGATTCTTGGCAGTACACTTCCTAATTTTATTGAAGGAGAATGTTACATCGAGAATCAAAACTATTCTTACGACGGCGCATTTATCAATATTGACTTGCCTTCTGCGAAGAATGAATTTATTGAAACAGCACTACTCTATTTGAATACTCCATATTTATGGGGCGGCAAATCTCCATTCGGAATTGATTGTTCCGGATTTACTCAAATGGTATATAAACTTAATGGTGCTAAACTTCATCGTGATGCTTATCAGCAGGCGGAACAGGGAGAAACATTGAGTTTTGTGGAAGAAGCTGAGCCAGGTGATTTAGCTTTTTTTGATAATGAGGAAGGCAGAATTGTACATGTCGGGATTGTAATGAGTAACAATAAAATTATTCATGCGTCGGGCAAAGTGCGCATTGATGGCTTCGATCATCAGGGAATATTCAATAACGACCGAAAAGATTATACTCACCGTTTACGCCTATTAAAACGAATTGTTTAATTC
>CAIQBY010000297.1 GCA_903870175.1 uncultured Bacteroidota bacterium
GAAGGGGAGATAGGATGGGTGCTCAATAAAGTAAATCTTAAAATAGAAAAGGGAAAAACCATTGCTTTGGTTGGTCAGTCGGGATCAGGGAAAACTACGCTGGCAGATATGCTCCCTCGGTTTTATGACACCACGGAAGGCGAAATATTGATTGATGGAGTTTCAATAAAAGAAGCTCGTATAAAAGATGTGCGTGCTTTGATGGGAATTGTAACTCAGGAATCCATCTTATTTAATGATACTGTATATAATAATATAGCATTCGGGATTGAAAATGTAACCGAACAGCAAGTGATAGAAGCGGCTAAAATAGCCAATGCACATGAGTTTATCTCTGAAATGCAGGATGGTTATCAAACAAATATTGGTGACCGCGGAAACAAGATGAGTGGCGGACAACGCCAGCGGATAAGCATTGCACGTGCGGTTCTTAAAAATCCTCCTATCCTTATTCTTGATGAAGCCACCTCTGCACTTGATACAGAAAGTGAAAGACTGGTGCAGGATGCTCTTTATAAATTAATGAAGAACAGAACGTCGCTGGTTATTGCTCACCGTCTTTCTACCATCCAGCATGCCGACGAGATTATTGTGATGCAAAAAGGAGAAATAATTGAACGCGGAACTCATACTACTTTATTGGCAAATAATAATACCTACAAAAAACTATACGACCTGCAGGCTTTTGTGTAGGTAAAGATAACGAATAAAACGAATTTACGAATCTGTGTACATCACGATTCGTAAATTCGTTTCTTATTCCTAATTATTGCCAATTTATTAACATTGGCTTAACATTGAAGTAATATAATCTTAATGTTACTCTGAGTTTTCAAAGAATACTATCCTTACTTTTGCGCAACTTTAAATTAACATTCAATTAACGTAAAATTAATTAACATGAACTTAAACATCTTTCAATTTTTTCAGCCAAAAGACAAGGTATTCTTTTTATTGTTTCAGAAAGCAGCAGCCAATGCTACAGAAACCGCAAAAGTGCTGGTGGAAATGGTTACATCATCTTCTTTGGATAAAAGAAAAGAACTTCACAGAGAGATAGAACGCCTTGAAAATGTGGGCGACAGCATCACTCACGATACTTTTAATGAGTTAAGTTCAAACTTTATTACGCCTTTTGACAGAGGTGATATTCATGATTTGGTTTCTTCGGTTGATGATATTGTTGACTATATACACGGCGCTTCCAAGCGGATTGAACTTTATAAAGTAGAGGAAATGACTCCTTCCATTATTCGTCTGGCGGAATTGATTTTGAAAGGTACCGAAGAATTGCAGATTGCCATAGGCGAACTTCGCAACATGCGCAACATATCTAAAATAAAGGAATCTACTGTTCGTATTAACAGTATCGAAAACCATGCAGATGATATTTTTGATATGGCGATTGCTAAATTATTTGAAGAAGAAAAAAATGCAGTGGAAGTTATCAAGATGAAGGATGTATTGTCGGTACTTGAAATAGCGACTGATAAATGCGAGGCGGCTGCCAATGTTATCAATACTATAGTTATAAAAAATGCTTAAAAAGAGTATTAAGTATTATGTATTAAGTACGGAGAACGTTAATAATCCTGTATCAATCTTAATACTTAATATTTTGTACTTAATACTCAATATTCAAAAAAAATGACTTTACTTGTAATAATAATAGTACTTGCCATCATATTCGACTTGATAAACGGGTTTCATGATGCGGCAAATTCAATAGCAACTATCGTTTCCACAAAAGTACTTTCCCCATTTCAGGCTGTTGTGTGGGCAGCTTTTTTCAATATCATTGCTTTCTGGATATTCGATTTGAAAGTAGCTGACACGGTGGCTAAGATAGTGAACAACGATTCAATTAATTTCACGGTAATATTTGCAGGGCTAATTGCTTCCATTATCTGGAACCTGCTTACCTGGTGGTCGGGTATTCCTTCTTCTTCATCGCATACTTTGATGGGCGGATTGGCTGGTGCAGCTATTGCCTATGCCGGATTCGGAGTGGTGAATCAGGGGAAAATATTAACAACGTTTGCCTTTATTTTTCTTGCTCCTATAATAGGTTTAATTATCGGAGCTACTATAAATGTAATCATCGTAAATATATGCCGAAAAGCTCATCCGGCGAAAGCGGAAAAATGGTTTAAACGATTACAATTAGTAACTTCGGGGCTCTTTAGTATTGGGCACGGAGGCAATGATGCGCAAAAAGTAATGGGAATAATTTCGGCAGCATTATTAGTATATATGACGCAGATGCATAATCTTCATTTACCGGTGCCTGATTGGGCAAACATAGTTCAGGAAGTGGATTCGAAAGGGAAAATGGCTATAAAACATATCCCGAACTGGATACCTGCTGCATGCTATACTGCTATGGGCTGCGGAACCATGATGGGCGGCTGGAGAATAGTGAAAACTATGGGAACCCGTATAACAAAAGTTACTCCGCTGGAAGGTGTGAGCGCCGAAGCTGCTGGTGCATTAACTCTTTTTGCTACCGAAAAATTAGGTATTCCTGTAAGTACTACTCATACTATAACAGGCTCTATTGTTGGCGTTGGCTTATCCAAAAGTGTTTCTGCGGTAAAATGGGGTGTTACCATAAATATTCTTTGGGCTTGGATTTTAACAATTCCTATCAGCGGATTAATTGGAGCAATATTATTTTATCTAATGACATTTTTGGGCGTTAAATAGTTTATTGGTTCATTTGCTTATCAGTTCATTGGCTGTATAACAAAAAAAGTCCGGTAGTGATACCGGACTTTTTTATTTCTGCCAATTTTTTAATTTTCTATAATAAAGAAATCATTTATTTGGGCAACGGAATTATTTCGTGAGCCAACGAAATCATTTCTCTGGTTAGCGAAACTATTTCGTGAGCCAACGAAATCATTTCTCCGGTTAGCGAAACTATTTCGTGAGCCAACGAAATCATTTCTCCGGTTAACGAAACTATTTCGTGAGCCAACGAAATCATTTCTCCGGTTAGCGAAACTATTTCGTGAGCCAACGAAATGATTTCCTCGCGTGAGGAAATCATTTCACGACGCAACTAAATTATATAATTACTTGAATATCAGTGTAAATAGTAATAATCAACAAATCCTGACAGGTCTTACAGCCGTTTTTGGCAAAAAGTGGAGATGAACAAAAATTGGGTTTTGGAGCAGGTGAAGGCAGAAATTGCTTAATTTTGGGATTATTCACTCTTATATATATAGGTGTGAAATATTGATAAATCGACATCCAATCCCACAACAAATTGCCACCTCTTCAAATAACCGTATCTTTGAAGAAATAATTTTTAACCCCCTGAAACTATGTTACTGCAAAACAGAGTTAACAAAAAGGAGCTAAAAAAACGAATTCAGGAAGAAACTATAAAGAGAATTACTGTTTCGTTTTATCGCTACGTTTTAATTGACAATCCTCCTCTTCTTCGCGACAGCTTGTTCGAACAATGGAATAATCTTCATATTCTCGGTCGTATTTATGTGGCTCACGAAGGAATAAATGCGCAGATTTGCGTGCCCGAAGAAAACTGGGAAATCTTTATATTTAATCTTTATCAGGATGTCCGTTTCAAGGATGTTCCGCTGAAAATTGCTGTGGAAGATAATGGCAAATCGTTTTATAAACTCACCATAAAAGTACGCCCCAAAATAGTTGCCGACGGGCTGGATGATAATGCTTTTGATGTTACCAATGTGGGTAATCACCTTACTGCAAAACAGTTTAATGAAGCCATGGAAAATCCGGAAACTATCATTGTAGATATGCGGAATCATTACGAAAGTGAGGTAGGCAAGTTTGTAGGAGCAATAACGCCTGATGCCGATACGTTCAGGGAAGAATTGCCGATAGTGCTGGAAGAACTGAAAGATAAAAAAGACCATAAAATACTGATGTATTGCACCGGCGGCGTGCGTTGCGAGAAAGCGAGTGCTTATTTAAAACATCATGGTTTTACGGATGTAAATCAACTGCACGGCGGGGTAATAGATTATGTCCGTCAGATAAAAGCGGAAGGATTGCCAAGTAAATTTATCGGCAAAAATTTTGTTTTTGATGAGAGGGTAGGAGAGCGGATTACCGAAGATATTATTTCGGAATGTCATCAATGCGGCGCGCCCTGCGATACTCATGTAAATTGTGCCAACGATGATTGCCATCTTTTATTTATTCAATGTGATAAATGCGCTGCCGAAATGAAAGGCTGCTGCACTCCGGAATGTATGCGTATTGCGGCTTTGCCGGAAGAAGAGCAACGTGCAATACGCAAGGGAAGAAAAAAGGAAGATTCGCTGTCGGTATATAAAAGCAGACTGCGCCCTGATTTGAAGGAGATATTGGCGAAGGCAAAGCCAATTAACTAACTTTAACAAACCCTCGTGCCTAAATTTCTAGTATATTTGTTTCCTTATAAAATAGTCAAAACACAATAAAAGAGAAGAATTTACGTTAAAAAGAAAATGAAAAAACATATTTTTTTATTCCTTGTACTTCTCGTTTTCACGACAGTAAGTTTTGCTCAGAATAAAAAACTTAAGCCGAAAGATTTACATGCCAAACATAAAAACAGTTCAGAACTTGGCTTTTTTCTTGGAGGCAGTTATTATATCGGCGATTTAAATCAAACCAAACAATTCCTGTTTACCAAGCCTGCCGGCGGAGTTGTATTTCGTTATAATATCAATCCTCGATTATCTGCAAGAGCAAATATTTTGGTTGGGTCGATAGAAGGACACGATTCGTATTCAGGTTCTGCTTCGCAAAAACAAAGAAATTTGAATTTCAAATCTCCGATTGATGAATTCTCCGGACAGTTTGAATTTAATTTCCTGAATTATAGAATGGGAATAGAAAGGGAAAAATTTACTCCTTATATTTTTCTGGGAATAGCAGCTTTCAATTTTAATCCTAAAGGACAATTGCCTAATGGCGACTATGTAGCATTGCAGCCTTTGCGAACCGAAGGGGAAGGATTGCCAGGAGGATCAAAGAAAAAACCTTATAAATTAACTCAGATTAGTATTCCTTTTGGAGTAGGAATAAAAACTAATATTGCGAACAAAATGTGTTTGTCAATCGAGTGGGGAATGAGAAAAACGTTCACTGATTATCTGGATGATGTAAGTAATAAGTATTATAATCCTGCAAAATTAGGAAGTGCAAATGCAAGGTATTTTTCGGATCCAAGTATCGGTACTGACTTAAATGCGAATGGCGGAAGAGGAAATATTGGAAGTCAAAGAGGCAACCCTTTAAATGACGATTGGTACTGTTTTGTAGGAGTAATATTATCATTCGAATTGAGAGGACCAAAAGAAAAGTGTCCTGGTTTTTAAAATAAAGTAACAAAATGAAGTAGTAAACCGTTCTACTCAGTAGAACGGTTTTTTATAATAATGAGTCTTAAAGAAAAAATTAACCCGTCGAAGCTGCCACAGCATATTGCAATCATAATGGATGGCAATGGAAGATGGGCAAAGCAACACGGAGCAGAACGTATTTATGGTCACGAAAACGGAGTGAAATCCGTTCGGGAAGTAACTGAAGCGGCTGCCGAACTTGGTGTTAAATATATTACTCTTTATGCTTTCTCTACCGAAAACTGGAATCGTCCTCAAGCAGAAGTTATAGCATTGATGCAGCTTTTGGTTCATACTATCAGTATTGAAACAGCAACTTTAAACAAGAATAATATCCGTTTACTTGCCATTGGCGATTTGAAAAGTTTACCACAGGATTGTTACCACGAATTGCAGGAAGCAATTGAAAAAACAAAAAACAATACCCGGACAACATTAGTACTTGCATTGAGTTACAGTGCCCGTTGGGAACTTACTGATGCAGTAAAACAGATTGCTGAGAAGATTGAGAACAAAACGCTTTCAGCAAAAGACATTAACGAAAATACAATCACTTCACATTTATCCACTGCCGGTATTCCTGAACCTGAACTGATGATTCGCACAAGCGGCGAACATCGTATCAGCAATTTTTTACTTTGGCAGTTGGCATATTCCGAACTTTATTTTACCGATAAACTTTGGCCTGATTTCAGAAAAGAAGATTTTTACGAAGCAATAATAGACTATCAACACCGTGAGCGCAGATTTGGTAAAACGAGCGAGCAATTAATTTCCTAAACAAAAGATGCACAAAAGAATACTTACTATTATTTGCTTATCCTTATTAACGTTATCAGTAAAATCGCAAATATCACTTGGCGGAAACGACTCTGCTTCCATTGATTTCGCATCACCCAAAGATTATGAAATAGGCGGAATTACTGTTACCGGAGCAAACCATTTAGACCAGAATGTATTGATATTATTATCAGGATTAACTGTTGGAGATAAAGTGCAGGTGCCTGGAGATAAATTTTCAACGGCAATAGAAAACCTTTGGAAACAAGGTCTTTTTGAAGACATTAAAATCACTGCAACAAAAATACAGGGAAAAAACATTTTTATTAATTTTGATGTATTGGAACGTCCGCGGTTGTCGAAGTTTGCTTTAAAAGGAATGACAAAAAGCGAGGCAGATGACTTACGCGAAAAAATAAAATTAATAAAAGGGAAGGTGGTAACGGATGGATTAATAGCTTCTACTTCCACAATTGTCAAAGATTTTTTTGTGAACAAAGCCTATTTAGATGTGAAGGTTGATATTGTAAAAGAGAAGGATGAAAAGATTGATAATAGTGTTGTGTTGATGATAAATGTTACTAAGGGCAAAAAAATAAGAATTCAGGATATAAATATTACAGGAAATGTTTCTATTGAAACTTGGAAACTGAGAAGAAAATTTAAGGAAACTAAAAGAAGACGTTGGTGGAACCCATTTAATTCAGGAAAGTTTGATGCTGATAATTACGAAAAAGATAAAAAAGCGTTAATTTCCAAATACAATGAAAAAGGATTTCGCGATGCTAAGATTGTACACGACTCAATGTATAAAGTACAAAGTGTAAAAATTAAAACTAACTGGAAGAGAAGTTTTAATGATTTTAGAATTAGAAAAGATACAATAAGAACAACAAAAAGAGTAAGTATTGATATTACAGTGCAGGAAGGGATGAAATATTATTTCCGAAATATTAACTGGGTGGGAAATAGTAAATATGCAACAAAAGATTTGGCAAATGTGCTGGGAGTAAAAAAAGGTGATGTTTATGACCAGTCAACCTTAGACCAGAAACTATTTTCCAATCCAAATGGGAATGATATCAGTTCATTATATATGGATGACGGATATTTATTTTTCAATGTATCTCCGGTAGAAACAAATGTAACAGGCGATTCTATTGATTTGGAGATGCGCATATTTGAAGGAAAGCAGGCAACTATAAATAAAATCACTGTTGTAGGGAACACAAAAACGAATGACCGTGTTATTATGAGAGAGATAAGAACCAAGCCGGGTCAGCTTTTCCGTAGAACGGATATTATCCGTACGCAAAGGGATTTATCTCAATTGGGTTATTTCGATCCTGAGAAAATGAATGTTGTACCTACTCCTAATCCAGCTACCGGTACCGTGGATATTGAATATACTGTGGAAGAAAAACCTTCTGATCAGATTGAACTATCGGGTGGATATGGTAACAAGCAAATAGTTGGAACTTTAGGTGTTGTTTTCAATAACTTTTCAGCAAAGAGCTTTTTCAAAAAAGATGCCTGGAGACCTCTTCCATCAGGTGATGGCCAAAGACTGAGTGTTCGTGCACAATCAAGTGGTTTATTGTATCAATCATATAATATGTCGTATACCGAACCTTGGCTTGGCGGCAAAAAACCAAATTCATTTAGTGTTACTACTTATTATTCTGTTCAATCAAATGGCTTACCTCTTAAAGTAACAGATGAGAATGGAGACAGAATTAAAAATCCTGCCCGAACGAACCTTAATATTTCAGGAGTGTCTGTAGGATTAGGAAAAAGATTGAAATGGCCGGATGATTATTTTACCATCTATCAGGAATTGGATTACCAATATTATGTATTGAACAATTATAGTTCCATATTTACATTTAATAAAGGCTATTCAAATAATATATATTATAAAGCATCATTGCAGCGAAACTCTGTCGATAAACCGATTTTTGAAACACGAGGGTCTAAAATTGCTTTAACCGGACAATGGACTCCGCCATATTCTTTATTTAATAATAAAGATTATTCCGACCCAAATATGACCGAACAGGACAGATTTAAATTTGTGGAATATCAAAAATATAAATTTTCTGCTCAGTTTTTTACTCCTATTACCAATAAAAGAGGAACAGATGGTAAGGATGCCCGTAATTTAATATTGCGCACTTCAGTAGGATTTGGAATGTTAACATCCTATAATTACAGAGTAGGGCAGTCGCCATTTGAAAGATTCTATTTGGGAGGAAGCGGATTAACAGGTTATGCACTTGATGGAAGAGAGATTATTGCACTTAGAGGATATGACGACCAATCCTTGTCTCCTTCCACTGGAGCTTCTTATATTACAAAGTATTCAGCGGAACTCCGTTTCCCGATTACTTTAAATCCGCAAGCTACTATTTATGTTTTAGGTTTTGCTGAAGCTGGAAATTCATGGGTAAACAGGCAGCAGTTTAATCCATTTAATGTTTACCGTTCCACTGGATTAGGGGTAAGAGTATTTTTGCCGATGTTCGGTTTGCTTGGGTTTGATTATGGCTGGAGACTTGATAATGTGCCGACAAACTTAGGAATGCAAAAAGGACAATTCCATTTTACTATTGGTGCGGCAATTGGAGAATTGTAATTATTTAGTAATTTCGCCCGACTTTTAAGGGTTATTAATATTTTAAACAACCATAAAATGAAAAAGATAATTTTAGCAACAAGCATTTTTCTTATGACAAGTGCGATGATGTTTGCACAAAAAATCGCTTATATAGACAGCGAATATATC
>CAIQBY010000298.1 GCA_903870175.1 uncultured Bacteroidota bacterium
AGAGTTGTGTATGAGCAGGCAGGCGGTGGCTCACCGCAGATTTCAATGATGATGACTGCTGAAGCAGCGCAGGTTTGGAGAAGATTGACAAAAGACAATGTTGGTAAATCAATCGCGATTGTTTTGGATAACAGCGTTTATTCATACCCTAATGTAATGGGCGAAATTTCCGGAGGTAATTCATCTATCACAGGTAACTTTACTCAGGAAGAAGCAAAAGATTTAGTAAACATCCTAAAAGCAGGTAAATTACCGGCTCCTGCACATATTGTTCAGGAAGTTGTGGTAGGTGCTACACTAGGACAGGAAGCAGTTTCGAAAGGTTTGCTTTCAACTGTTATCGCTTTAATATTGGTTCTTATTTTTATGGGCTTCTATTATAACAAAGCTGGTTGGGTAGCTGACTTCGCGATGGTAATTAACAATTTCTTTGTTGTAGGTATTCTGGCCTCATTCGGCGCAGTATTAACTTTACCGGGAATTGCAGGTATAGTATTGACAATTGCGATGTCGGTGGATGCTAACATCCTTATTTTTGAACGTGTCCGTGAAGAGCTGACAATGGGCAAAGCCGTCGGGCTTGCTATTAAAGAAGGTTATCGCAATGCGATGTCTTCTGTAATCGATTCTCACGTTACCGGTTTATTATTAGGTATCATATTATATACATTCGGTACCGGACCAATTCAAGGTTTTGCTACCACATTGATAATAGGTATTATTTCCTCATTGTTCTGCGCTATCTTTATTACCCGTTTAATTTTTGAACGTTGGTTATCAAAGGGCAAACCAATTGCTTTTGGAAATAAATATACTGAACATGCCTTCAAAAAAATAAATATCAACTTCGTTGCAAAACGTAAATGGTATTATGTATTCTCAAGCTTAATAATTGTTGCAGGTATTGTAGCTTATTTTGCAAAAGGCGGATTTACATTAGGTGTTGATTTTAAAGGAGGCCGTTCTTACGTTGTTCGTTTTGATGATGTGAAACCGGTGGATGAAGTGCGTAAAGCATTGGCACTATCCTTTGGAGATGTAGGTTTGGAAGTAAAAACATACGGAGAAAATACACAACAGCGTATTACTACCACTTATCTTATTGATGACAGCTCACCTGATGCTGAAGCTAAAGTGGAAGCTAAATTAGAAGAAGGTTTAAATAAATTAAATGTTCATCACAAAATAATGAGTCAGGAAAAGGTTGGGGAAACCGTTTCTAGAGATATCAAGGCAAAAGCTGTCTGGGCAGTTTTACTCTCCTGTCTGGTGATGTTTATGTTCATTTTTATTCGATTCAAAAAATGGCAATATGGCTTGGGTGCTGTGGTAGCGTTATTCCACGATGTACTTATAGTTCTATCTGTATTCGTTATTTTTGATGGAATATTACCTTTCTCATTAGAAATTACTCAGGATTTTATTGCAGCGATATTAACAGTAATGAGTTACTCGATGACGGATACTGTTGTTGTTTTTGATAGAATCAGGGAATATTTAACTGAGAAAAACAAAGCCGATTTACACAAAGACGAAAGAGTAACAGTTATTAATTATGCTTTGAACAGTACATTGAGTCGTACTATCAATACATCGTTAACAATTTTCTTTGTGTTATTAGCTATCTTTATTTTCGGTGGAGCTACTATAAAAGGCTTTGCGTTTGCATTGTTAATCG
>CAIQBY010000299.1 GCA_903870175.1 uncultured Bacteroidota bacterium
ATTCCCCGCAATAAACTTGTTGTAATTACAGGTTTAAGCGGCAGCGGCAAATCGTCATTGGCTTTCGATACCATATATGCCGAAGGACAGCGAAGATATATAGAAAGTTTCTCGGCTTATGCTCGTCAGTTTCTCGGCAATATGGAACGCCCAGATGTGGATAAAATAACCGGATTAAGTCCAGTAATTTCCATTGAACAGAAAACGGTAAATAAAAATCCTCGCTCCACAGTAGGAACAATCACCGAGATATATGATTTTCTTAGATTATTATACGCACGAGCTTCCGATGCTTACTCTTATAATACGGGCGAAAAAATGGTCCGTTATTCCGACGACCAGATAATAAACCTGATACTGGAACGATTTACGGATAAGAAAATACTCATTCTCGCACCTGTAGTAAAAGGTCGTAAAGGTCATTACAGAGAATTGTTCGAACAGATTAAGAAGTGGGGATATCTGCGTGTCCGGGTGGATGGTGAAGTAAAAGAACTTACCAGACAACTCCAGCTTGACAGATATAAAGTTCATGATATAGAAATAGTAATCGACCGCCTCGAAGTAAATGCAGATGCCCGTCAGCGTATCAACGAATCGATGCAGCTGGCAATGAAACAAGGCAAAGGAATCATAATGGTGCAGCCTTTTGATACAGGAACTTTTGAGGAAGAGTATGGTAAAGTGCAGTTTTTCAGCAGGCATTTAATGTGTCCTTCCACTGGCATTTCTTATGATGAACCTCAGCCCAACTTATTTTCATTCAACTCGCCGTATGGAGCCTGTCCTCGTTGTAACGGGCTTGGTGTAGTTTCCGAAGTTGATATTGATAAAATAATTCCCAATAAAAAACTAAGTATTAAGATGGGAGCAATTGCGCCAATTGGAGCTTTTAAACCTACTTGGATATTCAAACAATTGGAAGCAATCGGCGATAGGCACGGTTTTACGTTGGATACTCCAATTCAGGATATTTCGGAAGAAGCAATCAATACTATTTTATTTGGTTCTGAAGAATTATTAAAGGTAAAACAATACGCCGACAGTCATGCTTCAACATACAGTATCGCATTCGAAGGTATCGCCAATTTTATCATCAAACAAAATGACGAACAAAGTTCACCGACAATAGAAAAGTGGATTCAGGGCTTTATGAATAAAATACCTTGTCCGAAATGCAATGGTACAAGGCTAAAGATGGAAGCATTGCATTTTAAAATTGATAATAAAAACATTTCTGAGCTTTCAAATCTTGGAATAAATGAATTGAACGATTGGTTTCATAACATCGAAACCCGCATGGATGCCAAGCAAAATACCATTGCAAAAGAAGTATTAAAAGAAATAAGAACAAGAATTCAATTCCTGTTGGATGTCGGTTTGGATTATCTTACATTGAACAGAAGCTCCCGAAGTCTTTCCGGTGGCGAAGCACAGCGTATCCGTCTTGCTACTCAGATAGGTTCGCAACTGGTTGGCGTACTTTATATTCTTGATGAACCAAGTATCGGATTGCATCAACGTGATAACGTACGATTGATAAAAGCGTTGCAAAACCTTAGAGATATTGGCAATTCGGTGATAGTTGTGGAACATGATAAAGAAATGATTCTTGCTGCCGACCATGTTATAGATATTGGTCCCGCTGCCGGGGTGCATGGTGGACATATCATTGCACAAGGTACTCCAAAGGAAATATTGAAATACCATACACTCACTTCTGATTATATTAATGGTGTAAAAGGAATAGCCGTTCCTGCACAACGAAGAAAAGGGAATGGTGAAAAATTAATACTGAACGGTGCTACAGGCAATAATCTTAAGAATGTTTCAGTATCTTTTCCTCTAGGGAAGTTAATATGTGTAACAGGAGTTTCGGGAAGTGGTAAATCTACTTTAATAAATGAAACACTTTATCCTATTCTCAATAAACACTTTTATCGTTCGGAGAAAAAACCTTTGCATTATAAATCAGTTGCCGGATTAGCATTGGTAGATAAAGTAATTGAGATAGATCAATCGCCCATAGGACGTACTCCGAGAAGTAATCCTGCAACATATACCAATGTATTTGCAGATATCCGTAATCTATATTCAACAATACCGGAAGCTAAAATACGAGGATACAAACCCGGCAGATTTTCATTCAATGTAAAAGGCGGTCGTTGCGAAACATGCCAGGGTGCTGGTTTGCGAACAATCGAAATGAATTTTTTACCCGATGTATATGTCAATTGCGAAACATGCAATGGCAAAAGATATAACAGAGAAACACTTGAAATAAGGTATAAAGGCAAATCCATTTCGGATGTGCTGAACATGACCATTGATGTGGCTGTTGAGTTTTTTGAGAACATTCCATTTATACTTCAGAAAATAAAAACATTGCATGAAGTTGGTCTTGGTTACATCACACTCGGGCAGCAAAGCACAACTTTATCAGGTGGTGAAGCACAACGTGTAAGACTTGCTACGGAATTATCGAAGAAAGATACCGGCAATACATTCTACATATTAGATGAACCTACTACAGGTTTGCATTTCGAAGATATTCGTATCTTGCTCGAGGTTCTAAATAAACTTGTTGATAGTGGAAATACCGTATTAGTGATTGAACATAATATGGACATAATAAAAGTAGCGGATCATATTATTGATTTAGGATTGGAAGGCGGAAGCGGCGGCGGAACAATAATTTGTGAAGGAACTCCGGAAGAAATAATTAAAAACAAAGTGAGTTATACTGCAAAGTTTTTAAAAGAAGAACTTAGCTAGGTAATATTTAAAATGTAATAAGTAATATGACTAATCAGGAAGAAGAAGATAAAATCCGAAAAGCTTTTGAAGCAAAGGATTGGAATGATATAAAAGCAGCTGACTCATGGCAGATATTTAAAATAATGAGCGAGTTTGTTGAAGGCTTTGAAAAGATGAGTCGTATTGGACCTTGTGTTTCTGTGTTTGGTTCTGCCCGGACTAAATTGAATAATGGGTATTATAAATTAGCTGAAGAAATTGCTTTTAAACTTACCCGTGAAGGTTATGGAGTAATAACGGGTGGTGGTCCCGGTATTATGGAAGCAGCCAATAAAGGTGCGAAAGCAGGTGGCGGAAAATCTGTTGGATTGAATATTTCATTACCATTTGAGCAATCAGGAAACACTTTTGTTGACAGAGATAAAAGTTTTACGTTTGATTATTTCTTTGTACGTAAAACTATCTTCCTTAAATATTCACAGGGGTTTATTGCAATGCCGGGTGGTTTCGGAACTCTTGATGAATTATTTGAGGCAATTACATTGATTCAAACCAATAAAGTGGCTCACTTCCCTATTGTCTTGGTTGGAAAAAAATACTGGAATGGTTTAATAGCGTGGATAAAAGATACTATGCTGAATGAAGAACATAATATTAATGAAGTGGATTTAGATCTCTTTAAAATAGTGGATACTGCTGATGAAGCAGTGGCTATTATTAATGAATTCTATTCGAAATATATGTTGAAACCGAATTTCTAATTTGGTTTCCCCAATTTAAATTTCTTGTAAGTTATTTAACTTTTAATACAACCCTGATTGAAGTTTGATAATTATATACTCCGGCAAATAAACAGTAAGGATGCTGTTGAATATTTTTCTTTAGTACAGAAAAATAAGGACAGATTGATGCTTTATTTCCCGAGTACATTGAATTCAACAAAATCAATACTATCAACTATAAGTTATATAAGAGCATGCCGGAGAAGGATGAAGAAAAAGGAATTTTTCACCTATCTTATTTGTGATACGATTAACAACAACATAATCGGTGCGGTGTTTATTAAAGACATCGACTGGAACATACCGAAGAGCGAACTAGGCTTCTTTATTGACGAAGCATACGAAGGAAAAGGAATTGTTACTAAATCTGTTTCCTTAATTATTGATTATTGTTTTGAAGAATTAAAACTGAATAAACTTATTATCCGCAGTGCCGAAGATAATTTCTCGAGCAGAAAAGTAGCAGAGAAAAACAAATTTACCCTTGAAGGCATCATCAGAAAAGATATAAGAACGTATGATGGAAATGTTGTTGATATCGCTTATTATGGACTGTTGAGAAAAGCAGTAAGCTAACTGAATGATTAATATCACTACCTGATTTCATATCCCCAATTTCTTTATACCTACCTTTGTAATCAATTTTAAAACAGAGATGGACTTTATTGATTACTACAAAATATTGGAACTTGATAAAAATGCAAGTACTGATGATATTAAAAAAGCTTATCGAAAGTTAGCCCGCAAGCACCACCCAGACCTTAATCCGAATGATGCGACTGCAAAGAAAAAGTTTCAGGAAATAAATGAAGCGAATGAAGTGCTTAGCGATCCGGAGAAGAGAAAGAAGTACGATAAGTATGGAAAAGACTGGAAGAATGCCGAGCATTTTGAAAATGCAGAGAAGCAACAACAGCAATATGGAGGATTCCAGGGGCAACAGGGAGGTGCAGAATCATTCGGCGAACATGATTTTTCTGATTTCTTCTCTTCTATGTTTGGCGGTGCAGGTGGCGGAAGAAGCGGTGGACAAGCTAAATACAGAGGGCAGGATTTTAATGCGGAACTGCATCTCGACCTAAAAGATGTGTACACTACTCATAAACAAACATTGACTGTTAATGGTAAATCAATACGGCTTACTATACCTGCCGGTGTGGAGAATGGGCAAACCATAAAGATTGCCGGACATGGCAGTGAAGGCGTAAATGGCGGACCTAATGGCGATTTGTACATTACTTTTTCTGTTACTAATCATACTAAATTTAAACGTGATGGCAACAAT
Organism: uncultured Bacteroidota bacterium; assembly: GCA_903870175.1. Lineage (GTDB taxonomy): Bacteria > Bacteroidota > Bacteroidia > 2-12-FULL-35-15 > 2-12-FULL-35-15 > 2-12-FULL-35-15. The sequence continues at coordinate 4,825 of CAIQBY010000299.1, forward strand.
TTATACTCTACCGTTGATTTGAATTTATATACTGCTGTGCTTGGCGGCGAAATAATGATTGACACTTTTGATGGAAAAGTGAAACTGAACATAAAGCCGGAAACACCTAATGGAACCAAGGTGAAGCTGAAAGGAAATGGGTTTCCTGTTTATAAAAAAGAAGGTGAGTTCGGTGATTTATTTATCACTTATCAATTAACAACACCGACAAATCTTACTGAAAAAGAAAAAGAATTATTTACTGAATTATCAAAACTAAATAAGAATGGAAACTGATAACTTAATTTCCGTGCAGCAGTTCTGCATACATCATAATGTTGAATTTGCTTTTATAAATTCGTTGAACGAATATGGATTAATAGAAGTAACTACTGTGGAAGAAACGCAATATATTTATAAAGGTCAGTTGAAAGACCTTGAGAAAATGATTCGGATGCATTATGAACTGGATATAAATATTGAAGGCATTGATGCTATTTCTCATCTGTTGAACAGGGTGGATGATTTGCATACGGAACTTACTTCATTAAAAAACAAACTGCGACTATACGAAAACGAGTAACCGATAAATTATTAAAAATAGTAGAAATGGAAAACACAAAAGAATTAAAACTTGCGGTATTAATAGATGCTGACAATGTACCTTATTCAAACATTAAAGGAATGCTGGAAGAGATTGCAAAATATGGCTCTCCGACATTTAAAAGAATATATGGTGACTGGACTAAACCAACATTATCCGGTTGGAAAACAGTGTTGCTGGAGAACGCCATCTCACCTATTCAGCAATACAGCTATACAACTGGGAAAAACTCGAGCGACTCGGCATTGATTATTGATGCGATGGATATACTGTACACTGGTGGCGTAGATGGCTTTTGCATAGTATCAAGCGACAGTGATTTTACCAGACTTGCTACACGATTGCGCGAAGCAGGCATGAAAGTATTTGGGATTGGTGAAAAGAAAACGCCGATGCCTTTTATTGTTTCGTGCAATAAATTTATTTATATAGAAATATTAAAGAAGGAAGCGAAGGAAGTTGCGCCAGCAAAGACGACTGCTAAAGAAACGAAAGCACCTGCAGTTGTTGCCAATGATAAAGCAATTAATAAATTATTGACCGACAGCATTGATGATTTAACGGAGGAAGATGAATGGGTTTCGCTGAATAATTTAAGCAATTTGATTTATAAAAAACATCCTGACTTCGACCCAAGAAATTATGGACATAAGAAGTTTTCGGACTTGATTAAAACCATTAAAAGCATTGAGATTGATGAACGACCGACCGGTAAGAATAATATTTCGCACTTTTACGTGAGGACGAAATAAACTGATTAACTAAATAAAAAAGTCTCGAAATAATTCGGGACTTTTTATTGATTATTTTTTATTGACTTATCAGAAAGAACCTATACACTATAATATAAGGTATAATTATTTTAAAGAGAAAGAAATTAGTTATTTGGTCTTTCGAGGATAAGTTTAAGGTGATTCACTTTTGCTCTCAAATGAAGGTTTACCTCATAAAGGCGATCCCCTTTTGTTCCTAAATGAAGGTTTACCTCATAAAGGCGATCCCCTTTTGTTCCTAAATAAAGGTTTACCTCATAAAGGTGATCCCCTTTTGCTCCTAAATAAAGGTTTACCTCATAAAGGCGATCCCCTTTTGCTCCTAAATAAAGGTTTACCTCATAAAGGCGATCCCCTTTTGTTCCTAAATGAAGGTTTACCTCATAAAG
>CAIQBY010000300.1 GCA_903870175.1 uncultured Bacteroidota bacterium
GCAGTACACAGAAAAAACCCTGTTGAGAATAATGGGTTACCTGTTTGGAAATAAAAGTCATAAAACCCGGTTCTACCAAATGGTCAACCATATTGGGCGGCATATAAATAACTATTTTTTTATTGTTTGCCATCGACCTTAACAGATGGCGTATATAATAAGTTTTGCCGGTACCCGGTTCACCATGAAATAATACCAAGCCCTTTGTTTCGTTTTGAAAGCGCAGCATTAATTCGTTATGAAATTTTTCAAAACCAAATCCGTAATTCATATCCAGATTTCTAATTTCAAAACTATCATCTATAGCATGAGATTGAAGGTGAAAATTACTATTTACCACTTCTACCATATATATTTTGGGCTGGTCCGGTATCTTTTCCAATGTGCACATTTCGATGATAGCTTGCAATTCCTCTTCAAAATCCTTATCCCGTTTACCTGATGCATCACTTGGATGTAATAATCTCACCTGACTGGTAAATAAATCATTATAATCGTATTTAATAAGCTGCCTTACATAATCAGGAACATCATAATCAAAAATTTCTTCTTCAGTTATTTCGGGTGCCAGAAGTATATAACCCTTATCTGGAAATACCAACGTATAACGTATTAAAGCTGATTTCATACCATGGTCATTTTCTTCCATGTCTTCGCTGAATGAATGTACACTTGTGCCCCCATACTTTCAATTAATTCGCGCATTAATGCTATAACTTCAATCGTTCCATGCGAATAATCCAACACCGAAGGAGAGTCATTATTTATAATTACATAATATCTGAAAGCCGAAAAATTTTCAGGCAATGAAGCTGCTTCCGCTATCCACCTTACATTTGATAACTCCCTTGTTAATAATGCGGTTTCCGACAAAGGAATATTTTCATCAGTTAAGTTTGATTTCATTTCTACTATAGGTTTATCGTCAATGATAACTTTACTTAAATATTCTTTAAATGGAGGTTGTTCGCCATAATAAATTATTTCGCGAACTGTTACACTTACCATTACGCCTTTATAATAATCCCATTTTTCAATCCAGTTAGTAAAAGCATCCCGTTCCCAGGCATTTTCTTCTAGCTCACGGCTTGCTCTTTTTAAATCTTTATGGTACTGATTGTTATTTATGTAATTTCCTTCACTATCATATTCTACTTCAAACGTATGTCGTTTATCTAAATTACCATCCGATTTATACATTTCCATCTGAATACAATGTCCGTTCTTATCATTTTTATAGGTATTTCGGTGAGACAATGTTCCATCTCCGTTGGTAGATATATCTTCAATTTTAAATCCATTAATATCATATACCCAAACTGATTTATGCCATATTTCATTTTCTTTAAAATACTGAATACATTCAGTTTGTTGCCCTCGTTCATTATAGCTGCGTTCGATTTTTGAAGAAAATGTTCCGTCGGCATTATAACTTGAATTTTCTATCTCGAGACCGTTTTTATTGTATATATGTTTACCTGTATAATGTATGCTGCCATCCGCCTTGATATGTGAATAATTTGTAGCCTTTCCATCTTCATTATAAAATTGTTTATAAATATGTCCGTCTTCAGAAAATAAATGTGCTTCTATTTTCTTTCCTTTTTCATTAAAAATGGTGATGCCGTTTGAATGACTTTTTCCAACAGGATATACTATTTTCCCTCTTTCGTATATGTCACCTTTCCTGAATACCTTATGAAAGGTTTGTTTTACCTGTTTCACAGGCCCCGTCATGTCCATCAGCTCAACATCGGTTTGTTTTATTTCTTTTTTATCACTTTTTTTTGCCGCCATATCTTTTTAATTATTACAAATTATAATATCTAAACTCAAAGCACTAAATCCTAAATTCTAACCTAAACTCATTTTAGAATTTAGAAATTGGAATTTAGAATTTCATAATCACCTTATTCCTGTTTAGGAAGCAATGCGTCTGCTGCTGCTTTTGCTGCTGCCCGTTCGGCAGCTTGTATTGCCATTTGCTTTCTCATATCTCTATATTTACGATCAGAATCAAATGATTCCTGCATTTTTTTAAAATTATTATTTGCTATTCTTACTGCATCTGCAGCAACACTCTTCATGTTAAACCAGTTGTAAAATTCATCTTCAAGTTTTTTAAATGCTATAGGGAAATGAGCATTATTGTCCGACCTCGAATTAATAAGATTTTTAAAATCACTGGCATATTTTTTTCTGCATACCTTATAAGCATCAATCGCTTTATCTATTTGTGGAAACTTTTTTAAAATATAGTATATTTCACTTTGTTCTATATAAGTTAAACTCGAATGTCTTTGTCCGCTTTTTTCATCTTCTTCTGTTAATTCCTTTATTTTTTCACGGGCTCTTTTAATACGGTCTTTCATGCCGTTATATTGCTTTTTGTATAATTGATACCCCTCCTCTATCTTATCCATACTAATTAAAAATTCATCAAACAGTTTCTGATTTTCTTTATTCAACTGTCTTCTGAAATTCATTAGTGGGTCATTCGGATTTGCTTTTATGGCATCATCCTTTTTTGTTGCTTCAATATCAAATGTCAGTAGTTTCAGCATCTCTTCCTTGTCGGCAAGTTCCAGAGCACTTATAAATTTTACTACTTCATTAAAGGAGGCATTTTCTATTATCATTTCGTTTTTATTTATTATTTATAATCTATTGCAAGCATTTCATTGCCGGTAAAAGTTAATTATCTATTCATTATTCTCTCTTTCTATTTTTTCGATGGTGGGGATAGAAACACGACCTCCATCCAGAATCATAAAAGGAATGCGCAGATTATTGATGTTTGCTCTCACCCAGGCATCATCTTTTTGCCAGTCAGCAAAAGTATCATTACTTATTATGATACATTTATTGTGATGAATGGCTTCAATCAAAAATATATCTGCCTGAGTTTTTGATGGTGCTTCGTGATATTCGGCCAGTTTTCTTATTTGCTGAAGTTCCACTCTATCTTTGGCTTTATGAGCTAGCGAAGCATCTGCGATTACTACAATATCAGTAAATTTACGCAAAGTAAGTTCCTGCAATACTAATCGAATATTTTTAAACATTGGTGTTTTACTTTTATCAATACTGCTGTTATACGCAACATTACTTGCATCAACATATACTTTTGTTTTTGACAAACGGAATATTTCATACGTTTTTGCATTTTCATTATAAGTACCATTCTTTTTTATATCTTCATTAGCAGTCATAAATGTATGAAACTGGTCTATTTTACTAATATTTTGAGTGTACCATAATGGAAGTGTCTGCATTTCACTTCCTGCAAACGCTCTTTTAAAACGCAACTGTTCTTTACCCATTAACTGATGCAACTGGTCGAGTGTAAATTTCTTTCCATTTTCATATTCCCTTAATGTAATAAGCAGATGATGTTCATCAAAGGCAAGGCTTTTAAAGTTAGTTAATTTAAGATAGTGGTAATCATCCAGTTCTTTTTTACTGCTAATTCGTTTCCCTTTTGCTTCTTCGTAATCAGTAGGTTGTGAAAACCCTTTGGTTACAGCATCAAAATAGTCCTCTGATGATTTAAAACCTTTAGATGTACTTTCTGTAAATATTGCCATATCCGGGTATCCTGCATCATACGCTTTTTCGAACTCCTGATAATTTTTAAATCCTTTTGTTTCGGCATATTCGCATATATGTATGGGGCTATCCATTTTTTCGGGCGGAATTAAAGTTCTGGTATTTGTTTTATACTTATCATTTTTTCGATTGAAGGTATCAAAGTGTTTTACAAATCCTTTTGTTTTGGCATTATCGAAGTCCTCTTTATTGCTGCTTCCTTCACCTGCATTCTTGCTGTGTTTATATTCTTCGTATATGTCATACCCATTTTTTACGGCTTCATAAAACTCTTCTGCATTAGGGAATTTTTTTTCGCAGGCATTATAATAATCATCGAGCAAATAAAACCCATTTGATTTAATGCTGTAAATAGTGCTGTGTACCGGAAAAAAAAATTCTTCAGGAATAGCATCTTTGTCTTTTAATCCGGTGCGGAAAATAAACTTTACATGGTTTGCTTCCGCTATCTTCACTATTCCTGCTACTTCATTTACTTCTATTGAAGCAAATCCGGAGAACCTTTCCGTATTGACATATTCAAATTTTTTACTCATTTTATTATTGTTTATTGTTAGTGATTATTGTTTACTTTTTATTCTGTTTTTACATATAAAAACAAACGTGAATTTTTAATATTATTTTTTTCGCTTACCATTTCATTTATATACATCATTGTAGCATCCGAAATTATATTCAGGTTTTTGTACATTAAACTAATTCCTTCGAATGAGGTGATACCAGCATATAAGCTATAATTCAAATTATCCTTACTTTCTGCTTTTAGTTGATTTAGAAATTCATTTTTGTCAATGGCTTCCTGTAATTTTATTTTTAATTCTTCTGTTTTCTCCCTGTATAATGTTACCAGAGTTTCATAATTTTCAGAAGAAAATGTAATAGCACTAAAGGGTAAGAATAAGGTTTCCATTTGATTAAATAATTCCCAGGAAATAGTACTGAATGTGTTTCTGAGAATACTTATTTGTCCTGTTGACAGGCTTTCGGGAGCAGGTATGGTATATATTAAATCGGAAAGAAAGGTATTATCTGTTGTTGCCTGTTTACAACTATTCATTTCAGTTGGGGTAATATGTTGGGTAATAGTATCGGGAAACAGAAATACTGTTTTATCGCCTGATATCCTCTCCTCAATAACTCTGATACCTATATTCACACTGTTTTCATCTTCTCCGGCAGGATAATACCAAAGTAGTAATGATTTATCCGAATTTACCATATCAGTGAAAGAAAATGGCAGTAATTCCTTAATTTTATAAAAAGTTAATCCATCAATAAATGTATTATTCTGGATTGATAAAAATTCTTTAACTATCCGTTCACCTCTATTGCTAATATCCAACTGTTGTTTATTTTTACCTTTAATAGTTCGGAAAGACATAATTTCTTTATACATATTTTCATACTGTGCTATTTCTTCCTCTTCCCTCCCCTGCTCTCGAAGTGTTTTAAATATGCCTTTCATTTTCACTTTCTCCGAATAACCTCTATAATCAAGCACTAAATGCATAATGCTTGCCGAATCTCCGGCAGACTCTATTCTTTCGCCAAACAAAATTACTGTCCACAAATTTTTTATTTCTGTTAACATTTCCACATTCGACTGTGTTCTATTTATTATCCCAATCTGCATTTTTTTTTATTATATTTTATTTTTCTTCATTTTCCCATAAACAAAAACAACCGTGCATTATTTATGCTTATTTCTGTTGCTATATCTTCTTTTGCATACTGTATAATGTTTTCACTAAGTATTGCCATTTTGCCGTAATAGTTAAATAATGCATTGAATGTTGTAATGCCAACGTATAACTTGTATTTTGTCATTATTTTGTTTTCTGTTTTTAATTGATTTAATAACTGGTTATTGTTAATTGCCTTTTGCAACAATGGTTTTAATTCATTTGTTTTTTGCTGATAGCGTTCAATAAGTGATTTAAAATTACTTTTGATGAAAGGAATGTTTTTTATTTCTTCATTTAGCTTTGTCAGTTCATCAAAATAATTCCCGAATACATGACTTAACTCAAATCTGATAATATTTAATTGGGAAGTGATTAATGTTTCAGGAGCAGGCATTTCAATCAGCAAATCATAAATAAATTGGGAGGGCACCATCATCCATTTTAAATTATTCATGTTCCTTCCCATTTCATAAATTCTAATGTTTTTATCTATCAGTGGTATAGTGTCAATTTTTTTAATTGTTTTTACTATTGTTCTGATAATTTCTTCCTTCTTGTTTTCAGTATTATCATCTTCTATGTTATATATCAGTATAGGTTTTGTTTGGTTAATAGGATTAACATCCATAATAGGTATCATCTGATAATATTTATTTTGAATACTAAAATTTTTCAGGTAGGCTTTAGCAGTATCAAATTGCCTCATTATAATTTTCTCTGCTTTGTTTATTGTTACAATATCTTCTCTGCTTTTATTTTTATGCCGTTTCACAATTTTTATTGTCTCATATTGTGTAACAAAGTCCTTTAAAAATTCCTTAGTTATTTTTGGATCCTTATCCATCGTATAGAATGTCCATTTGAATCTCTCCGCTTCACTTAATATTTCCCAATTAATATAACTATATAACATAAAGTTAGCTGCTCCGATAACCGATACCCGCTCTCCTATAATTGCTGCTACCCACACCATACCAATTTGTGTTGCCTCTTTTATTTTTGAGTGCCTCTTATTTATAATAGATATAACCATAGTTGTCTCTTTGCAGTTTTTATTTTTCCATAAACAAAAACAACCGTGCATTATCCGCACTTATTTCTTTTTCTATTTCCTCTTTGGTATATTGTATTATATCGTTGTTAAGCACTTCTGCTTTATTATAATAATTCAGCAATATATTAAATGAAGTAATGCCTATAAACACTTTATATTTTGCAGTTATTACGCCTTCTGTTTTTAATTGATTCAGTATTTCGTTACTGTCGATAGCTTCCTGAAGTGAGGGTTTCAGTTCATTTGTTTTTTGATGATACAAATCAGTCAATATTTTAAAATTATCTTTTGTAAAAGCTATGTCCTTTAACTCAATACTTAGTATTACCAATTTATCAAAGTAGCTCCAGAAAGACTTACTTAATTGATACCTGATTACATTTACCTGAGAAGAAGTCAAGGTTTCGGGGGCTATTATTTCGAACAGAAAATCATAAATAAATGTGGGGGTGGTAAGCATCATTCCCGATTTATTCATGTCCCTTCCTTTTTCGTATTTATGTATAGTGCTGTCAACAAAAGCAATAATACCCGGCTGATAAACCATACCTGCCATTGTTTGAATAATCTGTTCCGACTGTTCTTTGGTAAATTCTTCGTCAATCGAATAAATCAATAACGGCTTTTTCCCGTTTACCGGATTAAGTTCCATAATAGGCATCAACTGATGATAATTATTACCGGTAATAATGCTTTCAAGCCAGACTTTGGTACTGTCAAATAAACTCATTATAATTTTCTCCGACTTTTTCAACATTATTATATGGTCTCTTCCTTTCTGCTTCATCCGTCTCGATTCTTTTACCCTTTCGTAGAGGATAGTATACTGTTGTATATATTCATCATTTATTTTCGGGTTAAGTTCCATCATTGTCCTTGTCCACACATATCTTTCGGGCTCGGTTAATTTTTCCCAAGATATATAAGTATGTATCATGGCGGTAAGCCCTGAGCAAAAGCAACAGTTTTCGGCTATTAATGCAGCAACCCAGACCAACCTGCTTTGCTCTATTTCCTCCAGTTTCGACCTTGATTTATTTATAATGGATATATTCATATAATATTATTGGATACTATCAGGTATAATACCTGTTGAATTGTATTTTTTTCACAATCATTAATTGTTCTTTAGCTCCTGATTCTTTTCAAGAAAGAAAAACAATCGGGTATTTTCAATATTGCCGCGGGTACTCATATCTTCTTTTATATACAACTTAATTTGTTTATCAACGATACCTGACTGCTCATAAAAATTTAAAATATTTTCGAACGAACTTATTCCGACAGAAATTTTATAATAAACACCAATACTTCCGTTTTGGGTTTCATCTTTCAGCTGATTTAAAAGCTGGCTCGCATCAATGGCCTGCTGCATGGCAGATTTAACATCCTTTACCTGTTTAAAATATTCATCCGCTATTTGCGAATAATTGTCCTCCACAAAACTTATTTTATTAAGGATATTGAACAGCATTTCATAATTTTTAAACAGCGGATATAAAGTGGTACTTAGTTGATCCCGAAGAACCATCATTTGCTGTGTGGTTAATAATTCAGGAGAAGGAAGCTGAAAAAGGAAATCAGAAAAGAAATCGATTTTATCACTTGTATTTGCCATCGAAATATCGGCTGAGGAATTGTTGGTTTTTATTTCTTCATCCAGAAAATTAAAGTCTCCATCATCAGCCATCATTGATGTGCTCATAAGCAAAATAAGTTCTTCCACTGATTGGGCAGTATCTCCTTCGGGAAAATAATAGGCTAGTATTGGTTTATCTTTTCCCTCAATATTAGAATGTGTGAGAGGAAGCAGTTCGGTGATTTTTAATTTTTCACAATCCTTTCTCAAATGATTTCTAAATTCTGTCAACAAAGAATGCAATGAGTTTTCTGCTTTTTTCAGATATATTACTTCTGACTTCACTTTTCCTTTTTTCTTCCTGTAGAACAATATGTTTTTATACATCTGTTCTATGTCACTTATCATTTTTCTATCATTATCTGCATGGTTTTTCATTTTATTCATATAAATTTTAAACAATAAGGCTTCTCTCACCGAAAAAAATTCATTTTGCAAATCCAATGCAGGTCCCAGGTTGCCGCAAACATTAACATTAGGAGCTATAACTGCGGCTGTCCACAGCAGACGGGCAGCCATTTCATCCCTTGCAGTGGAGTCGTTTTCTATTATTCCTAATTCCATAGTTATACTTTTTTATTCCTTCCTCTTTAAATTTTACCCTTTACTTCTTACAACGTAAAATCCACAGGAGCGCACCATGCGCTATGTCCGCCTTTGGAGGTTAATGTTTTTTTACGAAAGAATATTTTAACCCCTGTCGGCATATCTGTGAATGTATATTTGGCACCGTCGCTCAAAAAACTTTCGCTCCAAGTGTTTCCGCCATCCATGCTGCATTGCCAGTAATACCTGGTTCTTACATATCTTCCGTTCACCTTTTCGGCTATTGTACTTAGCTTTACTTCTCCTTCAATCTTACCTTTCCTTGCCTCCAAATCCTGCTTTATTCTTCTACTTTTACCACATGTTAATAATTTTGCACCTGTTACAATAGCTTCCGAATTAAAAGGGTTCTTTCTTGCCAGTTTATTTATATACGACACAGCATCGTCCAGCATTCCCTTCAATTCTATCTTAATAGTATTCTTAATTTCAGCTTTCGCCAACCCGCCAAGCTTTACCGACACCACTGCTTTCTTAAACTTAATATTTAATGCATCCCATTTGTACATATCTTTAAACTTCTTCGAATAATAACCACTCTTGTTCAATCGTATTGCTGCTGCTATGGCTACTGAATTGCTCCAGAATTCACTGTCAGCTGTTTTGATGGTAAAGCCGAGCTTTGCTTTTTTATATCCCATTGCAATGGTCAGAATAATGAGTTTAAACTTCTCCATTTCTTTGTCCACAGGCGACAATCCTGTACAGTGGAAACTTCCGTTTCCGCTTGCTGTGTTGCGTTTTACGCTGTTCTTCTTTTTCATTGTGTTTGATTTATTAATGTTGAATGTTGTAGTCCCCAAGGTTGGGCATCACGTCGTCCAATGTGTTCCGATACGCTTCCTGTTTGCGTTTGTCGTCCCCATGTTTGGGCATCACTTCTTCCAACGTGTTCCGATACGCTTCCTGTTAGTGTTTGTCGTCCCCAAGTGTGGGCAACACTTCTTCCAATGTATTCTGATACGCTTCCTGTTGGTGTTTGTCGTCCCCAAGGTTGGGCATCACTTCTTCCAACGTATTCCGATATGCTTCCTGTTGGTGTTTGTCGTCCCCATGTTTGGGCATCACTTCTTCCAACGTATTCCGATACGCTTCCTGTTGGTGTTTGTCTTCCCCATGTTTGGGTATCACTTCTTCCAACATGTTGCGATATGCATATTGTTTGGTTTTGTATTCCCCAACTTTGGGCATCACGACATTTAGTTGGTATTACTATGATTTTAATTTGAGCAGTCCTTTCTGAAATTTGAATAGTATCAAAATAAATTGGCAGAATTATATTTTCAATCACAATACTTGAATAACAAACACGTTCGTTATTTACATCATTTGTAATACTACTATTTCCTTTTATTGCTTCCATTCTTTAATTTACAATACTATATGCGCAGGCGTAATAACTGTTTACAAACTATTGCATACTGTTGAAGTATGCGGTAATACTGTATGTTCTAAACGGGTATGTCTAAAAGATAAGTTAAATCATCAGATGATATTCTATCATCTTTGCAGTGCTAATTGCTTAATGAAGTCCGTCAGGAGAGTTTAATTAATGGTAAAGGTAATGTATTAATGATACAAAGTGAAATAAAGATTAGGAAGGAAGAAAAAAACTACATAATATTAATATATGTTATTTATTTTTCAATTGTTTTTTCTTTAGGCTCCCAATTATGTTTATCATTTAATGCCAAACAGTTTTTTTATAGTTGCGACAATACTTTTATCTTTAGAATGTATGTTTATATTTTGAAGTTCTTCCACATCGGCTTTATCTTTTAACCTTCCTGTTAGCATTTTATTTGTAATCAAGTCGTGTAGATGAATAAATCTACTTTCCAATTTTTCTGAAAACTTAAAAGGAATGGATTTTTTTTCTGCATCCGCATAGCTTACTCCGGTAATAGCATTAAACACATCCACCTGTATAGGCTCTTCGCCTATCTTGACAGCAAAAGGTTTTGAAAAATCTTCTATGTTCTTTATGTAATCTATTAGTTCGTCAGGAAATTCCAACTTTTTAAATGCAGCAATAATTTTTTTTTGATTTTCGGGAGAGGGTTTTACCCATATATCCAAATCTCCAGTAGTTCTGCCATAACCGTGAAAAATTACCGCATAACCTCCTGCAATCATATATTCTACTTTTTGTTTATTAAAAGCAATAAGTACTTCTTCAAAATTATTAGCTAATATCATTGGTATAAGGCGGCATTATTTTAAATACTTTTTTAATAGAACTCCAACTGTTATCCGGTAAAAGGTATTTATTATAAACCAATTTGCGAAGCTCTTCTATATGCATCATTCTTTTGTCGTATGGAATTTCTGCACGTTCTTTTGCTGTGTATTCGTCTGCCTCTTCAAACGATTTAAAAAAAACAATTCGCTTTTCGCCATAAGCAACAGCAGGCTCTTCCACTTTTTTTACCTTTTCTTTTTTATGTTTTGCCATATCGCAAAGTTACTTGGGTTAATCATTTTTTCATTTTATTCAAATAATATTTTTTGAACCATTCCGGAAAGTTTTCTTTGGCAGTATTATACCACCTGCAAATACTCTCATTCTTAATTTCGGCTTATATTTAGGGAAGTTCAAAATTCTTGTCGAGAGTTATTTTCTCAATTTCTTCAATTTTTTCCACTCTCCCATCTTTGTATTTTCTCACTACCCAATTATCTTCCACAGTTACCTCATATCCCATCAGTTCCATTGCTTCCTTGGTGAGGTTACGGGTAGCTTTGCTCAACGCTCTTTCCAATGCCTGGGTAGTTAAATAAGCTGTAGCCGGCTCTTCCACTGTTTTTACTTTTTCTTTTTTATGTTTTGTCATTTTTGCAAGTTTGTTATTATCGCATTCGGAAAAGTTAAAGAGTTAAACTATGTGTTGTGGCTTCTCCACCCTTTATGATCAAATATTCAATGTATTTTTGATTATTCTTTTGGCAAAAATACAAATAATAAAAGCATTATTTGTTTTGAGGGTTAAATCATCAGATGAGATTTCATCATCTTCGCATTGCAATTTGCTTAATGAAGTCCGTCAGGAGAGTTTAATTAATGGTAAAGGCAATGTAATAATGTTACAAAGTGAAATAAAGTTTTGTTTGGTATTTAATATCCTTATTATTTCACGTAATTGTAATAAGGAATTTTATGAATATTGACAGCTACATTAAAATTACCTCCTTCAAACATGTGACCTCCAGAAGTAATTCCTACTACTTCACCTTTCTGATTAAATAAAGGTCCTCCACTACTGCCGTGAGTAATACTTACATCAATTGCAATTTCATTGTTATTATTTTCAAAACCGCTTACTGTTCCAGGAGTGTATCTTCTTGAAAGCCCTTCGGGATTTCCTATAGCAAAAACTTTGTTTGTCGTCACCGGTTCTTTTGAGGAAATGGTTAGATATGAAAGCTGCTTTTGTTTCTTCTTTACACTAAAGATGACATAATCCAAATCTTTATCTTCTTTTAAAATATACTGAATATCATAAATATTGTCTTTGTCAATCATCACAACACTGTTCTTATAATTATAACTATTTAAAACATGATAACAGCTAACTCCAACACCATCTGCGGAAATAAAAAAGCCAGAACCTTGTGATTTAATTTTGTATTCATCATTATAGTTTATGCCAATTTCAACAATATAAAATACTCCGTTTTTACATTTTTCATAAATTTTGCTAATATCATTTTCATCGCCTCCATCTTGTTTAATATTATTAATCTTACCAATTCTAATCTTAGGCAATGATTCATCAGGTTTCAATTCAAGTGCACGTTCATAAAATCCTAATGCTTTATCATATTCATATTTATTAAATGCATTATTTCCTTGATTCATTACTGAGTTATATTCTGCATCCACCTTTTGCTGTTCAAGATAATCTATCGTTGCCTGGCAAGCTCCAAGTTTGCTATTTACATCTTCAGCATCAGGTTTAAGGCTTTTCGCCTGTTCATACATCGCTTTTGCTTCTTCATACTTTTTTACTGCCATCAAACTATTCCCTTGCGCCATAAGGTTTTTATATTCAATATCTTTTTGCTTTTGCTTCTCCTCTGCAATTCCATTATCACATTCTTTACATTTATTAATAGCCAAAATATCATTTGGCTTGTATGTGATTGCCATAAGATAACTTGTTTTAGCCTTATCATAATTTTTATTCTGTAGTAATGCGTTGGCTTGCACTAATGCTTCATTGTACAAGCGTTCATTTTCAATTTTACTCTGTATTTCTTCTATTTCCTTTATTTTTTCATTTGGATATTTCTCTTTTGGTTTAATATGA